>JBBIUZ010000009.1:0-7300 GCA_037439985.1 Methanobacteriota archaeon | reverse complement strand
TGAACCAATGAACCGTGTACTCGATAGATAAGTTGTTTGCTCGCTCGGCTGCAGGTCGTCATGGTTGTAAGGTTTATGCGTCGACCGGCCGATGTAGATACCCATGGCGCTGAGGGGATTCGGCGACAAGAGACCTTCCCTCGGAAGGGGGGTGTATGTGGACGAAGCGGCCACCGTCATAGGAGAGGTCGTACTCCGGGACGGGTCCAGCGTGTGGCCTGGCACGGTCATCAGGGCCGATGACGCGAGCGTGGACATAGGGCAGGGAACAGCGGTGCTGGACATGGTCTTCGCCGAGGCTCCCAGGGGGAGGCCAGTCTCCGTCGGCGCCCGGTGCATCCTGTCTCACGGATCCAGGCTCCATGGATGCACGGTGGACGATGAGACCCTCGTCGGGATAGGCGCAATAATCCTGGACGACGCGCGAATTGGCGCAAGATCAGTTGTGGCCGCAGGCACCCTCATCCCCCCTGGGACGAGGATTCCGGAGGGATCGTTCGTGATGGGTGCGCCTGGCAGAATCATACGCCAGACGAACGCCTCTGACCTTACCTGGCTCCGCGAGGAGCTGAGGGCAGTCGCTGCCAAGGCCGCCATTTACCGGGCGACCTCGAGCGGCGCTATTTGAACCCGCACGCAGGGCGGTCGGACCCTCGCGGGCCGTCCTCATCTGCTTTATATATCGCGAATCGCAATGCACAGCTGCACATCAACGCTCGGCTTCGGCGAGTCCATTAAACGAGAAGTTGTGATGCAGATGGAAGTGCATTTCGGGAAGCCGGTCATCGCACGCGTACGCAAGTGCAGGCTCGTCGTCGTGAAGAAGAAGCGCTTGCATGACGAGAGCCTGGACAACGGCTCGAAAGCCTAGGGGCCTCGTGGAGTGCATCGGAGGAGTGACACCCTCAGAGGCGGAGAGTCTTCGATGTCATGCTTTTTCTATGTCAAGGCGAGGATGTTCACGCCAGATATCCGCTTCTTATAAACCCCGCCGAAAAGGATATTTATTATGGAGTGCATTATCGAAATGGAAGGTATAAAAATGGTCTCTGGACAGCCTCCGATGCAGCAGCCGTACCCTATGTACCAGCCCGTCTACCAACCGCCGCACAAGACTTCCGGTGAGTACCTGAAGCCGTTGGCATCCAACCTCGTGCTCGGGCTCAGCCTCGTGTTGGGACTCTTCCTGATGTGGCTGGGTTCGCTTATATACGGGGTTTCGATAGGGTCGGGAGGGGATGGCTGGAAATGGGGTGTGGGCGTCAAGTCCGTGGGCATGTTGCTCGTGACGGGAGTTATGCTCCTTGCGGGCCTGGTCAGATCAGACGTCGAGAGGGCGGTCAGAGCCGCACTGATAATCGCCGGCGTGGCGCTTATCATAGTGGTCGGGTTCTGGTCCTCTGGCATGTGGTCCGTGCCGTAGCACTAGCGGCACGCTCCAGCCAGCTGCTCCCGGGAGAGAACACCTCTCCTGCAAATCCCTTAACCTTTTGATTACGCAGGCCAGCGGAGGATCTCGACCAGATGCGCTGCTCAGCGCCTTACCTCGTGCCCAAGTATCTTCTCGATCGACCTCACCTTCGCATCCATCTGGCCTGGCATGCCCCGGTCGTCGATCTTGACGATCGTGATGGTCCTCCATGAAAGCTCCATCACCTTCATGTGGCACTTCTTCACGACCTCCATGACTTCGTCGTAGTCCCCTTCGATGACCGTGCCCATGGGATTCATCTTATAGGGGAGGCCTGAAGCCTCGATTATCTTGGCGCATTCTGCGATGAACCTGCTCACGCTTCTCCCTTCGCCGACCGGGATGACGGTGACCTCGGCCAACATCTGTGTCACTCCTCCACTCCTTCATGTCAGCCCGCCAGGCCGCTCCCGGACGAGGGGGCCTGCGCCGCACTGACCACTAGGTAATCGTCAAACCCTAACATATTTATACCGCGAGCTGCTAGATTATAGCCTAAGTCTTTGTTGCGAGATCTTCGCAGAGGGGTTGTGTTGTCGTGAAAGGCACGGAGCAGTCTATGAACATTCTGACGAAACTGAAGAAGTCAGATAGTGAGAGCAAGCTCGGGACCCTCACCGTAGAGCACCTTACCAAGGCCATCAAGAACAGCATAGATAAGTCCGGGATGCCAGAGGAGGAAGCCAGAGCCATGGCCCAGCACGTGATGAACTTCTTCGGGTACAGCGAGAGGATCATCGACAACGTGCTCGAGCCCGAGGATCGGGACGCCTTCTACATGCTCGAGGACGCCGGGATACTAATGACGGAGCGGGAGGAGACCACTCTCTACGACGGCCGGGAGTGGAGGATACACTACTGGATGTTCAGGAAGGAGCGCATCAACGAGCTGATCTCCGGAGGGAAGGGCTCGAACAAGAACTCCGCCGACGAGAACGTCTACGACGACATCCCGGAAGACATCTGGAACAGGGAATGAGCAGGACTCTGAACATCCATTGGGTCATGGTTTCTGTACTTTCGTCTGCCTAGCGAAAGCGATTAGGACCCTGGCGCAATAATCCCGGTCTGCATGACTCCAGCACTGTTCCCCTACCAGCCTAGGCAGGGACAAGAGCAGCTCATGGACATTATCGGCTCCTCACTGGAGAGGCGCGCCCACCTGGTAGTCGAGAGCGGCACAGGGACGGGGAAGACAGTCTGTGCACTGTCTGCCTGCCTTGAGCACTGCAAGGCCCGCGGCAAGAAGCTGCTCTACGTGACGAGGACGAACTCGCAGCAGCGACAGGTCATGTTCGAGCTCAGGCAGATCAGCGAGCGTCTGCCAGTATTCGGCGTCGCGCTTCAGGGGAGGCGGAACATGTGCCCCCTCGTCGAAAGCGATTCCGGGCTGGCGGAGGGCACTTCGGAGGAGCTCTCCAAGGTCTGCAGCGAGCGGAAGGCGAGGGTGGTCAGGGGGGACGAGGAGGCCTGCAGGTACTATGCCGCGATCGTCGGGGAGGACCTGCAGCCTGTGATGAAGTACGCCAGGGAGGACCTCCCGACCGCCGAGGAGTTCGTGAGCTACTGCGTCGACCGCGGGCTGTGCCCCTACGAAGTCAGCAAGATGCACGTTCCCGCAGCGGACGTCGTCACGGCACCGTACGTGATGTTCTTCGATGGCTTCATCAGGCACGCGCTGCTGGATTGGATGGGGTGCGCCCTGCAGGACATCGTGCTGGTGGTCGACGAGGCGCACAACCTGCCAACCTACGCCCGGGAGTTGGAGTCCGCGCGGCTGAGCGACATCTCCCTCAGGATGGCCGAGAAGGAGGTCGACGAGTTCGGTGACCCGGAGATTGCCGACGGCATCAGCCTCCGGGACGTCATCGCGATGACCTGGGACATACTCGACAAGACCGTCAACGAGTACCTCATCGACGAGGACGGGATCATACCCCAATCCCAGATCGAGGAGGAGCTGATGTTCAGGACGAAGCAGACGAGCACAGGCATCAAGGCGATGCTCACGCAGATGTCCAACTTCGGAGAGATGGTCAGGGACAAGAGGAGGCTCGTCGGTAGACTCCCCCGGTCGTACGTGCACGGCATGGCGAGCTTCCTGTCCTTCTGGCAGGGGCTCGACGAGGGTGAATACGTGAAGCTCATCGTCGAGGGCGCTGACATGCGGGCTTTCGAGGCGTTCTGCCTGGACGCGTCGATAGCCTGCCGGCCAATCGCCGAATGCCATGCGAGCGTGCACATGTCTGGCACCCTGAAGCCCCTGCTCGAGTACAGGGAATCGGTCGGGCTGCCCAAGGACGCCTGTCTTGCGGAGGTGCCGTCTCCCTTCCCCCCGGCCAACCGGCTGGTGCTGTACGTAGACGACGTGACCACCAAGTTCGACGACATAGAGAGGGACGACACGATGGTCGAGAGGATAGCTGGGCACATCCGGGAGCTGGTCTCCGGCGTGCACAGGAGCACCATCGTGTTCTATCCGTCGTACTCGCTCATGGAGAAGATATCTTCCAGGACGGGCGGTGTCGGAGTTGGCAGGGGCGTCTACTTCGAGAAGCGCGCGATGGGTCAGGGCGACTTCATGAAGGTCGTCAGCGACTTCAAACTGGACAAGGGTAACTCGCTCCTCCACGCGATCTCCGGGGGGAGGGTGAGCGAGGGCATGGACTTCCCTGGGGAGGAGATGGAGCTAGCAGTCATCGCTGGCATCCCGTACCCCAAGCCGACGGCGAAGCAGCGGGCGCTCGATCACTTCTGCGAGCTCAGGTTTGGCAAGGGCTGGGACCACGCAGTCAAGGCCCCGACGGCCAGGAAGTTGCAGCAGGCGATCGGGAGGCTGATCAGGAGCGAGGCGGACAGAGGAGTGGCCGTCGTGCTGGACAGGCGCGCGGTGCACTTCAACGACTCCATAGGGGCCAGGCGCACGGCCAACCCCGTGGGGGAGATAGAGGGCTTCTTCCGGTCCCCTCCCGCTCCCGTGGCCAGCATTGCCGCCGGGAAACCCAGACGTGGCCTCGAACTATGAGCCCGATGCGCTTACATTATAACGGGCCTCCACAATATGGCCGCTAATGTCTCCCATCGAGGCGGCGGCGATAGGTCTGTGGCTCATGCTGCCAGCTCTGGTCCCGAACACGGCGGCCGTGCTCTGGGGCGGGGGGCCGCCCATGGACATGGGCAGAACCTGGAAGGGCAAGAGGGTCCTGGGGGACGGGAAGACCTGGCGTGGATTCTTCGGTGGGGCATTGACGGGCGTAGCGTGCGGCGTGCTCGAGACAATCGTGGTTGGGAACTCATCCATGGGTATCTCGTGGGGCTTCGGACCATGGCCGGTATCTGTACTCACGGTGTTCGCGTTGGCGTTCGGCTCGATGCTCGGCGACTGCGCGGGCTCCTTCATCAAGAGGCGGCTGGACATCAAGAGGGGCGGGAGGGCCCCGGGGCTGGACCAGTACAACTTCGTCATCGGGGCGATAGCCCTCGCGCTCGTGCTCCGGCCGCAGTGGTTCCTCGAGCACTACGTCCTTGGCGAAGGCATCTTCGGGCTCATCATCTTCCTCGTGGTCGTCCCGCCCCTCCACAGAGGCGTCAACATCATAGGTTATAAGTTGGGGAAGAAGAATGTGCCGTGGTGATGGAGGAGGAACGTGCTGAGGGACATGCTGAGGGAACTCAAGGTGGTCCAGAAGGGGGAGTTCGCACTCGCCTCGGGCAAGAAGAGCAACTACTTCGTGAACATCAAGAGAGCGAGCACTGACCCGAAGGTGCTGCGCGAGATCGGCAAGGCTCTCGCGCTTCGTGTCGGCGAGTCGAAGGTCGCGGGCATGGCGCTCGGGGCAGTGCCCCTGGCCGTCGCAGTGGCCTTCGAGACCGGGAAGCCGTTCGTCATTGTGCGCAAGGAGCCAAAGAATCATGGCACGATGGACCTCATCGAGGGGGAGGTCGCGCCTGGGGACAAGTTCGTCATCGTCGAGGATGTCGCGACGACGGGCGGGTCGGCACTCAGGGTGGTCAGCGCGCTGAGGGACAAGGGCGCGAACGTGTCCAGAGTCGTCGTGGTGGTCGACAGGGAGGAGGGCGCTGCGGAAATGCTGAAGGGGCACGGCATCGAGCTAGTCTCGCTGTTCAAGGTCAAGGATCTCGCATGACGTGCGGAAGGATCGACCTAGAGTGCGCCGCCTGCCGGCTTTCGGCGACGAGGACGCGCGTCGTGCCCGGGAACGGCCCATGCAGGTCAAAGATTGTGTTCTTCGGCGAAGCGCCCGGGAAGGAGGAGGACGAGCAGGGGACGCCCTTCGTGGGCAGGGCGGGGAAGCTTCTGGACGAAGCGCTCACGAAGTCCGGCGTCAAGCGGTCCCAGGTGTATGTGGGTAACATAGTGAAGTGCCGCCCTCCGCGCAACAGAAGACCGAGGGGGGACGAGGTCCGCACATGCGCCTCGATGTACCTCGACTCCGAGATCGAGGCCGTCAGACCGACGGTGATCTGCGCTCTCGGGCAAACCGCGGCGAACTGGTTCTTGCCCATGAAGGACAGCATGTCGGACCGGATCGGGAAGACCGTTGAGATGTATTTCAACGGCATGAGGGTCACCTTTATCGCCGCGTATCATCCGGCTGCCTGCCTGTACCAGAGAAGGATGCTGGCCGCGTTCCAGAGGGACATAAGGAAGGCGCTCAGAGCAGCCCGGATGGCCTAGCCTCCTATGTCGAAGATGAGATGCTGTGATACACGCTCCCGGTATCGTGTCCATGCGACTCGCACGGTCATCGCTGCCGCCACCCGCCTGTCTGTACTGGCGACGAGGACCAGCCCGACACCGTGGCCGCGCTCTCGCGACTTGCCGAGTTCGATCTGACCGTGCCAAAGGATACGGACATGGCGGAATCGATGCAGATACAGGTCCTGGACCTCGCCTCCGGGAACGCCTTCAGTGACGCCTTAGCAGCCATCCGCCAGGACGGAGCGGCTTTTGGCATCGAGACGCACCGGAGCCCCGGAACAGGTCCTAGCATCCCTGTCGAGCTCTTGCAGGCACTCCTGTCACAAGCGCTCCCTCACTTTCCGACCTCCAGTTCTGGGTCCATGACCGGAGGAGGCGCAAAGGAACCTCGAGGCGGGCTCAGAACCTCTTGTGGAAGAGGTACTTCAGGTTCCCGAAGCCGTCCTTCCAGCTGCTTAGCTTCACCTGGCCGACCCTCTGTCGGTAGACGATGGGGACCTCAGCTGCCTTCGACTTCTGGAAGGCCTCTATCTTGAGCTCTTCCGACATCGCCATCTGGTCGCTCTCGATCACAAGACCCGCGAGCACACTCTTGCGGAAGACCCACATGCCGCTCTGCGAGTCCCTGAGCCTCACCCGGAAGAGCAGGCGGGTGGCTGTCGACAGGATCCAGTTCCCGAGCTTGTGCTTGACGCTCATGGCGCCCCTCTCAATCTCGGCGAACCTGTTGGTCGAGATGAAGTCGAGGCCCCGCTCCTCCAGCATGTCGACGAGCTGGGGAATCATCGATGCCGGATACGTCATGTCCGCGTCCAGCGTGGCGATGATCTCCCCCTGAGCCCTGTCGAAGCCCGTCTTGTACGCGCGTCCGTAGCCTCTGCGGGGCTCGTCGATCACAGTCGCCCCTTTCTCTGACGCAATCTCCCGCGTGCGGTCCCTCGAATCCGTGTCCACGACGAGTATCTCGTGGGGGATGCTGCCGAGGGAATGTCTGACCTCCTCGATGACCGCCCCGATGCTGCTCTCCTCGTTCATAGTCGGGATCACGATTGAAACCTTCGGTCCGGGCACGTGATCACCCGCGCGGGAACAGGAGCCTGAACCTC
>JBBIUZ010000008.1:0-27860 GCA_037439985.1 Methanobacteriota archaeon | reverse complement strand
GGACCCACCTGCTTGTCGAGCTCGCCGCCATTGAGCTCCCCGAGGAGAGGAGGCACAGAGGCCCTCCGGTGAAGTCTGAGAACGTGAACGAGTTCCTGGCCAAATGGAACGGCTGTGGTGTGTCGGCGCCCTACGTCGAGGACGGCAGATGGTGGGTGATGACGCAACGGAGGTGGGCGAGGGGAGACGAGCTGCTGGCGGCGAAGCTCAATGAGATCCCGCTCGGCAAGGACATCAAGAAGCTGAAGGCCTTCGAGGTCGGGAGCGGGGACCAGTTGCTCTCGGACGAGCACCTGGCAGCCCTGACAAGCCATTTCGACGAGCGGATGCCGTGGCAGCGTCCGCACGAGAGGTGAGGCATCTACGGCGACACGGGTATCGCCTGGGCCGGGCTGAACATCTGGCTGTTCCCGGCGGCGTCCCCAGCGGATATCGTGAAGCTCAGGCCCACGGATGGGTTGAGCGAACTCCCGTTCACCTCGAACCCCCACCTGTTCTTCCCTTCGGACACCATGGGTTGATTCGGCCCGCCGTTGACGGAAATCTCGGCGTACTTGAGCACGCCGTTGTCGGCCAGATTCGCAGTCAGGTTCAGGCTGTAGTTCGCATTCGCGCGCACGAGACCTGCAACCGAGGTGTTCGCCCCTCCGAACCGGTTGATCCACTGGTATGTCCCGGTCGTGCTGGAAACCTTGTAGTCGATGGCGGTCAGGTTCCCTGGCCTCTGGACCCAGACCGTGACGCCGGTGATCGTAGGCTTCGCGAAGTCGCCGAACGGAGGGTTGAGCAGAAGGATCCATATCGCCAGGAACGTGAAGAAGAAAGTCCCGATGTTCCCCAGCCAGTTGCGCTTCTGGAACGCCTTCAAGTCGATCCGCGCGGCGCGATAGACCCAGGGGAGCGAGAACATCCCAGCGAGCACGACAAGAAACGCGGGCCCGATCAGGTTCCGGTTGCTCATGCAGAGCAGTCCCGCGACAACCCCCAGAGCGATGGCGTACACTACCGTGACGACGACGATCCGGGTGTCACGGAGCTCTCTCTCTATGAACTCTTTCTCGTCGAATTCAGGGGGCTTGAACTCGTATTCTTCCTCGGGCTCCTTGTCCGACTTCCTGCGCTTCTTGGCCATATCGTCCCTCGAACATACGCGGCTATTTAATAACTTTCGGCCACGGAACCGAGTTCCCCCGAACCGGACGCGCTCGTGCGCGCGTTGTACTATCAGGCACTTTCCGATACCTCCAGACAATCCGCTTATATTCTGAGCCATGGGTTAAGAGAGGGAAGGTACGGGACGGCTATGTCGTCAGACGAGGACATGGAGAAGATTGAGAAGCTACCGGGTGTCGGGCCCGCGATATCCGAGAAGCTCAGGGAGGCCGGCTATACCGACCTGATGATGATCGCGGTCGATTCTCCAAAGAACCTGGCGGAGCTGACCGAGATCGGCGAGGCGACCGCCGCGAAGATCATAGCGGCCGCAAAGAAGGCGGCCGATATCGGGGGCTTCGAGACGGGCGACGTCATCCTCGAGCGCAGGAAGAGTGTCGCGAAGCTCAGCTCGCACTCCAAGGCCTTGGACGATCTCATGGGCGGCGGCTTCGAGACCCGGGCCATCACGGAGTTCTTCGGCGAGTTCGGGTCGGGCAAGACGCAGCTTTGCCATCAGCTGGCCGTGAATGCCACGAGGCCGACGGCCGACGGCGGCCTGGACGGGCACACCGTGATGATAGACACCGAGCAGACCTTCCGGCCGGAGAGGATCACGCAGATGTCAGAGGCACTGAAACTGGACCCTGACGAGGTGCTAAGGAAGATACATGTCGCTCGCGCGTTCAACAGCCATCACCAGACCCTGCTGGTCGACAAGGCGTTCGAGATGGCCAAGGAGTTTCCCGTGAGGCTGCTTGTCGTCGACTCCCTGACCGCCCACTTCAGGGCGGAGTACATCGGCAGGGGCGCCCTCGCGGAGAGGCAGCAGATGCTCAACAAGCACATGCACGACCTGCTCAGGTTCGGCGATGTGCATAACGCCGTCATCGCGGTGACGAACCAGGTCGCGGCGAAGCCGGATGCGTTCTTCGGAGACCCCACCAGGCCCATTGGAGGGCACATAGTGGGCCACACGGCGACATTCAGGATATATCTCAGGAAGAGCAAGGGCGGGAAGAGGATTGCCCGGCTGATAGACTCCCCGAACCTGCCGGAGGCCGAGGCTGTGTTCATGGTCTCCGAGGCGGGCGTCAGCGATTGAGCCCGAAGGATTAATGCGCCTGGCGGATGGTGCGGCATCAGTGAAGCTACTGCTCGAGCTGTCGATGGAATCCGAGTCGCTCTCGCGCGCGGAGGTCATGGCCGCCGCCTCCGTCATCGGCTCGGCAGCCAAGGTCCTGCTCGAATCCGCGGGGGCGCTCGTGATTGACACCGATGCGGATGCCGCCGCCCTCGCGGGCAAGCTGGGCCTCTGCCATCGCGTTGACGAGTGGCTGGGAACATGCCCGGCTGATGAGATCGAGTCCCGCGCTGGGGACATCGACATAGAGGGTCCTATCAGGGTTCGCTCGACGAAGGTGGGGGACCTGTCGGTCGATCTCCAGGGCGTCTCGAGAATGGTCGGAGCGATAGTCGGTGGGAAAGGCGGCGTGGACCTCAGCCATCCCAGGAGCGAGCTTAGGATCGTGCTCTCGGGCGGGAGCGCCCACTTTGGCAGGGCTCTCGCAACCATCGACCGGTCGGCATTCGAAAGGCGCAAGAACAGGTACCTGCCGTTCTCGCTCCCGGTCTCCATGCACCCCAAGTTCGCTCGGGCGCTGGCGAACCTGACCATGGTGCCTACTGGCGGGAGGCTGCTCGACCCGTTCTGCGGCACAGGGGCGATACTCACAGAGGCGTCCATGATTGGTCTGCAGGCGATAGGGTCCGACCTCTCCGACAAGATGATTGGGGGCTGCAGAAGGAACATCTCCCATCTGGGTCAGCGGGCGGAGCTGCACAGGTGCGACGTCAGCGACGTGGCGGCGGAGATCGGGCGCGTTGACGGGATAGCCACGGATCCCCCGTACGGAAGGTCCACGTCCACGAACGGCGAGCGCCTCACGGATCTCTACGCGAGAGCGTTCAGGGTCTTTCGTGAGATCCTGGGGAAGGGCTCCAGAGTGGCCATGGTCGTGCCCGACATGGACCTGGTGGGAGAGCCTGCGGGCTTCAGGCTCGCGGGAACATACCCCCTCTGGGTCCACAGATCGCTCACTAGGAACTTCTGCGCGCTCGAGAGGACCTAGGTGACGTCTATCCTTATCTCGATCATCTGGACCCGCACGCCCCGGCAGAGGACATCTACCCCGACGGTGGTCATGCCGGGAGAAGCGTAGTTGTCCGCCAGTACGTGCACGTAGAACGTGGCGCTGCCGTTCCCGGGAACGGTCAGATTGAGCGGGCCCGTGGAGTTTCGGCTCCCGACTACGAGCACAGGTGTGACGAACGCCGGGTGCAGTGCATTGCTCGTGTCAAGCGTGATGTTCGACGCGCCGGGCGACGTATTGTTGACCTGGACGGTGACGTTTCCCCAGCTCCCACGCACGATGGTGCGGCCGTCGTTGACTACCCAGACCGTGAAGGGCGGGCTCCCGATTGTGAGGTTGTAGGCCACCTTGCACACGATCGAGGTATCGTTCAGGGAGGTCGTCTTCACCGTCACCGTGGAATTGCTCCCGATGAGGGCGTCCGCAGGAGAACGCACGAGCACATCGACCGAGACGTTTTGGCTCGCGTTCAGCCAGACATCGCACTTGGATGCGTATGCCAACGCGTTCTGTGAATGCTGCTTGAACCCCACGCCCCAGCCGAAGGGGGCGGAGTCGACCGAGAACTCGACGTTGTTGTACGCGTTGCCTGTGTTGTTCGCCAGCACTTGAAATGCGTGTGACTCGCCCGGGGCGAGGGTCGCATGCATCGCCCCTATGCTGGTCGTCTGCATGGAGTATGTGGGGGCGACCACCATGAGTGGTACGGGCACGAAGGCCACGATCAGCACCGCGAAAGTCGCCACCCCAAGAACCTTACTCTTCAGGTCCAGCTTTGTGATGTCGTTCAAGGGCGGCGGATGCCGCACGCCAAGTAACATGATGAGGATCGCGAACAGGAGCCAGCCGAGGTACGCGCTTGTCAGTCCGAGCACGACGAGTGCTCCGACTGTCGCCCAGCTGAGGTACTTCGCCCTGTCGCCCAGGAGGGCGCGCGCAATGTGCCCCCCGTCGAGCTGCCCGACCGGAAGCAGGTTCAGCGCGGTCACGAGGAAGCCGACCCACGCGGCGAAGGCCGTGGGGTGGACGAGGTAGCTGCCGCTGAGGGGAACTATGGACTGAAGCACGCTGTAGAACAGGGGCAGGATGAGGGTGGTGATTCCCCCGGACGGGACGTTGACGGGCGCGAGCTTCGCGCCCTCGTTCGTGAGCATGAGCCCCAGTATGCCTATGGGAATGGTCAACAGGAAGCCGGCCAGTGGGCCCGCTGCGCCCACCTCCATCAGGGTCTTCTTGTTCGGAAGGGGGTCCCTGAGCGAGATGAAAGCCCCGAAGGTGCCCAGCGGGGGTATTGACGGGATGAAGAACGGCAGGGAAGCCGCTATCTTTCTCCGCCTGGCGGCGAAGTAGTGACCGAGCTCATGGACGCTGAGGATCGCCATCAGCGGGAGCGTGAAGGTCACCGCGCCCATCAGGATCGTCATCGGCGCGAACGTGTCTTTCGAGGGGACACCATCGTATCCGGCCCATACCAGGGTGCCCGCGAGTATGGTCGAGAAGAGCGTGATGATCAGCATCACCAGGTTCACCATCGTGCTCCTGTACCTCGTCGCGGGCTTCTTCGCCACGGTGATGATGTGCTCCCCCTTGCTGTAGACGATCATGGGGATGTAGTGGTGCTCCCTCATCTCCTCGCGAAGCTGCTCGAAGTTCTGGCCGAGGGTCGCGGCGTCCGCATGGACGAAGAACTCCACGACATCGTAAGCCACCCTTACATCGTATACAGGGAAATGTCGCGCAACGAGGCCCTTGATGAACTCTATCTCCTTGGAGGCCTCTGGAGGAATCGGCGGTGCCATCCGCCTTACCAATAAGCCCCCGCTAAATAGCTTTTTGGGCTTACCTGCGAGCCAGTATTCTCAGCGAAACCTATTATACGCGACCTGATTCTGACGATACCGATGCAAGGCTCGGCCGGAACGGGGCGCCCGCAGGCGTACCTCGAGCTCTTCAGATTGGGCAACTGCGTCATGGCCGCTCTCGGGGCGCTCCTCGCAGCCGTGATTTGTGCCGGGATCAACACGGCCCCTGATTTCGCTGTCAAGATCGCGCTTTCCATGGCCGTCGTGGTGTCGTTCACGGCCGCTGGCAACTCGCTCAACGACTACTACGACCGAGAGACCGACAAGGTCGCGCACCCGGAGCGGCCCATACCTTCCGGCAAGGTGCACCCAGGGACAGCGAGAGTCCTTTCCATCGTGCTGTTCTGCGTCTCGGTCGCGCTAAGCCTCCCCGTCGGCCCGTGGTCGGTCGCCATAGTGCTCGCGTCAATCGCCATCATGGTCGGCTACGAGCGTTATCTCAAGGCCGAGGGACTAGCGGGCAACCTGGCCATCAGCTGGCTGACGGGGGCGCTCTTCCTATTCGGAGGGGCCGCTGTCGGCAGGCTGGGGCTCGCGTGGCTCCTGGCGGCCCTCGCGTTCCTGGCGACGCTCGGGCGGGAGATCGTCAAGGACATACAGGACATCGAAGGCGACAGGGGGTCGAGGCGTACGCTCCCCATGAGAATGGGGGTGAAGAGAGCCGGATATACGGGGTCCGCGGCCTTCATCACCGCCGTTGCCCTGAGCCCCTTGGCGTACCTGCAGGGCCGCTTGTCTGTCTGGTACGTCCCAGTGGTGGCGATCGCGGATGGAATCTTTATATACTGCGCTCTGGTTCACTTTCGCAATCCGGAGAACGGACAGAAGGTCGCCAAGCTGGGCATGCTCGTAGCACTCCTCGCATTCTTCCTCGGAGGGGTCTTGTGAAGGTCAGGGACTACATTCTGCAGACGCTCGAGAAACACAAACTGCACATGACCCTCATCGACCCTGCGAAGCAGGGCCCTGAGAAATCCGGTGAGATAGCGGCCAAGGCGACCCGGGCGGGGACCGATGCTATCATGGTCGGTGGGTCGACCGGCATCACGCAGGAGAACATCGACACCGCGGTGGACGAGATCAAGAGAGTGAGCGACCGCCCGGTCATATACTTCCCGTCAGGGGCCCATGCCATACCGAGGAACGCGGACGCCATCTACTTCATGAGCATGCTCAACTCGAAGAACGTGAGAAACATAACTGGGGAGCACTCGAGAGGCGCGCCCGTGATAAAGACGCTCGGGCTCGAGCCCATCTCGATGGGTTACGTGATAGTCGAACCAGGAATGAAGGTGGGGGAGATAGGCGAGGCCGACCTCGTCAGGAGGGGGGACGTCGACACCCTCGTGGGCTACGCTCTGACCACCGAGTTCTTCGGCATGGACTTGCTGTATCTCGAGGCGGGCTCAGGGGCCCCTGAGCCCGTCCCCAGAGACATGATCGAGGCCGCTAGACGCAGCGTGACGATACCGATCGTGGTCGGGGGCGGGATAGTGACCCCTGAGCAGGCGGGGGCGGCCGTCTCTGCCGGGGCCGACATAGTCGTCACAGGGACCTTGGTGGAGAACGGCGGCTTCGAGAGCAGGCTTGGGGCGATAGTGGCCGCGATACACCGGGCATGAACGGCAGGGACTGCCGCAGGAGGCCTGAGAAGGTTTAATACCGGGAGCAGGGATTCTCGGCTCAGGGAACCGACATGGGGATTTTGGACTATTTCAAGAAGAAGGAGAAGGACGGGATGTGCCCTGAGTGCGAGAAGGCTCAGAAGCACGTGAAGCTCGTGGAGACCGATGGGCAGGTGGAGTGCCCGGAGTGCCACTACATCGAGAAGAGCCGGCACTGATCGAGGCCCCTCCGCACTGCATGAGACGACCGTTCACCGCTGGAGCGCGAGCCATCGGCCCTGAGAGGATCGAACGAAGGTGATTCGAAAAAGCCCTGGAAACCTCTTCGTCCTTGGGGTTTCGGACGGGGCTCCTTCACGGCTAGGGTCTGTGATTCCTAGCCGCTTCTGGAGGTCCTTTCGGAGGTTGCCTGGGAACCCCGCAGTCCGACCCGGTATTCGGGGTCACATGAATGCCTTGGCCTACGGGCCGGTCGAGAGATCCTGTTCTGACAAAGCCCTTGGAACATTCTCGGACGCTAGAACACGCTCCTCTGTCGCGCGGTTGTTCTCAGGAGTGGCTCGGCCCCTCGGCGTCCCCGGGCTTCTGGAACTGCCCCTGTTTCTCCTTCTTCTTCGTCTCGATCACCGCAGCGCACACATCCGCGTACTTGCACCAGTCAAAGCAGCTCGGGTGCTTCTTCCTTGTCACGAGACCTCCGCAGAAATAGCAGGTCATTGACTGCTCGTTCGTGAAGATCTCGACCTCCTTCCCGCAGTGAGGGCATATGATAGGCTCGGGGACCGGCTCTATGATGTGCCCCGCTCCGGGGCAGTGCGAGAACATGCATCACACGCATCCTGAGCTTGTCTTTGGATATCCAGCGGGTCGGAATAGATAGACTTGTGCCCTGCACTGTTCGTCAGGGGGAGGGATGCCCTCGGGCTATCCTGATGAGGTGTCTCGTGAGAACCCCTCCCAGCACCGAGATGTCCTCTGTCGGGAGAATCCTGCCCGCATGCGCGTCGAATAGCATGTTCGCGGACGCCTCGACCTCGTCATCGCCCCGCCAAAGGACGACGGTCACCGGGACTTTCGGGAAGAAGTGCAGCCGCACGCCCATGTCTCCCGCATCGACCGTCTCCGCCTTCAGAGACCTGCCTATGTGCCCCAGGATGGCTGGGGTGGAGCCGAATGAACGTGCCAGAGGATCGATCGCCCTGGCCTTGAACGCGGGATAGTAGACAGCCCCTCCATCGAAGTCCCTGAATGTCGCGAGCCTGTTCGATACCTGGACGTTGCCCGAGCCTGCGAGATAGTGCAGGATCAGGACTTGCAGATGGGTCGGGACCTCCTCCCTCTCGCGGTCGGAGTGCGCGATGCTCCTGCGAGAGAGGGCGATGTCGTAATCCCTGTCCAGCATCCTTAGGCGAAGGGTCGTGCCATCGTCCAGGAGGGCGGCGCCTGAGTTCTCCGCGAGAATTCTTGGAGGGCGTGACGATACATCGTCCCACGCCATCCTTAGCGCTTCGAGCTGACCGCCCTGTTCTGACACCCGATGCTCACCGTCAGACTCTAAGGAACGAGGGCGCGTACAGTTTCTGGTTGAGCAGGACCTCCGCGGCCTTCACCACCTTCATCAGCTCGACATCGTTCGGATCGATTATCGCAGCGTCAAGCCCGCGTCCGAGCAGCATGGCGAGATAGGTCCTGTTGAGGAGGCTGCGCTCCTCAGCCCCGCTCGATACATTGCTGAGGCCGACGATGGTCTTCGGCGGTGGGGTGTTCAGGCCCCTGAAGGCCGTTATCGAGTCGCACAGTATCGGGCACTGCGCCTGTGCAGCCGATATCGGCAGGACGACAGGGTCGAGGTAGACCTTCTCGGGCGGTATGCCATTGTCCATCGCATTCGCGAGCAGCAGCATGGCCAGCTCGGTGTGCCCCTCGACCGTGTTGGGAATCCCCTTCTCGTCTATCGTCAGGGTTACTATCTCCGCGTTGAACTCTCTCGCGAGCGGTAAGAACTTCTCCATGCGCTTCTGCTCCGCGGTCGTGGAGTTGATCATCGGCTCGAGCTTGCATCCCGCAAGACCCGACTGCTGCACCTTCAGTCCAGGGGAATCGATGCACAGCCTCGTCTGGGTGGCGTCCTGCACCGTCTTCACCAACCAGGCCATCGCCGCGGGACCGTCGTCCCGCCCGGGACCAGTGTTGATGTCCAGCAGGTTGGCACCCGCGTTCACCTGTTCCAGCGCCAGTTTCTGGATGAACCCCGCATCCCTCGCGTCTATGGCCTTCGAGACCTGAGGGAACTGGCCGTTTATCCTCTCTCCTATGATAATCAAGTCCTCACCGAACCCGATGGAGGTAGGGCCGCAGCCAGATATGAATTGTTCGTCAGCCCGCGGCCAGTGGAACGCGGCCCGAAAGGGAGAATCGTTAATAGCCACGCATTCAGTTCCCGTGATGGATTCAGGATGACTGAAGCGAGCGAGAAGAAGCGGTTCAAGGTGCTCTTTCTGCCCGACAAGGCAAGCGCCGAGGTCGACGAGCACACGTCGATACTGGACGCGGCGCGCTTGGCCGGCATCGAGATGGATTCCGTGTGCGGAGGGGAGGGCAAGTGCGGGCGGTGCAAGGTCAGGCCTGAGGGTGGGTTCAGCGCGCCCAAGTCGATCCTGCTGACCCCCATGGAGAGGAAGGAAGGGGTCGTGCTCGCATGTGAGGCGAAGGTCATGGGGGACCTCTCGGTTGAGATCCTGCCCCGGTCGCGCATGGGGGCGCATCAGATACTTACGAAGAGCGTGGAGGTGGTCCCTAGGCCGATATCCCCGTGGGTCCGGAAGGAGTTCCTCCAGCTGCCTCCAGCCACGATCTGGGACAATGTCGCTGACCTGGAGCGCCTCTGGCGCGTGCTTGGAAGGGCGGAGCTGCCGATCCCGCTGGACGCCCTCAGGGGGCTTCCTCAGGCCATCAGGTCTGGCAACTGGAGCGCGACCGTCACGCTCTCGGACGTCGCAGGCTCGGACGAGATCACAAGGATCGAGCCAGGGAACACGGCCGAGCGCCTTTTGGGCATCGCCGTCGATATCGGCACGACCACGGTGGTGGCCGACCTGGTGGACCTGGCAACGGGCGCCGTGCTTGGCACGTCGTCAGACTACAACAGGCAGGTGTCCAGAGGTGAGGACGTCATCGCGCGGATGATGTACTTGGAGGAGGGGGGCGCCGAGGACCTCGCTGCGCTCGTCCGGGAAACCATCAACCCGATGATTGCGAAGCTGGTCCACCGGGAGTCCGAGAAAAGCGGGCGCGCGGTGACACAGTCCGATATCGTGGCCGCATCGGTCGCGGGGAACACGATCATGCTGCACTTCTTCGCAGGCCTGTCGACGAAGTACCTGCGGATTGAGCCATACGTTCCTGTGGCGTTTCATACTGGCTACCCGAAAGCGTCCGAGCTGGGCGTCGAGATCAACCCTGCCGCGCGAGTCCTGATGTTCCCCTCCCGGGCGGGATATGTCGGAGGGGATGTGGTCGCTGACGTGCTCGCAAGCGGCCTCCACAGGTCCAACCGGCTGACTCTGCTGATCGATGTGGGCACGAATGGCGAGATGGTCCTGGGAAAGAAGGACTGGATGGTCGCCTGCGCATGTTCCGCAGGACCAGCGTTCGAGGGCGGGGAGGTCTCATGCGGAATGAGGGCGATGGATGGCGCGATCGACAGGATGCGCATCAACGATGACTTCACGACGTCGTATCATGTGATTGGCGGTGGCAGGCCCCTGGGCATCTGCGGATCGGGCCTCATAGACCTGATGGCGGAGATGTACTGCAGGGGCGTCATCGACAGGAAGGCGAGGATCCAGAACGTCGAGACAGACAGGGTGAGGTTCTCGGAGTCGGAGGCGGAGTTCGTCGTGGAGACAAGGGAGAAGCTCTCGCCGGGCGCGGCCTCCGACCTGATCGTGAAGGACTCGGACCTCCAGAACCTGCTCCGAACCAAGGCCGCAGTGTACGGCGCGAGCTCAACCTTGCTCAGGAAGATGGCCGAGAGCAGCGGGGAGGTCTCCGAGATAGTGATCGCAGGAGGGTTCGGCTACCACCTGGATATCGGTAGAGCCATCTGGATCGGCATGTTCCCGGATGTCGCGACGGACAAGTACAGGTTCATAGGGAACGGATCGCTCGGGGGAGCGCGACTCGCACTTCTGTCCTCGGAGATGAGAAGGGAGATGCTGGAGGTATTCGACAAGATGACGTACCTCGAGCTGAGCGTCGACAACGACTTCTACGAGGAGTTCTCGTCCTCGCTCTTCATCCCTCACACCGACATTGGCAGGTTCCCGAGCGCGCCGAGCGAGAAGATCTGCAAGAGGGGGACGAGATGACCTTCACAATCGCCGTGGCGGGCAAGGGTGGGGTGGGGAAGAGCACGTTCGCGGCCCTCGCGATCAGGCATCTCTCGGAGAGCACGGGGGAGGTCGTGCTCGCAGTCGACGCTGACCCCAACTCGAACCTGGGACTCAAGCTGGAGGTGAATTCGATGACCACCGTCGGTGCCCTGAGGGAGTCGATGACCGCTCTCGGCGATGAGCCTCCGAAGGGGATCTCAAGACAGGAATTCCTGGAATACCAGATACGGCTCGCTCTCAAGGAGGGCCGAGGGCTCGACCTGCTGACCATGGGAAGGCAGGAGGGGCCCGGCTGCTACTGCTATGTGAACAACATGCTCAGGACGATCGTGGACGCGATATCCGAGAAATACAAGTATGCCGTCATAGACAACGAGGCCGGGCTCGAACATCTGAGCCGGAGGACGACCCGTTCCTCGGATGTCCTGTTCGTGCTGTGCGACAGGTCGAGGACCTCCCAGGACTCCGCGAGGAGGATATCGGCCCTGT
This sequence comes from Methanobacteriota archaeon, assembly GCA_037439985.1. Taxonomy (GTDB): domain Archaea; phylum Thermoplasmatota; class Thermoplasmata; order UBA10834; family UBA10834; genus COMBO-56-21. Next base: position 16,185 of record JBBIUZ010000008.1, on the reverse strand, counting down.
CAGATGAGATGAAGCTCGCCGTGAGGAGGAAGGTCCTTGTCTTCAACATGCTCGACATCGACGCTGCCGCTCCGCCGGTCAAATCGGCCGAAGGCTTCGACGCCGTCATGGGAGTCAGGAAGAGCGGCTTCATCCAGGCGAGGATGCAAGAGTCGGAATCGCTCCTGGGGGTGCCGAGGCAGGACCCCGCCTACTCAGACGTTAGGCACGCGGTCGACTCCGAACGCCGGCTCGGCCAGGGCTAGCCAGCAATCGACTTGAGCATCTTGGCGAGCCCGGAGGATTCCCGCGGGCCTACGACGATCTTCATGCCCGTCAGCTCGTTGAGCTTCCCGCTCATCCTGCTGACCATCCCGGGTATGACGATCTCGTTCCGCTTGTTCCTCTCCTTGATCTTCTCGGTCTCGATCGCCTTCGCAACGGACTCCGGGGTGAGCTTCCCCGCGGCGAAGGAGGTCATGACGGACTGGCCGTCGGTATCGACCACCAGTAGCCAGACAGGAACCTTGCTCTTCTCCACATCGGCCCGCACCGTGAAGTACGTGAGCGAGAAGTTGGTCGTGAACAGTATCGGTGACATCTCGTTCGGTTCGCCCACGGGGACGAGGCCCGCCTTCACCTGTATTGGCACCTGCGGGTCAGTGAAGATGTTCTGCCTGAGCGCCATGAGGGGGAACAGGAACTCCCGGGGTGCGTCCTCCAGCAGCACCATCGACGAGTACTTCATCACGCCCAGGCAGGCCTTCAGAAGGTCCTTCTCGGAGCTGCCGAGCACCGTCGCGGTCGGGTATCCGAGCGGCCGGTACTTCTTCTTCACCGCCGCCCTGCGGATCATCGTCATCTCCTCCAGGAGCTGCGAGGCGGAGCTTCCGGCCGGCTCCAGGACGAGATCCGTGACGCCTGCCTTCTTGGCCTTGTCCGCTAGTTGCGAGAGGCCGTCCAGTGTCTCCACGCCTCCGATGACCAGCGGGAAGCTGGAGGCCTTGGCGACTCCCACCATCGCGTCGAAGTTCTGCGGTGTCGCTCTGTACAGCAGGGGCTTCTTGTTGGCGCATGCGGCCGCCGCATCGCCCATCAGCTTCGGATCTTCCGTCATGATGACGATCGGCAGAGGCTGTTGCCCCGCAATCCTGACGCCCTCGATGAAGTCCTCGGGCTTCCTGGACGAATGCCTGACGCCCACGATATCGACCCTGACCAGCTGCCCGACCCTCTCGAACGATGCGCGCTTGACGCTGTCGATCCTGTCCTTCATCTTCTCGAGGCCGGTCGCGTCGTCAGCGATGAGCCCCACGACCGTGGGATGGTAGAATGTCTTGTCGTGCCTGAACAGCTGGGTCTCGTCACCCATCTTGACCGCGAGGTCGCTTGTGCCGAAGGTCACCAGCTTGATGGGTGGAGCGCCGCTCTCCTGGAGCGTCGCCTTCGCTTCCGGGGACACGTACGGGCACGCCTCGAGCGCGACCTTTTGGTTTGCGAGCTGCATCGCGAACGCGAGGCAGGTCGGGAACTTGCACTCGCCGCAGTTCTTCTTAGGCAGGAGTTTGTAGATATCCATCGCCGTCGGCATCTCACGCGCCTCCTTCGATGTCCTTCAGGGCGGCCCTCAGCTTGACGGCGGCCTGCGGGTGACGCATGATGACGATATCGGCGCCCGCGACTATGGCCGCGTATGCAGTGATGGTTTCCCAGTATATCCCGCGCAGCTCCGGCTTCCCCCTCTCTGGGCTCTCCTCGAGCGCCTCGGGGGCGGCCCAGGCGCACGAGCAGTCGCATATGATGGGCATCTGGAGGACCGAATCTCCGAGGAGCGCCCCGAGCCTGAGCCTCTCTATGACTGAGTACGAGTACTCGAGGCCCATTCCCAGCGCAGCCATGAGCGGGTCCATGACGATGTTCTCGGGCTTCACGCCGAAATCGAGAAGGAGTATGTTCATCTGCTTCGCGAGGTTGATGTCCAGGTTGGAGAACGCGACAATCCCGTGGCCGTTAGCCATCGACGCCGCCGCGATCGACTTGTACGCCTTCTCCTCGGCCAGACCCAGGAAGAGCCGTTCACCCTTGGCCACGTTCGAGATCGCTTCCATGACCTTCGCGTCCTTCTCCTCGAAGCCGCAGCCGTAGACCATGAGCGGCAGCGAGACGGACTTGAGCGTGTTCTGCACGAGGGCGGAGCACTCCTCGACGGACCTGTTCTCCTCCTCGGGATTCGCCGACTGCAGCTTCATGACGCACAGGTCCGCCCCCCATTCCTTCTCGCACTTCCTGGTCCACTCGACCGGGTCCTTCACGGCCGGCCCGATCGAGCCGACGAGCTGCTCAGGGATCACCCTGGCGGTGTCGACGACGTCCATCGCTATGAGCGGTCTGTGGGGCATCTCGCTCTCGAACTTGTGCATCTGGAGTCCGTTCGATCCTCCGACCACCAGCCTCTTGCTTCGGGTTCCGCCCTCCGCGCTGGTCGCGCCGATGGCGACCTCCCTGATCCTTCCTGGGTACTTCTCCAAAGGTCTATCAAATACCATGTCCTGCCTCCATCATGTATCGGTCAGCTCATCATAGGCGGCATCTTCATCGCCGGATGGTCGACCTTCACCAGCCACTCCGCAAGCTCCTCCGGGGTCCTCGCGACGCTCTCGTCCCCTATCTTGTCGACGAAGTCCTGGACGCCTAACTCGTCCGCGCGCTTCTGCAGCTCCTCCTTCATCCCGTTCTTGAGGTCCTTCGGCATCCAGACTATCCTGAGGAACCCGCCGTCTGCGCTGATGAACTTCCGGCTGACCAAGTACTTCCGGCCAACGCCTATGAAGCCGGGCGTCTGTATGCCGCCTCCGACGGAGCCCGCGAGGGTCGAGAAAGTCATGCCGAGAGGGGTCATCCCGGAGAACTCCCTGTTGACCACCACGACGCCCTGGAGGTCCGGGGAGATGCCGACTATGCACTCGAAGCAGCCGCACGAGGTCATCGGGTCCTCCATCATCGTGTAGGCGCTGAACTTCTGGAGCTTCCCGTGGGTCTTCTCGGCGACGGCCTCGTTGACGCCCATCCACTGGCCCTTGACGGGGTCGATGACCTCCTTCTTGTGGACCGGGCTGTTCGGACCCGTCGCGGATATCTGGTACGACGCCTTCGCGTCCAGCCAGTTGATGGCCCCGCAGAGGCCGAGCCTTTCAGGCGTGACTATGCAGACGTGTCCTGGAGCGAAGCTCTGGCAGAGCGTGCATGTGTAGAAAGTGTCCACGTTCTCGTCCGTCAGGTTGGCAATCCTTGCATCCCGCTCGGCGTAGGCCTCCTTCGCCTCGTCAACGTGCTTCCTCAGCTCCGACTCGTCGGTGATGACTGTCACCTCGACCTTGGAGACTATCGCGCCGAACTCATGCTTCAGCTTGGTGGTCAGGATGTCTCCGATGTGCCGCAGCTTCAGGCCGGCCTTCACGGAGTTCTTGCTTAGCCTGACCCATAGCAGGTTCCTCTGCCCCGTGTGCCAGGCCCCCTCCGCGAAGTTGACGAACTGGTGGATTCGTCTCTCGAGGACGGATTCGAAGTCCTTCTGCATGTTCTTGCCGTACACGTTGACGAGTATGCCGAGGTGGGTCGTGCCGCCGTCTGGTATCTCGTCGACATCTTTCCCGACAAAGTTGATCCTTCCGTCCGTGACCTCTTCCGAGGTCCTCATTTTGAGCAGCTCGAACGCCAGCGTCTTCGACGGCCCTCCGGCCTCGAGGTACATGTCCGGCCGCCTGATGGTCTCGCCCTCGAAGGCCGGGCCATACGGAACGGGCAGGTCTATCGCGCCGAGCTTTATCCTGCAGCCCCTGACCTCTATCGCCGTTGATATCATCTCGGAGAGATTCTTCTGAACCACAAACTTGTCCGGGATGACCTCCACGTCCTGGTCCGTGATGGTCGGCGAGCCGTTGAACATCACCGCGAACTCCGCTGCCACCTTGATGTAGTCGAGCGGTCCGAGCTGTAGCACGAACACCTTGGGCCGCTTGGAAAGGTAGTTGTACAGCCCCTGCCTGTCGCCCTTCTGGATGCCTCCGAACGAAAGCGCCGCCCTGATCGCGAAGTTGAGGCCGTGTATGACCTGGGTGAACTCGCCGACCGGGTAGAGCATCCTGTCGAGGCCCATGCTGATGTTCTCGTCCTTGAGCTGCTTGATGATGTCGTAGGTGGCGATTATGAGCATGCCCTTGTTCTGGCAATCGCGGATCATGGCCGAGAGCTTCTTCGGGTCGCTCGCCTTGCCCACGAAGACCGCGCATCCCGGGATGGTGTCGTCCACGAAGGCTATCCCGAGTTGCCTCAGGACCCTGTCGGGAACGAAGCCGCAGTACAGCGTACCCTCGTACGGCGTCTGGGTCTCGATGTACTTCAGCGCCTCAACGACCTCGGCGGCTATCATCGTGGCCTCGCCCGAGGCGATCGCAGACTCGAGCGATGGCTTCTCGATTATCCTGCTCCTGGCCTCGCCTAGCAGGACCGCGAGGTCGCCTAGGCGGGTGCAGTCCTTCCCCAGCCACGCGAAGAGGCTGGGCAGCTGGTATCCGGTCTCGGGGAACTCTATCTTCTGGTCCTGGCCGTACTTCCTAAGCGCCCTGCTGAGCAGGACGTCCGCGTAGCCCGTCGCTATGATCGAACCCTCGATCGCCATCTTGAAGAGTTGCTCCTTGGTGACTTTCTTCCTCTGGGGCGTGTAGCTCGATGCCCGTTCGACCTCGGGGTCGGTCAGGTCAAGCTTCCACCGCCTGTACTCTATCGCCGAGTATAGCCTCTTCGCGGCGGCCAGCGGGTCCGGCTCGAATATGAAGTATCCGCCATAGACGTCCCGCGCGGTGTTCTCCAGAACCTCGGTGACGAGCGTGCTCCCGTAGAGGTAGTTGATCGTGCCCACATGCACTGGGAACCCCATGGCTACGGCCCAGGTCCCAATCGAGACGGCCTTCTCGTGCATGGCCTCGGGGGCCATCGCGACGAACGGTATCTTGTCGATGTCTACCCCCATCCTTTTCGCGACTTCGGTCGCGAAGTTCGAGAATCGTGGATTGTCGACACACGAGCCCATGTGCCATACGCATGGCAGCCCCTTGAGCCCGGACGCCTCGCTCAAGTCAGTCAGGAAGGACTGCAGCCCTTCGCCAGCGAATTCCTTCGTCCTCCCGGGATCCATGAACCCTGCCTTTGCGAGCTCGATCGCGTTGCAGCCAGTAGCGAGCAACAGAACGTCTCTCTTGGCGAGCTCCTTCGCGATCGTGAGCACGCCCGAGTCCTCCTTCGCCCTCGTGCTCTTGCATCCGGCGAACAGGGCCACTCCTCTTATGCGGCCACTCGTGATGGCGTCCACCAGGAACTGGAACGGGTCCTCGCTGTTCTTCTTGGCTAGCAGGGCCTTGATCTGTTCGAGGCTGAACCCGGCCATCACTGCCGCCGGTCTCTCGGGCGGCAGCGGTCTCACCTTCCCCCTGTGCTGGTACGCCTCAGCGGCCAGCAGCAGGATGCGTCTGGCAGAGGTTTTGGCGTTCTCTGGAGTGAACTCGATGTGCGTGTCGCCGACGAGCCTGTCGATCTCCTGGGTCGTGATCATCTTCGTGTGGACACACTTGCTCAGGACTGACAGCGAGGGCATTATACACTGGTAGTCGAAGACCATGGCATCGAGCATGCCGGTGAGGAGGACGAGCTCCTGGGCCGTGACGTTCGACGCGATTGGCACGCCCTTCCTCATGAGGATTTCGTTGCCCGTGCAGCACACGCCCACGATGTTGAACCTGTCCGCCCCGACCTTCTGGGCATCCGCCTTCATCTCCCTGGCCACGTCGACCATGATATCGCTGAGGAGGGGGTTGTGGCCGTGCACTGCGACGTTGATCGACTTCTCGTCAAGGACCGACAGGTTCGCCTCGCTCAGGACGACCTTCGGCGCGCCGAACAGCACGTCGCTCAGATCGGAAGATATCTGTGCGCCGGTGTAGTCCGCAAGGGCGCACTTGATGCCACCGAACAGCAGCGGCACCGGGTCTGTGTCGACGCCCATCGTGGTCCTGTGCATGATATCAGTGATGGCCGTCTCGATGTTCGCAGGCAGCACAGCGTGAGTGTCCCACCTGTGCATCCTGCCTTTCGTGACGGTGGAAGCGAGGAACCCGAGGGGCTCGTCGGTGTACCTCGAGTAGTCCATCAGCGCCGCCTCAGACACCGCCTTCGCAAGCTCGATTGCATTCTTGTTCTTGTACTCCATGCCGAGCTTCCGCGCGATGTCCTCGAGCTTCGCCCGGTCCCGGACCTCGTAGTCCTTCGTCAGGCCCTTCGCGAGGGCGTGCAGCGTGTAGGCGATCTCCTTCCCGTGCGCGGAGTGCGAGGCTGTTCCGCCCGCGATCATCCGGTCGATGAATCTGGCGACAATCGAGTAGTCACGGGCGCCGCATATCCCAGTTGTGGGCTCCTTGCCCATGGGGTTGATGCGGCACGGTCCCTGGAGGCAGAACCTGCAGCATAGGCCCAGCTGACCGAACCTGCACTGGGCCCCCTGATTGTCGGCCCTGTCCATGACGGTGCATATGCCTTCGTCGTGCAGTTCGGAGAAGAACGTGGAGCAGCTGGAGTCCCAGCAGTCGCATGTCCATTTCTCAGCGCTCGCTGCCCGCCGCCCACCTGCCGTCTTGTCCGGCACCCCGGATTCCAATTGTACAACCCTCCTGGCCGAAGATAGCGATGGAAGTTGAACTCTCACGGGCTTGAGGGCTTCGGTATCAGCGCATTTCGAATGATGCGCAGGTCCAGCCTGCCAGTGCTGGCGCTGGCGACATGACAATGCAGTCTCGCTGGACGAACGCACCGCTTCGGTCTGATTCCAAGTATCAGGGACCTCGAGACCATTTGTCTCAAACCCTCTCCGCCCGTATCACTGGCTACCTGACCGTCAGCTGTCATCGGCAATCTGTTTCGGCATTCGACGGATGCTCTTGATTGTACAAAAAGTTTTCACTTGCTGTTGAACGACACGCGCCGATGTATTGGCTTGCGCATGTCAGACGCCCATCTCTCGGGCTACGCCGTCCGGCGGCCGATGTGCCTTGATATTTCGTTCGAGAGTTGTCTGACAGCGGTCTTCCAGTTCTCGGCGCCCTCAACCTCGAATGGGGACCTGCCGGCAAGGTCGGCCGCCGCGACGGCCTCAGAATCGGGGAGCATGTGCATTAGGGTCAGACCGTGTTCGTCCAGCATCCTGCCGAGCGCTTCTGTCTGACGGGGGTTCTTCACCCTGTTCGCAACGAGGGCGACGTTCTTGACGCCCATCTGTCGGCTGAGCTCCGAGATCCTCGCGGCGGTCTCGACGGACCTCTGACCAGGCTCGACGACCACAAGCAGCATGTCGACTCCGCGACAAGTGGCCCGGCCGAACTGCTCGAGGCCCGCCTCCATGTCCACCACGACGGCGTCGCGGTCCTCGAGCACGAGGTGCTCGAGCAGGCTGCGCAACATGGCGTTCTCGGGGCAGAAGCATCCGCCACCTGCGGCCTTGATTGTTCCCAGGACGAGAAGCCTCACGCCGTCGGCGCCCACCTTCGAGTACCTTCCCGGTATGTCGTCGACCTTCGGGTTCAGCCTGAAGAACGGTCCCGTCGCGATCCCTGGCCTCGCCCCCGTCCGCTCCTCGATCAGGTCCAGCTCAGACGATATCGGCGTAGGCCTGTCAGATGCGTCTATCTCCAGCACTGTATGGAGGTGCGCTGCCGGGTCGGCATCGACTGCGAGGACCTTCGCCCCGTCCTGGGCCCAGATGCGCGCCAGTGATCCGGCGATGGTCGTCTTCCCCACACCGCCCTTTCCGGCGACGGCGAGCTTCGTGCCCACATCATCAACCTTTGCGTTCTCTCAGAAGTACCTCGTGCCTTATCAAGTTCGCCTCGGCAATCTCGAACCCATCGACCGTCTTCGTCATGCCGAGGTTGTCCACACAGGTGATTCTGCGGCCGTCCACCAGGATCCTCGCGGTCTCCTGCATCACGAGCGTCCTGACAGAGCCCTTCACAGTGTATACTGCCGATTCGCACATGCGACCAAATCCTATCTCCGGGCTGGTGTCGTTGAAACTCAGTCTACGCTGCATTCCGCTATCTGGGATATGATCTTCTTAGCCTTCTCATAGTCGCTCACCACGAAGACGAAGCTCAACCTGTCTCCCTCGCGACTGAGGAGGTAGCTCGTGTCGATTTCCACATTCGCGTTCCCGAGGCACCGCGCGGCCTTGACCCATTCCCCCGGCCTGTTGAACACGTTGAGCACAAGGACCTTCCTCTCCTTGAAGGCGATGTCCGCTTTCATGAAGCTGGTCCGGCACTGCTCCTCGTTCCCGGTAATGAATCTCACCATGTACCCGCCGCTCACCTTCGTCGTCGAGACGGTTGACAGGTTCACGTTATTCTCCGCCAAAACCCCGACCGAGCCTATGAGATCCTTCGTCTTCCCAGGCACCATCAGTTCGAATTCCGTCGCCATTCGCAGCTCCCCCAAGCGCTTCGAGTCAGTATGAGCGCTGCGAACTATTAATCTTCCCCTGCGTGTTCGTCGATAACCAGACCAGCGAAGTAGTCGCTTGTCCGTGTTTCGAATCGGACGGACGAAACCTGGACGAGCGTTTATTTTGGCGTCGAATCTTGTTCGAATTGGCGGACATCTGCCCGGAACGGGCAAGGAACGCCGAATCGGCGGCTCTGCTGTCGCAAGGGAGAAGCTTGTGGAGGCCCATCTCCTGCCGCATGAGCTCGCAGCGAGCACGGGATTCGAGCGTCTCGTTCGACAGGATTGCGGAAAGCTACGACGAGACGAGAGCATATCCCGATGTGGTCACAGAGGACATCCTTCGGGTCATGTCGACCGTGCTGCCGGCCGTCGGGACGATTCTAGACCTCGGGGTGGGGACCGGAAGGTTCGCGCGCCCCCTTCAGGGCAGGGGGTACGAGGTGGTCGGCCTGGACATCGCCAAGATGATGCTCTGGAAGGCCCAAGCGAAGGGGATAGAGAACCTGCTCATGGCGGACGCGTGTTTCATTCCGATGAGGGACAAGAGCGTCGACAGCACACTCAGCGTGCACGTCCTTCACCTGATTCCGAGTTGGCGGTCCGCGCTCGCGGAGATCGCGCGCGTTACTCGCTCGAGCATGGTCTCCCTGATATCGGACAAGGGCAGGTCCCCGGCCCAGGAGGTGAGGCGGGCTTACGAGCGGTTCTGCGAGGAGGTCGGATGCCCGATATGCCCTCCCGGTCTGAGGGAGAGAGAGCTTCAGGAGATGTTGTCTCCAGACTACTCCAAGAGGGTCGTCGTGAACATTCACTCGATTGAGATCGGCGAGATCATCGAAGGGCTGGAACGCCGGCTCCTCTCCACACAGTGGGCCGTGCCGGACGATGTCCACGAGCAGGCCATCGAGAGGGTCAAGGAGCAATTCAGAGGCGGCGTGCGGTTGCCCGAGGTCGATCGAATATCCCTCATTGTATGGAACATCGACAGGCTCCGGGACTTCGTCTCTACGCGTGGATGGACAGCACGCGCGCTCACGTGAGTCCGCCCCGGCCTCCTATGTGCGGAGCGGTGTCTACTTGCCCTTTCTTCTGGCGAGCACGAAGACTGCCACAACCGCCATGACTGCTACAATCAGCAGCAGGATGACTATTCCCTCGATGTTGGGCGGCTTGGCGGATGTCGCGGCGATGTTCGTGTATGCCGTGAGGGTCGGGTCGTTGACGATCCTGCAGCCGTCCCAGCGCGGGAACGATACTGCGTACCAGAGGGGATTGGCGTTGAAGCCCTGGTTGTTGGTGGGCAGGAGGCTCCTCTGCGCGAGGTCGAGGGGCCCGCTGTACTGGGACTGGACGTAGTTGCTCAGGCCGTATGCGAACACGCTCATGGCCCCCGCGGCGAAGCCGAGCTGCCACGCGACGAGGAGCAGGTCTACAGCCTTCGCGCTCAGGATTGCGGCGAGGGCAGTCTGGCCGCTGCGCACAGTCGCGCCCGAGGTCTCGTTGATGAGGTCAAACGCGCCGCTCGTGCCTATCTTCATCGCGCGCTCGTTGTCGTTCCCCACTCTCAGCAGGACGTCCTGGTTCAGCGGAGCGTTGGCGTTCGTGTTCAGGGTCGTGCCTGTTGTGTTGCCCGCTGCCCCCGAGTACTTCGAGGTGAAGACCGTCACGAAATGGACGACACTTATCCCGAAGTTGGCCGGGATGTCCCTGGGACTTGCGGGGATCGGCACCCCGAGCGCGAAGAACCAGAGCTGCGTGACCTGGCCTATCGTGTAGAATGTCTCAGCCTTCGCCTGGCCATTGGTGTTGTTGATTGTGATGTCATAGCTCGCGCTCAGCTCGCTGAACTTCGCCAGCCAACCGGTTCTGAACATCGCGCTCCCGACGAAGTTGGGCGTCACGAGCGCATACTCGTTCAAGTACCGGATGCCGAATCTGTAGTGGCCTGTCGAGACCTTCACCACCGGTTCGACCACCGTCTGCGGGACATAGCTTGCATTGACCAGGGGCGCGATGCCGAACGGGACAACGTATGACACCGCTTCATTTCCCGGGTCTGGCAGACCATTGGATCCCGGGCCTGCGCCGTTGTAGGTGTCATTGTAGACCATAAGGAACGCGAGCACAGAGGAGATGAACACCTCTCTGCCCTCAGGGGTGTAGTAGTGCATCCCGAACAGCTGGAACGGGACCGAACCCGTGCCGTTGGCATTCTGCACGGAGTTCAGCGCCAGCAGGAACGCCTGGACGTCGTGGTAGTTGACGTATGACGCCGAGAACGTGATGCTGTTGCCGGTTGTGGCGTTCGCCTTGACTGATTCGTTCGTCCAGTACTCCTCGTCGAACGTGTGCCCGAACAGTGCCTTCTCGTCCCCCTTGTTCCAAGTAGCTGGTGGGAGTGCGCTTGCGCTTGTCACCAGCACGAGGCAGGACATCAGGCAAACCGCAGCAGTCAGCATTCTCCTCATAGGCGCACCATCTAGTCGATGTTATTGTCAGGCGGGATATATATTATTTGTCGGATTAAACAGCCGCCGCGATGTGTCGGCGGCACGTGCGGGAGAGGGGATTTGAACCCCCGGACTCCTCTGAGACAGGATTGCCTATCCCGTGCATGTCAGGACCTTAAGTCCTGTGCCTTTGTCCTGGCTTAGCTACTCCCGCGATGCCCCGATTCCCCGGAACGCACTTAACCGTTTTCCGGGCTCAGAAGTCCTTGAGGATGTCCTCGAGCGTTGGTCGTCCCAGGACCTTGAGGTCATACCTCACGCGGATGATTGGCTTGTTCGGTTTGATGACCCTGTTCAGGTCGATCGGCGTACCCGAAACCACGACATCGCACTTTGCCGCGTTGATAGTCTCCTGCAGGTCCTTGATCTGGTGGTTGCCGTATCCCATGGCCGGCAGCACGTTCCGCAGATGGCCATACTTGGCGAAGGTCTCCTTGATCGAGTTGACGGCGAACGGTCGCGGGTCGATGATGACCTTCGCACCTGACGTCTGGGCCGCGATGAGGCCTGCCCCGAACTCCATGCCCCCGTGGGTGACTGTAGGTCCGTCCTCAATCACCAGAACCGTCTTGTCCTTTATCGCGGCCGGGTTGTCCACGGTCACGGGCGACGCGGCCGTGATGATTGTCGCCTTGGGGTTGAGCTCATTCACTATGCTCCTGACGAGATCGACGTTCTTGGGGTCCGCCGTGTCCGCCTTGTTGACTATGACGACATTGGCCATCCTCACGTTCGTCTCGCCCGGATAGTACTCCCGCGAGTGGCCTGCCCTGTGTGGGTCTGCCACGACAATCAAGAGGTCGGGGAAGTAGAACGGAGTGTCGTTGTTGCCTCCGTCCCAGAGTATCACGTCCGCCTCCTCCTCGGCTTGACGCAGTATCCTCTCGTAGTCGACACCCGCATAGACGATGATGCCTCTGTCGATGTGCGGCTCGTACTCCTCTCTCTCTTCTATCGTGCAATCGTTCTTGTCAAGGTCCTCGTAGGTCGCGTACCTTTGCACGGCCTGCTTCTCCAGGTCTCCGTATGGCATCGGATGCCGGACAGCCACGACCCGCCTCCCCCTTGTCCTGAGTATGCCGGCGATGGCCCTCGTGGTCTGGCTCTTCCCTGAGCCAGTCCTGACGGCGCAGACGGCGATGACCGGGCAGCTCGCCTTGAGCGCGGACTGGTTCATGCCCATCAGCCTGAAGTCCGCGCCGGCGGCGTTCGCAATCGCGCACTTGTGCATCACCTCGAGGTCGCTGAGGTCGGAGTACGCCAGAACAACCTGCTCCACCTTGTGTCTCCTGACGAGCTCGGGCAGGTCGGTCTCGGGGTGGATGTCTATCCCGTTCGGATAGAGCTTCCCCGCAAGGCTGGCCGGGTATTTCCTTCCCTCAATGTTGGGTATCTGTGTGGCGGTGAACGCCACCACCTCATAGTTGGCGTTGTCGCGGAAGTAGACATTGAAGTTGTGGAAGTCCCGTCCGGCCGCCCCCATGATTATGACTCTCGATCGCACGCCCTCACCTTGTCCGTGTGAAGTGGCTACGGTCATATATTCTTTGTCGGGCCACGGCGGAGTCAGCGCTGCGGGGAAAAGGTATTCGTAAGGGGATTTCCATACAATCATGATGCCCCTGAGGAGGCCGGCCGACACGGAGATCGTCGATTCCATCAAGGATGCCCTTCGGAGGCACGGGACCATCAACTCCCAGCGGAAGATGAGGGAGCTCGTCCTCAGGGAGCTGAGGAGGCATGATCCCGACTACGCCGTCAGCGAGAGGAGGGTCAGGGTGCTAGCTGTAAGAAATGGTCTCGCGACGGTCGTGACCAAGGGGCGGAGCTCCGGTGAGAGGACGCTTGCGAACGCGTGCCCTGTGTGCGGCGGGAAGATGACGCGGACGCGGAACCTGACATTGTACGGCGGCACGGTCAACATGGGCTACAAGTGCGAGGCATGCGGGTACTGGACTGGCCTCAAGAGACGGGTCCCGACGCTGTACATTTTCGAGCCCAGATGAGTCCGCGCGGCGCAGGCAGCTCAACATCTTTATGTCCCAGATTCGCTTTCGGAACTTGGAGGCGAGGGTATTGAGACTATGGGATTTCGCCCACATGAAGGATGGGAAGATCACCGTAAGCCCGAAGATAGGTGAGCCGCTCGGTCTCGTGGACGGGAGCGAGGTCTTCAGCTCCATGTTCAGATATGAGGTCAACGGCAGGGCGAGTTACGAGATCGTCCTGTCGCCGTTCGGACCGGAGAACTACAGGGAGATCGCGTACATCACATTCCAGGTGAGGGACGAGCCTGGCGCCCTGGCGCAGGCCGCTCTCTTCATGAAGTCGAGGAACGTCGACATCCTCAACTCGGAGACGGTCAGCTCCGTGCCGAACGTGATGATGGTCTGGGAGATGCTCGCCGACCTGTCATTCTACGGCGACTCGCTCTCGCTGAGGAAGGAGTTCGAGGACGCCAAGGCGGCCAACGACCCTGCACTCTCCCTGGTCGACGCGATAGCCGTGGAGGTTTCGGACCTGGCCACTAGATACACGCGGGGCGCCGCCGTGGACAGCTCGCGGGTGAAGACGAAGGTGCTCAGGAGGACCGAGAGAAAGGCCAGCGTGATCAAGAACGGCGTGTTCGAGCTCCCCCAGGCTTACATGAACTTCCTCGGCAAGACCACGTGCCCGATCATGCTCATCGGCGAGCCCAGCTCCTGGGTCCTCTCGATCGCCTTCCTGGCCGATGACGTGAACCTCAGCCGGCTCTCCATCGACCTTCCGGACAGGCCCGGTGCGATACACGAGGTCACCAAGGTCCTTGGGGAGGAGTCACTGAACGTGCTGGCGGGCTACTCGAATGTGCTGGTCTACTACGAACGGATGGTCTGCGAGTTCGTGGTCGACGAAAGGGCCGTGGCCGCCAAAGAGAAGGCGGACTTGAAGGATGTGCTCAAGAAGAGGATGGAGAGCCTCGGGCCGCAGTTCAGGCTCGTCGAGATGACGCCTGTCACCCTCTGAGGCAACACGCCAACTCTTGAGGGCCAGTCCGCGTTAACGCTCGCAGAAGAACATGCCGTCCCGGTCGCTTATCCTCACCAGTTCGTCCTCACGGAGGACGATGCGGGTCCAGCAGACGACCTTTGGCCCCCTGGGCACCCCGACGAGCGCCAGGTTGTATCTTTCATCGAGCCCCTCTGGGACCACCTGCAGCATGGCGAACGATAGGACCTTTCCATGGTCCGGCCATTCGGCCGGCCTCATGGGCTTTCCGCACCGGGGGCATCTCAGCCTCTCGCCCACCGTGGCCAGACCGCACCTGCACTTGCAGCCCTTCATCCGACCCGCTTCCACCAGTCCACCATTCGAGTGGGATATAATCTTTTAGGGCGGATCCAGTGCGGGCCATCGCCCAGCACAAGCTTATTAATCCCATGTAGACCATTATCCAGAATCGTCAAGAAATGCCGTATGCAAGCTGCGGAAGAATTCCCCAACGGCGCTCCTTTCGAGCGCGTTCCGCGGTGGCCGTGACACGGAGGCAGTGCGTGTGGACCCTATCGAAGCGTCTAGATTGATCATGGACACCTACGCCGCCAAGATACTGGTTGCCTGTTCTCGCCAGCCGAAACATGCGCTCGAGCTGAGTGCGAAGCTCAACATCCCGATAGCCGCCTGCTACAGGAGGATACACGTCCTGGAGAAGGCGGGACTGTTGAGCCCGGTCGAGCGCGCGCTGACCCAGCAGGGGAAGAGGATAGTCCTCTACCTCTCCCAGCTCAAGAACGCGTACATATTCTTTGAGAACGGGAAGCTGCGGGTCAGGTTCCAGATGGTGACTGGCCTGGTCCAGGATTTCGGTGGGGAGTGGAAGGAGATCAAGCTGATAGAGGAAGAGGAGGGGGAGGCCCTGGCGGGAGGCCTGCTGAGGCCCAAGCAGCGGTGAAACCGGATTCAGGAGTTGATGCAAGATGGCGGAGAAATCGGACTCAGGCGCGGCGACATTCCCGAGGGAGATCATAAGGTTCCTATCGAGCCCAGGCGGACACTCTCTCATACTGAGGGGCATGGCGGGGACGGGCAAGACCACGCTCGCTCTCCAGATGATCGAGGAGCTGGCAGCCGTGCAGCAGAGCTACTACATGTCAACAAGGGTCTCGGATCAGTCGCTGTTCAACCAGTTCCCATGGCTGCTGGACAAGGTCAGAGAAGGCGGGATATTGAAGGCCAGGAAGAAGGCCAAGAAGAAGTCCGACTCTGAGCAGCAGGTGGAGAAGATACTCGTCGGGCTCGCGGCCATAAAGGGGGAGCTGAAGAACGAGAAGGCCAAGGCGCCCAGGGAGGAGCTTCAGAGGCTCCAGGGAATCATCGAGAGCGGCGGCGAGGAGCCCATCGCGGAGGCGACGGGCCATACGGAGCTGACCGTGACTGTCGGCCCGATGATGCCCGAGATCGAGATGGCCTACGACGTGGTCGACAAGGCTCTTCCCGAGAGGACGCTTGTGGTCATAGACAGCATCGACGCGCTCGCGGAGAAGTACGGCGCCCCGCCGGCCAGGATAATCAACGCGATCCAGAGGGACCTGGTGGAGGGGTGTGGCACCAACATTGTCTATGTGCTCGAGACGCCGGACCAGCTCCTCGACTACCTCGGCGACGGGGTGATATACCTGCAGATCGACAACACAACGGGCAGGAGGATCAGGGAGATGAACATCCTCAAACTAAGGGGTTGCGAGATCAGACAGTCCATGTACGTCTACTCGCTCCTGGGCGGGAGGGTCAGGACCTTCGAGTACTCCAGGTACACGAAGCCGGAGAAACCCAAGGCCTTCGACCCCATCAAGGACTCTGACCCGAGGCACGTCTCGACGGGCATCCCGGACCTGGACATCATGGTCGGGGGCGGGTTGAGGAAGGGCACGATTACGCTCATAGAGCTGAGCCCGGGCGTGCCGGTCGTGGCATCCGCTCCGATCGAGAACGCCATCGTGTGCGACTTCGTCGCTCAGGGTCGTGGGGTCGTCTGGATCCCGACAAAGAAGACCGGCTCGGAAACGGCGAGGGAGGAACTCCTCGGCTTCGTCGCCGAGGAGGACTTCGACAAGAGCGTGAGGATACTCGAGCCGCACGGGCCCACTGGGGCTCAGAGGCCATATTCGAT
>JBBIUZ010000007.1:28865-29663 GCA_037439985.1 Methanobacteriota archaeon | reverse complement strand
GTGTCTATGAACCTGGGAGCCGTGCTTGCCAGGAAGGCCGCGAGCAACGCAAACTCGACCCTGTGGATGAACTCCCGAGAGAGGAGGAACACGACGAGGCAGAACAGCACGCCGATGACGGCATCCGCAAGGAGTATGCAGACGTCCATGTCAAGACCCGTGATGGCCGACAGCTCAGCGAGCACGAACGGGACCGCGGAAGGGTATGAGAGAGGATAGTAGCCAAAGTAGGAGAACGGTGTGAACGTCCACGCCGCGTGACCCTCGCGCACGATGTCGTTCGAGAGCGCGTGGATGAAGTACGAGTCCGTCTCGAACCGCTCATGCCCGACCATCGGGTACCTGACGACGACCGAGAGCAGAGCGATCACAAGGAGGAGCAGCAGCGCAGACTTCCTTGGGAACATCGCGGAGTCAAGAACGCACCGCCCAATCAGTATTAATTAGCATCGACCCGATCCCTGCTCTCGCTCCTTCCTGCATATCTCATCACGAGGTACCAGAACACCGACGACCATGCCAGGAAGATTATCCAGCCGACATTCTCGTGCGCCCACAGCAGCGCCTTCAGACCGTCGTAGTAGCCAACGACCCCGATCACGACCATCCTGAGCACATTTCCCACGTAGGCTGCCATGAGCCCCAGGGCGAGGACCACCGATGTGGTCTTGACCGACAGCCGCTCGAAGACCATCCAGGCGCCGACCCCGAACCTGTCTTCCGCGTCGAACCAGACCTTCTCGACCGGCTGGCCGTCGACGGCGACCAGCAACCCGACGGTGACGGACGATGCCGAAG
>JBBIUZ010000007.1:2003-28855 GCA_037439985.1 Methanobacteriota archaeon | reverse complement strand
TGTGGTCTTGACCGACAGCCGCTCGAAGACGAGCACGAACGAGATGAAGGCCGAGACGAATATCGAGAACGAGTACAGCCCTGCACAGTAGGCCGATATGGAGAGGGTGGTTCCAGTCCCGTCCCTGAAGACGATCGTGACATCGCTGCCCACGGATTGCGCAGCTATGCCGAGCAGGTTCAGAATCCTCGCGAACGGTTCGGCGAGCATGTAGTGCACATAGGATTCCCCTGCCGCGCTGCCCACCTTCGAAGACAAGGCCGTGACTGCCTGGGGGATGACCAGGAACGCCATGACGAAACCGAGGAAGAAGAGGCAGAAGCTCGCCTCGGTGTTGTGCTTGGTCCTCGCGAACGGGTAGACGGTCACCATGGCCCCGAAGAGCATGGTCAGAGTATCGGAATCGCCAATCCTGGGGTCCTTGGAGAACCAGTAGTTGTACGCGAGGTCCGCCACGATGATCAGGACCCCCGCGGGCACGAGAAGGCGGGGGTCACCGATCCATCGCATGAGCCTGTCGAGGAGCCTGATCCCCGGCGGCGCGTTCTTCTTGCAGAGAGCCTCGGCCTCCTCCGTCTGCCCTGCAGTCGGGTAGAACAGGAGCAACAGGAGCATGCCGACGGCCATCGACAGGACGCCGACGGCCTTGGTCTCGTACGAGAACAGGATCAGGACGGAGATCCCTTCGAGCAGGAGCACGAATGCCAGCAGCTGGAGCAGCTTCCTTCGCGCGCTCCCTTCAGGCGCGAAACCGTCGCACGCAGCCTCGAAGGATTCCCAACTCCATCTCATCTCTGGCCCGTATCGACTTCGATTGGATAAAGATAGCCTTGAACGAGCGCGTGGGCCACGCACGGGATTAATACCCGAACCCCCATTCCGGCGGGCTAGAGGCAGACGGTTGACCGAACACACCATGGACATGATAGCCAGCATCGCGCGTGCGGGTCAGGACGGTGCCCGCGCGACGGCGAAGTACTACGCCGGGTCTGGACATGAGGAGAGAAGGCTCGTCCGGGCGTCGTTCTTCACGGGCATCACGAGCGGCGTACTCTGGTACGTCCTGATACTCTTCTGGGCGTCCCTCGGGTTCTCGTCCGAGCAGATCGGCCTGATGGGCGGCCTGGGGTCCGGGGTCGGCGTGGTCACCTACCTGTTCGGCGGGTACCTCGCGGACCTGCTGGGCCGCCGGAGGCTCTTCCTGGTGAGCCTCGTCTTCACGGCCGCGGGGCTGATCATGTTCCTGACCCCGAGGGACTTAGTGGTGTTCACGGCCGCCTACTCGCTGACATCCATGGGCAGCTCGCTCGCGTGGCCCTCGCTCACGGCGCTCATGGCGGAGAAGACCACGCCCCAGAACATGAAGTACTTCTACGGAGTCCAAGGGTTCACCAACCAGATAGGCCAGGCTCTGGCCGCCTGCTTCGGCATCTTCGGCCCCTGGTTCCTCGAGGCCAAGTATGGCCTCAGGCTCTCCGATGGCTACACGCTAGTATTCCTGATCACGGCGCTCTGCGCGGTCCCGCCTGTCGTCTACGTGCTGAGGGTGTCGGAGTCGAAGAGGAGCAGGCGCCACCTGCTCGCGCACTATGACAGGAGGATGCAGCGAGTGCTCGCGATGTACTGCCTCCAGAACGGCATGATAGGCCTCGGGGCAGCATTCGTCATCCCTTGGCTCCCGGTCGTATTCGACAACGGGATGCATGCCTCCGGGCTGCAGGTCGCGCTCATGCTCACCCTATCGAACGCAGTCCTCGCCGCGGGGTACTTCATCGTCCCGAAGCTCGCGGAATCGAGGGGCAGCGTGGCGAGCGCAACGATCAGCCAGATCGCATCCGTCGTCCCGCTCCTTCTAATCCCGTACTCGTCGGCCTTCCTGGTGGCGGTCGCCGTGCTGTACGCGGTCAGATCACTCCTCATGATCGTCCCGACCCCGCTTCTGAACGCCTACCTGATGAATGTGGTCCCGGCCGAGATCAGGGCGTCGTTCCTCGCGCTCACCCAGCTGGCCTGGCAGATCCCGTACTTCCTCGGGTACATCGCGGCGGGCTACCTGTGGGCGAACAACTATTCCCAGACGGTCCCGTTCTACATCGCCGGAGGGCTGTACGTGGCCGCGTCCCTCGTCTTCTATGTGTACTTCAAGAACATCTCCGAGACACACACAGCGTCCCGGAGCCCCGCCTAGCGCTGCTCAGGCCTGCGCGGGACCGTCCTCGGAGGCGGAGGTCGCGCCGGCCTTCTTCAGCTTCAGGGCTTCCTCGATGAGCTGGGAGAGCCACTCCTCTTCCCAGTAGCGTATCCTCGCATCGCAGGTCATGGACTCCACGGTCGGCACCACTCCACAGGCCTCCTCTGTTGACTATATCACGATGACCATATATCAAGATTTTTCAGGCATTGATGGACATCCGACCGTTAGTTTGGCATCAGCATGACCGAATGACCACACAAGGAGGCAAGGTGTGCAAAGTATTTATAAAGAAAAGTGCCTCCTAGTCAGCGATGATGCCCCGCCAGGAGGATGCTGGCAAGCTCGAGCTGGACGAGCTGGACATTGACATCCTGCGCAGCCTGAACGAGAGCGCCCGCAAGAGCTTCAGGGACATCGCGAAGGAGCTCCACGTCTCGCTCACGACCGTCTCGAACAGGGTCCGGGCGATGGAGAAGCACGAGGTAATCCAGGGATACATACCCGTCGTCAACCCGGAGAAGCTGGGCTACGACATCATGGCCGTGATAGGCGTCAAGGTCATACATGGCAGGATCATCGAGACTGAGAAGGACCTGTCCAGGGACCCTGCGGTCTTCGCCGTGTTCGATTCCACGGGGGAGTGGGACGCGATCATCATGGCGAGGTTCAAGACCAGGATGGACCTCAACGTGTTCGTGAAGAAGGCCCTGGACCATGAGAACGTCGACAGGACATACACGCAGGTCGTCCTGAACGTGACGAAGGACGAGAAACGCGTCCTGGTGTGACCGAGCGCTATCATGGGCAGTGCACTATATGTATCGGCCACCCGATTACTGACCTGACGCACCCAGGTTGTGCGAGGGAGTGGAAGATGGGAACCATCGGCAAGCCCGCGCTCCTATGCGCATGCGCCCTGCTTCTGCTGTCCGCTGCTGGAGCACCCATGCTCATGGAGGCGGGCGCTCAGAGCGACTTGATCAGCGTCACTTTCGCGTTCTCGCCTGCGAAGGCCACGTACACCCCAGGAGAGAACTTGACAATCACATTCACCGTGGTGAACCTGGTGGCGGACCCGCAGAAGGTCACGAACCTGTCCGCACACTTCGGCTGGATGGGACCGAGCATTTCCGCTTGGCGCAACGTGTCCGGCGCCTCATCCTGGCTCGCCCAAGGAGGGACGGCGGCATACTCGCTGAACATCTCGATCCCAAAGAATGCCACCGCCCAGACCTACAGCTACTCGTTCGGCATAGGGTACGAATCGAACACGACCTGGGGACCGATCTTCCGCCCTGCCTGGGGAGCCGGGACGACGTACCACGACTTCGTCGTGGCGTACGCCAGCTCGAACATGATCAGCGTCACCTACGCGTTCTCGCCTCCGAAGGCCGCGTACACGCCAGGAGAGAACTTCACGATCACATTCACCGTGGTGAACCTGGTGGCGAGCCCGCAGAAGGTTACGAACCTGTCCGCACACTTCGGCTGGATGGGACCGAGCATTTCCGCTTGGCGCAACGTGTCCGGCGCCTCATCCTGGCTCGCCCAAGGAGGGACGGCGGCATACTCGCTGAACATCTCGATCCCAAAGAATGCCACCGCCCAGACCTACAGCTACTCGTTCGGCATAGGGTACGAATCGAACACGACCTGGGGACCGATCTTCCGCCCTGCCTGGGGAGCCGGACTGACGTACCACGACTTCGTCGTGGCGAAGGCCAGCTCGGGCAACCCGGACATCATGCCGTATCTAGCACTGCTCGCCCTGATCGTCGCCGCGATCTTGGTCGTTGCAATCATCGTCACGCGGAGGGCCAGGGCGATCGAGCAAAGGCTCGTCGCGGCCATGGGATCGGCTCCGCTAGCACAGGTTCCGACCACGTCGCAGTCCGGAAGAGACACTTATCCGATCATCAGGGCGGCCGCGGGGGAGCGGTTCCCCGTCGAGAAGGGGTTCATATACCTCGTGAAGGAGAAGCGGCCCGACATGGGCTTTGCGATGTTCAACGAGGCGGTGGCCAGCGGCGCAGCAGGCATGCTGGTCGCGAGGGAGCATCCGAACAGGCTGAAGCAAATGCACAGCTTCGAGGCTGGGAAGATACTCTGGCTCACGCGCAGGGTCGGAGTTGACCACATAGACCCGACCGAGCTGAGCCTCCTGAACCTGGAGATCACGAAGTTCGTCGAGGGGACCGCCAGGTCAGTCGTGCTCCTCGAGGGGATCGAGTACGTGATCACGCAGAACGACTTCGAAGCGGTCCTGAGGTTCGTGAACCACATGCACGACTTCGTCCTCGCCCACGACTGTGCGGTCATAGTCGTGATAGACCCTAGGGTCTTGAGCACGAGGGAGCTAGCTCTCCTGGAGCGCTCCGCGAAGATAGTGGAGCCGACCAGCGCCCCCGAGGAGCCCGAGAGAGCGGTCGAGGGCCAGACGGCGTAGACCTATCCATGTGCGTGATGGCCCTGCTGGGGATCCGTCGGTCCCGAGAAGGGCTAAATAGGAGCGGGCCGCTCTGTCGCCCCGTTGAAGCCAAGAGAGGCCGTCATAGCCGTCACCTACAGGTGCAATGCGAGATGCGCAATGTGCAGCATCTGGAAGAATCAGGATGCCGATGAGCTGCCCCCCGACCAGTACCTGAAGCTGCCTTCGACGCTCAGGACCATCAATGTGACCGGCGGAGAGCCCTTCCTTCGAAACGACCTCGTCGACGTGGTAAGGAACATCCACAATCACGTGCCCAGCGCGAGACTCGTGTTCTCCACCAATGGGTTCAGACCCGACCTCATCGTCCCCGCGATGGAGCAGATCGCGGGCTTCCACAAGCGGGTGGGCGTGGGGGTGTCCATCGACGGGATCGAGTCCACGCACGAGAAGATCCGGGGAGTTCAAGGGGCATTCGCGAACGCGATAACCACCATGAAGGAGCTGAGTGGAGCAGGCATCACCGATCTACGGATCGGCATGACCCTCCAGAAGGACAATGTGGCGGAGGCCCACCTCGTCTTTGACATGGCGAAGGAGCTTGGCGTGGAGTTCACCACGACCTTCGCGCACAACTCGGAGATCTACTTCCAGAAGACCGACAACAGGGCTTTCGAGGAGTATGAGCCCACTCAGGAATCCCTGCTGGCCGTACGGGACAGCCAACTGAGGTCGGCGTCTCCGAAGGACTGGTTCCGGGCATACCACACCAGGGGGATACTCGACAGGTCGCTCCGGGAGGAGTTCGTGTCCAAGTGCGAGGCGGGAAGGAGGTTCTTCTTCATGTCACCGAGCGGGGAAGTGTTTCCCTGCATGGTGATGAACATGCCCGTGGGCAACATCCGGAACGTCCAGAGCTGGGACGACCTGTTCGCGGGCGGGGTCGAAGACAGGGTCGCGAGGGCCGTCAGGAACTGCAAGGAGGATTGCTGGATGGTGTGCAACACGCGGAGCCTGATCATCGCCCATCCCATCAGGGCCAGCGCCTGGGTCCTCAAAGGCAAGGCAAGGGCTCATCTGAGCCGCCGCCGGAAGGCTCAGCCCGCGAGGCGCTCGTAGATCTCGATGTACTTCTGTGCGACCGCGTCCCAGGAGAAGCCCTGCCTCACCCGCTCCAGGGCTACCAGGGACTTCCTCTGCGTCTCGCGCTGATCGTCGAACGCCTTCTCGAGCGCTCTTGCGACTCCGCCTGGAGTGTGCTCGTCTATCGCGGTGACGACATCACCGAATACCGTGCCGAGGCCGCCCACGGAAGTGCTCACCACGGGCAGTCCCGAGGCCATCGCCTCGAGAACGGATATCGGCAGGCCCTCCGACCTCGACGGCTGCACCAGCACGTCCGCGCTGGCGAAGTAGGGGGGCAGCGACTCGTGCGGGAGCTCGCCTAGCCAATTGACGGACTCGCTCCGCGCAATCATTGCGGCCATAGGGCCGCCCCCGATCACCGTGAGAGTGGCTCTGGAACGGAAGGCAGGACCGAGACGGGCCCAGGAGTCCAGGAGGAGGTCGAAGCCTTTCACCCTCGTCAGCCTGCCGACATAGAGGACATTGACTCGCCCCTGCGGCAACTTGTCGGGCCAACGGTACATGCCACGCCTGAAGACATCGGTGTCCACACCTGGCGGGACGATAGCGAGGTCCTTCCGCAGGCCTCGCAGGACCGATGCGGTCGCGTCGTCGGTCACCGCCACCGCCGCCGCCCGCCTGACTGCCCTCTGCTGGAAGAACCTGATGCCCTGCCGAAATGGCGGGGGCCAGTCGGATGCCGAGAAGCCGACGCCGTGGATCGTCACCAACGCGCGCTGCCTGCGAGCACCCATCGTAGCGACGAATCCGCTTGTGGCGTCGTTGGCGTGCACGACATCGGGGCCTATCCGCTCGAGGGCCCTGCTTACGCCTGGCATGTTCGAGAGCTTCGTCAGGTATCTGTTCCCGAGGGACCACACCCTCTGGATCTCCACCTTCCCAATCGTCTCGACGGAGGGCTGACCCTTCAGTCTGCCCGCGATCACGGTGACCTCGAGCTCCTTCGCTGCGACGCGCCGCGCGAGCTCCCAGCTGAAGACCTCCACGCCGCCTATTCCGGGGGGCGAGGTTTTCGGACCCGTGATGCATAGGTGCATTTGGCACCGTTCCTGTGGATGTTGACGTCACGTACTGTGCTTCCGTGCTTAATCAATTCGGGTGTCCCGACGGGAAGTCAGCACAACCCCGACTGCGAACAAGCATATATCCGGGGATGGATACCGATAAGCGAGGGAGCGGCTAGCCGAGGGCAAACCGAGTGCACCTCTTGCACGGGGGATGCAACAGACAATCGAACCGAGTTGAACCGAGTGTGCTATGCCGCGCAAGACCGCCTCGAGCGAGCTCTCTTGGGGAGGGAAGGAACCGTGCACGGCATGTGTTGGAAGTGGAGGGCGTTTGCCTCGGCCTTCGTCATCGTAGCTTCAGCCGCGGGCATCACTGCGGCCTGCCCCTCGGCGATGAACCCGCCCATGCTCCCGTCTCCAGACAGCACGAACCAGACATGGCTCGCCGCTTCAGCGATGGCGATCCCGAGGGCCTTCCCCGCCGTGATCGTGCTGGCCAACGGCGACATTCTCGTGACCGGCGGGCTCACGGCCGGCAACATCCCCACCGCGACCACGGAGATGCTCGACGCGAAGCTCGTCAAGTGGAAGCCAGGCCCTTCGATGGCCGCCGAGAGGGTGGGCCATACCGCCACTCTACTGAAGGACGGCACCGTCCTGATCGCCGGT
The DNA here is from genome assembly GCA_037439985.1 of Methanobacteriota archaeon. GTDB lineage: Archaea > Thermoplasmatota > Thermoplasmata > UBA10834 > UBA10834 > COMBO-56-21. The sequence goes on along the minus strand of JBBIUZ010000007.1, from coordinate 21,411 downwards.
GGAGAGACCAGGTCCGGCGTGACCGCAAGCGCCGAGCTGCTCAATGTGACGAGCATGACCAGCAGCGCCCTCCCGGACATGAACTTCGCGAGAGCGGGGCACGCGGCCGTCCTGCTGGCCAACGGCAAGGTGCTCGTCACTGGAGGGGTCGACTCGGTCGGGAACACTTGGAGGCAAGCCGAGCTCTACAACCCCGCATCGCATTCTTGGGAGCCGGCCGGGAACATGGCGCATGCCCGCAGCATGTTCTCCCTCCGCATGCTCGCGGATGGGAGCGTGCTCGCGATTGGCGGGGACTCGAGCGGGACGAGCGAGAGGTACGTGCCTTCGACGAACAGCTGGACCGGAGTGGCCGAGATGACGTCCATCAGGTACAGCTCCGCCTCGACTGTGCTCCCGGACGGGCGGATACTGGTCGCCGGGGGACTCGTCAACAACAGCCCGGTGAGCTCCGCTGAGGTGTACACGCCGGCGAATTTCAGCTGGACGGCGGTCCATAGCATGGGGACGGCCAGGGCGAGCTTCTCGCTCACATCGTCCCCGAACGGCACCCTAGCAGCCGGCTCGTACAGCAGGCTCGGAACGACGAACTCGACCGAACTGTTCAACCCGTCGAACTCGACATGGTCCTACAGGACGCCCATGAATGTCTCGCGCGGAGGCCAGGGGTACGCAGTCTCGGCCAACGGGTCGGTCTTCGAAATCGGAGGGTGGAGCAACGGCGCAATCACCTCCTCCGTCGAGATACTCGTGCTCAAGGCGACGCCACCGCCGCCCGTGCCTCCTCCCGCACCTCCCGAAGAGGAGGAAGAGCAGGAGGAGCATGAGGAACACGAGCAGGAAGAGCAGCAGGAGCAGCAGGAAGAACGGGAAGAGGAACAGCAGCAGTGCGAGCCAGTCGACCTCGTCCCGCTCGTGCAAGAATGCAGGGAACTGTCCAACGACTCGATGCAAGGCCTCGAGGCCGAGCTCAGGGCGGCCCAGGCGGAGTACGACCATGGGGAGAACGGTTCCTGCGGCGACATCATGAACGCGTTCTACGAGCAGGTCGAGGCGTTCCACGACAGCTCTCACATGACCGACGAGCACTTCGCCGACCTGCATTCGGGTTGCGCATCCGTCATGAAATGGATCGGCGAAACCCCGCACGCTGACGATGAAGGGTGAGCGCGCTCGTCCCGCGTGCCCGACCGAAGGCACGGCCTACCCGTATGGCTCGACAACGATCTTCCCATTGCGCCACACGCCGGTCAGGTAGTATCCGTATGTACCAGCCCTGTGGAAGGTGGCGCTCCAGTAGTCTCCGGGGGCGATCAGCATCCCGCTCTCGAACAGGCCATCGGGATGCTCGCCCGCGTCGTCCAGCCTGCCGCTCCTAATCGCGATGCCGGGCGGGGGCGACCAAGCCCTGTTGATCCACACGACCTTCGTGCCCTCCTTGACCCTGAGCTCCGAGGGAGCGACCTCGTAGCCCGTGAGGTTCACATGCGACTCGAACCTCGGCGGAGGAGGAGGGGGCGGGGGGCGCGACATCGTCTGCGCGGGCGCCCAGCCTGGCGGAGGAGGCTGGAAGGAGCGCTCCGACTGGACGCGCGCCCTGCGTCCGCTCGATCGCACGCCGACGACTATCAGCGGTATCGCGATGAGCGCCGCCAGCAGCAGCACGAAGTTGAAGACGCCCAGGTCGTTCACTATGAAGTTCCTGGCCTTGTCCATGAATTCGGTGAGCAGATTGCTCCACGGGGCCGCGTGCACCGGGATCTCGAGCACGGTCGAGTTGTATCTCGTGCCGTCGATGGTCGCCACCCCCCGGAGGTAGATCACACCACTGCTGCGCAGCGACGATATGTTGCTGTCCGTGAACGTGGCCCAGGTCGTGCCCCTGAAGCCCTGCGAGCGCTGCGTGAAGGAGCCGTTGACGTCGCCCCACTCGAGGTAGGTCAGGTTGATCACGCCAGGTTCGCCTCCCGTGACCAGCCATGTGATGGACAATGTCCCGTTCGGGACGGCGTAGGCCGGATGGCTCGTGATCGTGACTGCCGGTTGTGAGACCTGCTGGACCGCCTTGAAGGCGTTCACGGTCCCCCAGCCCGTGTAGAGGTCGTAGCCCGGGATCGAGACGTCCGTCGCGGTCGAGTTCAGCACTCTCCTGATCGACCCGGGCGTCAGAGCGGGGTTCACGGAGAGCATCAGCGCAGCGGTCCCGACGACGAAGGGCGTCGCGGTCGAGGTTCCGGACAGGTACTGGTACCCCGTGCTGCCCTGCGTCGAGTATATCTGCACGCCGGGGGCGACCAGCTCCAGCCCGACGCCGTAGTTGCTGAAGCTCGCCCGTTGGTTGGACTCGTCTATCGCGCCCACAGCTATGACCTGAGGGTATGCCGCCGGATAGCTCAGCTGGCTCGTCCCCTTGTTCCCCGAGGCCGCCACCATCACGACCCCGTGCTGCGCGCCGTACAATACCGCATTCTGCAGCACGGTCGACACTCCGTCCACGCCCAGGCTCATCGTTATGATGTTCGCCCCGTGGTCCACCGCCCAGACGAGACCTGCGGCCACAGTCGCGTCCGTCCCCTCGCCCGAGTCGTTCATCACCTTCACGGCCATCAGGCGGACCTGGGCCATGCCCGCGATGCCGAGCTTGTTGTTCGTCACCGCTCAGATGATCCCAGCGACGTGCGTTCCGTGGTACGTGTACGCGCCAGGCACCCACTGGCCCGTGTCGGTGTAGCCGTTGATGTTGTCGTCCATGGGGATCCTGTTGCCAGCAATGAAGTTGTATCCGTGATATCCGCTGGAATCGTTCCAGATGTTCGCAGCCAGGTCCGGATGGTTCCAGTCGATCCCGGTGTCCAGCACTGCGACCACGACGCTGTGCGTGCCCCTCGTGACGTCCCACGCACCATACGCGTTGACCGCGGAGAGCCCCCACTGTTGCGAGACATACGTGTCATTAGGCGTGAAGAGGGCGTGGGCTGTCGTCTCGGAGGAGATGTCCACGACCCCTCCGATGGCCGCGAGCTCACCGACGAGGGTGCTGTCCGACGAGGGGGCGTTGAGGGTCATTATGCCCGCGCTCTCGCTCGAGAACTTCAGCTTGATCCCCTTCGAACTGACGAGCTTCAGGACCTGGCCGTACGCGGCCGCACCGTTCACCTGAACGACGATGTCCGCCGTCTTGTCGGTTATGTGCAGCTTCTCCTGATTCGATGCGTGGCTGCCCGGCCGGGCCGTCACGTCCGCTGCTGGAAGGGCTGCGAAAAGCAACACCAAGACCGCAAGCGATGAGAGCAACGCCCGATATCGCATGAAGAACCCTCTCATATGCTCGTGAACCTGCTGAGCCGCGGGACGCACCTCGTCTCTGCATGCTCGCTAAAACCGCGAAGCCATAAATAGGTTATGACGCAGGAACCGCCTGCAGCAAACGCGTTCATCGTGCAGTCCTGACGACTTCTGGCCCGGCATCCGGCAGCAGGCAGGCGTCGCGTCATCTCTGATCGAGGTCCTCGACCGCCCGTGAGAGCTTCGCGAGGCTCGCCCCAAGCCGCTCGAAGTCTTCATCCTCAAGGGCCGTCGTCAGCCGCGCGAGAAACCTGCGGTGTATCTCGAGGCCCTTCCTGAGGTTTTCCTCGCCCTCCTTCGTGATCCCCACGAGGACGACCCTGCGGTCACCCGCGTCGCGGGTCCTGGCGACGAGCACGCGCGCCTCCAAGTTGTCGACGGAGTTCGTTATTGCGGAGGGCGTTACGACGGTCCCACTCGCGAGCACGGCCATCGGACATGGCCCCTTTTCGGAGAGCATGTGCAGGAGACAGAGCTCGACCGGGGAAAGACCCGCGGGCGCGAGGAGCTGCTCATCCTTGCGGTAGAGGACCTTCCACGTATCGGACAGCCTTTGGAGTATCTCCTCCCGGGCGACTTGCTCGGCGCGGGCCATGATGCCTCACCTCAGCTCCCCTGCCGCGACTGCGGCGGGCGGGCCGCAGGAGTGGTCTGGCGCACTGGATGACCTTCCCTGGGAGGGTCGGCGACCGGGAGAGGCTCCAAGGGGCATTGGGAGTCACGGAACGGAATATGAGGCGCGAGCCAGACGAACATGACTAACATGTTCGCCGCGCTCGTCTTGTATCTCACCTCAGCTTGAGCCCCACAAGGGCGGTCGAGCTGTACTGTCCGGTGGTGAACAACAATGGCAGACAAGCTGTCGATAATGCTGTATTCAGGAACTGTGGACAAACTGATCCCGGTCGGGATAATATCGACCGGCGCGGTGACCATGGACATGGACGTGGATATCTTTGTGACATTCTACGGCATCCACGCGTTCAGCAAGAATGCGATCAAGACGAACGAGCAGTTCAGCAAGGACTTCGAACAGATGGCCCCGATGATAAAGCAGAAGCTGCGCGAGAAGAAAGTGCCAACATGGTACGCCATGCTCGCGGAGGCCAAGAAGTCCGGACACGTGAAGATCCACGCATGCTCGACTGCCTGCGACCTCCTCGACGTGAAGAAGCAGGACCTCGATCCGATCGTCGACGACGTAGTCGGGATAGGCAACTACCTATCGGCGGCCTCGGAATCGAAGATCACGCTCTTCATCTGAGCGGGTGGGGGACATGGCAGACCCGACGCCGCCGACCGGCATGAAGGCTGACAAGGTGGTGGACGCCAGGGGCACGTCGTGCCCCGGTCCCTTGCTCGAGACGAAGAAGGCCATCGCGACGATACCCGTCGGAGCGGTCCTGGAGACGATCTCCTCGGATGCTGGGACGAAGGCCGATATACCGGTGTGGTCGAAGAAGATGGGCCATGAGTACCTCGGCTCCATCGAGGAGTGCGGGTATTGGCGGATCTTCGTGCGAAGGAAGAAGTAAGAGCCGTTGGTGAGCATGGCGCAAGAGTTTAACCCCCTTATTCTGGTCATTTCGAACAATCCCGCCTCGGACCCGGGGATCGACTACGCGGGTAGCCACCACATACACTATCCGGCGGACACCGCAATCCTCAGGATACCGTGCTCAGCCATGATAAGGCCGGACATGGTGCTCCACGCCCTTACACACGGCTTTGACGGCGTGGTCGCGGCTGGGGACGGCACTGAATGCCCCTATCTCGGCGTCGGGTGCGTGACCCGCACAGCGAAGAGGATCGACGAGGCCCAGAAGCTGCTCAAGGAGAAGGGGATCAACCCGGCCAGGGTGAAAATGAGCGGCGTGTGTTCCGTGTGCGGCGAGTCGTTCGCCAAGCTCATGAGGAGCTTCCGGAAGGAGCTCGTAACGCTAGGCCCAGTGGAGAAGCCGGGAAAGACCGCAAGAAGGGGCGGCAAGGCATGAACATAAGTCCCTCCATCCAGGAGCACGGGGCCCCGCAGGAGCTGAACGAGGAGCGGCACGACGTCATGGTCGTCGGCGGGGGCATCTCGGGCATGCAGGCCGCCTTGGACCTGGGCGACATGGGCTTCAAGGTCCTCCTGGTGGACAAGGAGCCCTCCATCGGTGGGTTCATGTTCAAGCTGAGCAAGACCTTCCCGACGCTGGACTGCGCCAGCTGCATCTCGACGCCACGGATGGCTTCCGTCGCGCATCATGCGAACATAACGGTGCTGACCTACTCCGAGGTTTCCGAGGCGGTCAAGGAGGAGGGCGGAGGCTTCAGGGTGCGAATCCGCGAGAAGCCCAGGTATGTGGACTCCGCGACCTGCACCGCCTGCCAGCTATGCGAAGAGGCCTGCCCCGTCTACGTGCCGAGCGAGTACGACTGGAACCTGTCCGGCAGGAAGGCCGCATTCATACCTTTCGAGACCGCCGTCCCGAAGGTGGCCATGATAGACACGGACAACTGCATCTACTGCGGCGCGTGCGAGCGGGCCTGCCCTGTCGGCTCCATCAACTTCCTGCAGACCCCGAAGTGGCACACCGCGCATGTGCGCGCGATAATCCTGACGACTGGGTTCCATCTGTTCGACGCCAAGCGGAAACCCGACTATCACTTCGAGGAGTATCCGAACGTCCTCAACTCGATGCAGATGGAGAGGCTGCTGTCCCCCACAAGGCCGACACATGCAATCGTGCGGCCGTCGGACGGGAGGGAGCCGGACAACATCGCGTACATACTCTGCGTGGGCTCGAGGGACGATACCGTCCAGAATCCCTACTGCTCCCAGGTCTGCTGCATGTACTCCATCAAGCAGGCGCAGCTGCTCCTGGGCGCGCTCCCGCTCGCGAACGTGACGATCTATTACATCGACATAAGGGCGTTCGGGAAGGGGTTCGAGGAGTTCTACGCGCAGACGAGGGCCATGGGAGTGACCTTCGTCAAGGGCAAGGTGGCCAAGATAGAGCAGCAGGGGAGCGGCGACCTCACGCTGGTATACGAGGACATAGAGAACGGTGGACGGCTCCGCAGGGCCGGCCACGACCTCGTGGTGCTCTCGGTCGGCATCCTGCCGGAGGGCGACGCATCGGACATCTTCAAGAGGAACAAGCTCCTGCTCGACAAGGTCGGCTGGATCAAGAGCCCTGACGAGAGCTGTTTCCCTGTGATGACCAACATAGACGGCGTGTTCGCGGCTGGGACGGCGCTTGGTCCCAAGGACATACCGGACTCCGCCGTCCAGGGCGGAGGGGCGGCCATGAACGCAGCGGCCTACCTCAAAGCGCTCGACGCGAAGCGGGCGGAGAACGACAAGGGGGCGGCGCATTGACCGACAGCAAGGACGTTCCCCGGATCGGCGTGTACGTGTGCCACTGCGGAGGCAACATATCGGACTATGTCGACGTCGAGAAGGTCACGAAGGCGCTCGCTCGCGAGCCCGGAGTCGTCGTCGCGAAGGACGTCATGTTCGCCTGCTCGGACTCCTCCCAGAACGAGATGGTGGAGGACATCAGGACTCACAGGCTCGACAGGATGGTCGTGGCGTCCTGCACCCCCAGGCTCCACGAGCTGACCTTCAGGAACGTGGTGATAAGAGGCGGGCTGAACCCGTACACGTACTACCACGCGAACATACGCGAGCAGTCCTCATGGGCCCACACGGACGACAAGGAGGGCGCGACCGTGAAGGCCATCAGGCATGCAAGGGCTGCCGTGGCCTATGCGCGGCTGGCTGAGCCCCTGGCGAGCCTGAAGGCCTCAGTCACGCCCAGCGTGGCGGTCATAGGAGGAGGCGCCGCCGGCCTGAGGGCCGCAATCGACCTCGCGGATGCTGGGATCGCTGTCCATCTCATAGAGTCGGAGCCGTTCGTGGGCGGACGGACGGCGCAGCTATCGACCATATACTCGTGCGAGAAGAGCGGCCCGGAGGTTGCGGCCAAGCTCATCTCAGAGGCGAGGCACAGGGACGGCATCGTCATCTACACAAACGCCGAGGTGGCCGGTCTCGACGGGTACATAGGTAACTTCGAGGTGCGCTTGAAACTCAACCCGAGGTATTTCAAGTCGTCCATTCCGCAGACAGGGAAGGGCCCGGTCCTTCGTATGGGGACGCCGAGCAAGTTCAACTACGGCCTTACGAACGAAGGCCCCGTCATCATGCCGCCGTTCCCGGGCGCGTATCCCGAGATACCGCATCTGGACAGACAGAATTGCCCCGATGACTGCGCGAGGGCCTTATCGGAGGCGTACGGGAGCGCGGTCGACCTCGGACAGAGGAGCGAGGATGTCACTCTCAAGGTCGGAGCCGTCATCGCCGCGACGGGCTTCGACCCATACGAGCCCGAGCAGGGGGAGTTCGGCTACGGGACCCATCCGAAGGTGGTGACCCTGCAGCAGCTCCACAGGATGGTGGATCTGGGCATGCTGAGGGACCTCCACAACGTCGTCTTCATCTACTGCGTGGGCAGCCGGCAGGTCAAGACCGGGGACGAGGAGGTCAACGAGTACTGCTCGAGATACTGCTGCAGCGCGGCCATGGGGATCTCGCTCGTGCTTCTCAGGATGCGCGAGAAGCTCGGGAAGGACATGCGTCTCTATCATCTGTACCGCGATGTGCGGACCTACGGCAAGAACGAGACGCTGTACGAGGAGGCGCTCAAGAAGGGCGTCGTGTTCATCAAGTACAGCGAGGACAAGCCGCCGCTTGTGTCCACCGCCGACGACAAGCTCGCGGTATCGGTCAGGGACCTGCTGACCGTCCTCGACGACGACCTGGAAATACCCGCTGACATGGTGGTCCTCGTGACGGGCATGACGCCGAGGACCTCGGACGACGAGTTCTACAGGCTCCTGAGGGTGCCCAAGGGAACCGACAGGTTCCTCCTGGAGATACATCCGAAACTGAAGCCCGTCGAGACGGCCATGGCGGGCATATTCATCGCAGGCACCTGCCAGGGCCCGAAAGACATAACGGAGACGCTGGTATCCGCGGAGGCCGCATCCTCAAAGGCGTCCACGATAGCGCTCAGGACCCAGTTGGAGCTCGACCCGTTCGTCGCGAGCGTCGACCCGAAGCGGTGCAATCTCACCAAGGCCTGCGCCGCCGAGTGCGAATATGGGTCCATCGAGTTCAAGGAGGTCCTCGGGCTCGGCATGAAGGCCTGGGTCAACGGCGCGAGATGCAAGGGCTGCGGCGCGTGCGTCGCCGTCTGTCCCACGGGCGCAATCCAGCTGAAGGGGCTCAGCAACGAACAGCTGAAGGCGCAGATAGAGGCGCTCGGAAGGAAGGTGGAGACTTGAGCAAGACCACCGTCCTGGAGCTGAGGGAGAAGTTCGGCGTGAAGCCGAGTGCGGAGGCCTCTGCTCGAGCGAAGACCCAGGCGCAGATACGCGTCAAGATCGTGAGGGCCGCCTCGAAGGACCCGAAGACGATACCGGAGATCGCCAAGATGACCGGCATGGAGAAGCGCCTCACGGCATGGTACGTCCTCACTCTCACGCGGCACGGGAGGCTCAAGCCCGTGGACAAGACCGAGGAAGGCTACTGGCGCTACATCGAGTCGGGGGAAGGTGAGTAGATTGGCGACGACCGTTGACTCTCGCCTGATGGCGGACATGCAGAAGCTCGGGGCCTTCGACGTGAGCGCCTGCTACAACTGCGGCACATGCACTGCCATCTGCCCGCTCTCCGAGGAGGGGCACGAGTTCCCGAGGAAGCTCATCAGGTACGCCACACTCGGCCTCAAGGACATGCTTCTGGCATCTCCCGAGGTCTGGATGTGCTACTTCTGCGGCGAGTGCACCACCTCGTGCCCCAGGTCCGCGGACCCTGGGCAGTTCATGATGTCCGCCAGAAGGTATGTCACGAGGAAGTACAGCTGGGGCGGGATCGCCGACGCCTTCTATGGTTTCAAGTACATCTCCGTGCTCGCTCTCGCGCTCTTGTCAGTGGTCCTCCTTGGCACATTCCTGGCGTACCACGGACCGATCGTGACCAGCAGTGTGGACATGTGGACCTTCCTCCCGATAGACTTGATCGACAAGGGCGGTCTGGTTCTCGGGGCCTTTGTCGGGCTGAGCCTGCTGGCCAACCTGGCTCTCATGTACCGCGGCCTGAGCAGAGTGAGCTCTGGAACCAGCGCGGGCGCGCCCAAGAAGCCTCTGGGCAAGAGGGTCGGCATCTGGATCAGGACGCTCGTGTCCACCGTCATCCTCGAGGCCCTTCTCCAGGGCAGGTACTTGAAGTGCGCCAGGAGCCCGACCACGGACGGGAGCAACAGGACATACAGGTACTGGGCGCACATGGCGCTCTTCTGGGGCTTCGTCGGGCTCGCGCTTGCGACGATGACCGACTACGGCATCGACTCGTACGGGATTGGCATACCGCGGACCGCCGTCAGGATATGGGGCTCGGCTGCTGGCGTCGCGCTCATGCTCGGGGCTGGGTACTTCATCTACAAGAGGCTGAAGAAGGACGAGGTCTACTCGAAGTACAACCACTTCTCCGACTGGGTGCTCCTGGTCCTGCTGTTCCTCGCCGGCCTGACTGGCTTCCTGATAGATGTCTTCTACTACGCCGGGCTGGCAGAGGCCACCTATTCAGTCCTGATTATCCACATAGTGCTCGCGTTCGACCTGCTGGTGACGCTGCCGTTCACGAAGTTCGCGCACGCGTTGTACAGGCCGTTCGCGCTGTGGCTAATCAAGGCGAGGGGCCAGATCGCCTCTCTCCCCGAGTGAGGCTTTCATTGGGATTCTCCCATCGCTCGGGGCTCAGAGCGAGAATCAGGCGCTGCGCCTGAGCGCCGCACGCACCTGTGCCAGTTCGGCGCTCCCCTTAAGCCGCGTCCGCCGGTTTCGTGGGTTCGTGAGTTCGTGTCGGGAAAGAACGATTGGGGGAGTAGGGAAACCGCTCCCCGGAGGGGAACATGACCAAGTACATCCTCGCGGCGGACGCCACGCTGATGACGGAGTACCGGAACGTGCCTCTCGCGACGTTCTTCAGCTGCATCCCGAGCGACTTCTGGTACTCCCGCGTCGTGTACCGGCTCCTGGCGAACCCGCCCCACCTGGACGAACGCGGACGGCCCATCAGAGCCCCGTACGGGCTTAGGAAGATCGAGGCCGGTCTCGCGAAGGCCGCTGGGCGGGAGAACGTCGAGATCGTCGACTCGCGGCATCTCGCGCGCCACATCACCGAGGACACGGAGGTGGTCGGACTGCACACGATGGACCCCCTCGGGCTCGGCCCGGTGAGCATGTCGTTCACCTTCGGGGGCTCTCTGACGCCCTACACGAAGTACATGTTCCTCAGACTAATGGCTCAGGCCCAAAGGCCCGGCGGGAAGTTCAAGGTGGTCCTGGGGGGCCCGGGCGCCTGGCAGTTCGACCACCGGAGCGGCCTCCAGAAACAGCTTGGGATCGACCACATCGTCGAAGGGGAGGCGGACCACATCGTCGGGGGCATCTTCGAGCAGGTCTCGCGCGGGGACGCCCCTCCGGTCATTCGGCTCGGGAACGGCACCGCCCCGCGCGTGGAGGAGGTCCCCAAGATACTCGGGCCCACGATGCAGAACATGGTGGAGGTCATGCGGGGCTGCGGCCGCGGATGCGACTTCTGCGAGGTCACGCGCAGGCGCCTCAGGTACTTCCCTCCGGAGTACGTCGCCGACGAGGTCGCGCAGAACACACGAGCGCCGAATGGTGGTTCAATCCAGCTGCATTCGGACGACATCTTCCTGTACCAGCTGGAGGACCGGCGGACCTTCGAGCCTAACGAGGACGCGCTCAAGGGGCTCTTCAAGCACGTGATGAGCCAGCCGGGCGTGACGCACGCCTACCCGACGCACGGGACCGTCAGCGCCGTCGTGGCCAATCCGGGCCTCATCGAGGACATCTCGAAGATCGTCGGCGCAGGACCCCGAAAGTGGATCGGGATCCAGTGCGGCGCGGAGACAGGCAGCCCGAGGCTCTCGAGGGGCGTCCTGAGCCGCAAGGCCGCCCCGTTTCCCTCGGACGAGTGGCCCGACCTGCTGGTGCAGGGCACGGAGATACTCAACAGGAACCACTGGTTCCCCGCATTCACGCTCATAATGGGCCTTCCGGGAGAGACGCCCGATGACGCTTGGATGACGGTCGACCTCATCGACCGCATGGAGCAGATTCCGAACAGCCACTTCATCATGGCTCCACTCACGTTCGTGCCGGTGGGTGCTCTGCGCGGCGAGGAGTTCTACGACCTGAACAAGGAGGTCGATGAGGCGAGATTCAACGTCGCCTACCGGACGTGGCGGCACGATGTCCTGGAGATCGACAGGGACCTGTGGGACATGATGGACCTGCCGATTCCCATCCGCGCGCTCATCTCTGGCGTCGCGAGGCTCGGAGGAAGGTACATCCTCAGCGCCATGGAACGATACGCGGCCCATCGGGGGTTCCACATCCGCGGGCGGGCCACGACCCACAGGGAGGCTGAGGGACACGTGATCTCCTCGACGGCCCCTTCGCGGAGGTGACTGGGGCTGCGGATCACGCACGGCCTGGAAGGGCGCGCGGTGCATGCCTTTGAGTGGGTGCGATGCCGCTGTCGCGTCGAAGGACCCTCCGAGATGCGGAACCGCAGACCCGGTTCCGGTTGGCAACGTTTTCATATCCCGAGACGGTTTCGTACGTAGCATATGTGAGGGCGTGGCATAGATGGAGACCGACACGGTGAAGATATTCGGTTGTCCGGTCTGCGGCTTCAGGATAGCGAGGTCCGAGACCGTCTGCCCACGCTGCAACCACAAGCTCGACGAGTCGACGAAGCTCGAGTGCCCGTTCTGCGGACAGCTGGTCGAACGGAACGCGAAGGAGTGCCCATATTGTCACATCGACTACGACGAGTTCAGACACAAGAACAGGGAGGTGAGCGACTCCAGCATCGACGAGCTCCTGGCGGATATCATGGAGCTCGAATCTGTGCACGCGAAGGAGGAGCCGAAGAGGCTCAGCTGTCCGGACTGCTCGTGGCCGCTCGACGGGACGGAGAGCAGGTGTCCGAAATGCGGCAGGAACCTCGCCGGAGAGGTCATATTCCAGTGTCCGGCGTGCGGAGCGTCTGTCTCCCAGGATGCGAGCGCATGCCCTGAGTGCGGCGCCCAGTTCGCGCTCGAGAAGACGGCAGGCGAGGCCTCCGGGGGCGAGGCACACCCGGGCGATCTCGAGGGGCCCTCGGCAGAAATGGAGACCGCGCCTCGTGAGGAGCCCGCGGCGAAGAAGACCAGGAAGAGGAAGCTGAAGGCGAAGAACGTCTCGTGAGCGAGAGGATTATCTCGCTCAGCGCCCTTCGGCATGACGATGTTGTTCATAGACGCGAGGGAGGGGCTCTCCGGCGACACCCTCCTGGCCGCGATGATCGGCATGCTGGACAGCGGGGGGCGGGCAGCCTTCGAGCGGAGGATCGCGGCGGCCGCTGAGGCGCACGGGATCGGGTTCCGGCTGTCGAAGATAGAGGAGGCCCCGGAGGAGGGCTTCGGGATCTCCTACCGGCGGAACATGACGCCAGCGGACCGGGAGCGCTCCTACGAACAGTCGTTCTCGCTGCTCGCCGACTTCGAGGACCGCATGGGCAGCCTTGCGCCGCCGGTCGCGAAGACGATCCTGCAGACGATATTCGGGGCGGAAGCGGAGGCGCATGGCCTCCCCGCAACGGACGTGCATCTGCACGAGATCGGGAGGCCGGAGGCCATACTGAACATGGCCGCCATCGGGCTGGTCTCCGCGGAGCTGGCGAAGCTGGCCGGCGGACCCGTCCTGTGCTCCACCATCACGACCGGGAAGGGCATAGTCGTCGTGAGCCACGGCGCGGTGAGGATCCCGGCACCGGTCTCGGAGATACTGCTGAGAGGCATGAAACACGTTCCTGGCGACTCGCCTGGGGAGCGGGCGACGCCGACCGGGATCGCAGCGGCCAAGTGCATCGCCGAGGGCCAGTCGGACGACTTCCCGGCAGGAGCGCTCAGGACGAGCACAGGGTTCGGGGCGAAGCGGTTCGCCGGCCGTCTGGGGAGGACCAGGCTGCTCTTGAGCTGAGCGGCCTGAGGCCATCGGGAAAACGGTTATCAGATGGTGCGGGATAGGCGTACCCCGCAGTACGGAAGCCTGAGAAGCCCTGCGAGACCCATCGATGGTGGAAGGAAGTGACCAAGAGCGGCAAGACCGAGCCTGCGAGGACCCTCGACTGCACCGGGCTGTACTGCCCGGAGCCGGTCTTCAGGACGAGCGAGGAGATGTCGAGCGTCGGCGTGGGTGATGTGCTGGAGGTGCTGGCCGACGACCCCGCCTCGGAATCGGACATCCCGAGCTGGGCGAGGCGCACGGGGAACGAGCTGCTCTCCGTGGAGAGGACGAAGGACGGATTCAGGTTCCTGATCAGGAGAACTGGCTAGAGGAGATGAGTGGTTTGCCGAGCAAGATACTGTATGTCCAGACATCGGGCACGGACACGCCCGAGAGGTTGTACGCGCCGTTCATACTCGCGACGACCGCGAGGGCGATGGGGATAGAGGCCACGATCTACTTCCTGGGGAAGGGCGTGACCACGATGTTGAAGGGGAATGCCGAGAAGATCAAGCTGGGGACCTTCCCGTCGCTGAAAGAGGCCATGGACAGGGCGGCCCGCGCGGGTGTCAGGATGCTCGTGTGCGGGCAGAGCTGCCAGATGCTGGGGCTCAGGGGCGCGCCGGAGGAGTTCCAGGACGCGGCCAAGGTGGTGGGCGCGGCGACCCTGAACGATCTCGCGCTTGACCACGACGCCGTGCTGACCTTCTAGGCAGGCATGGAGAGCCGATACACAGGGAGGAGAAACGCATGACAATGATGCAGGCGAGCGGGCCGAGGAAGAGGATATACATGGACCATGCGGCCGCGTGTCCGGTCGACGACCGGGTGCTCCAGGCCATGATGCCGTTCTTCTCGGAGCGGTTCGGGAACCCGTCGTCGCTCCACGGTGCAGGCAGGGAGCCGCGCAGGGCGCTGGAGGAGGCCAGGCAGAAGGTGGCGGGCCTGGTCAACGCGAAGCGCAAGGAGGAGATCGTGTTCACCTCGGGAGCGACCGAGGCGAGCAACATAGGCATCAAGGGCGTCGCGATGAGGATGAGGAGCGAAGGAAACCACGTGGTCACATCCGCAATCGAACACATCTCAATCCTGAACATCATGAAGTACCTCGAGAAGAACGGCTTCGAGGTGACGTACATCCGACCGACGAGGGACGGGGTTGTCGATGTTGGAGACCTCGAGCGCGCGATCAGGAAGGAGACCGTTCTCGTCTCGATCATGTACGCGAACAACGAGATAGGCACACTGCAGCCGATAGACGAGATCGGGAAGCTGCTCGAGCAGAAGGACGTGTGCTTCCACGTGGACGCGGTCGCCGTCGAGGGAAAGATGCCGATCGATGTCCAGAAGTCCGGGATCGACCTGCTCACGCTCTCCTCGAACGATCTCTACGGCCCCAAAGGCGCAGGAGCACTTTACCTGAGGGACGGCACGAGGATCGAGGCCGTCGCGCAGGGCGGAGGTCAGGAGAGGGGGCTCAGGTCCGGCTCCGAGGACATCCCCGCAATCGTGGGGTTCGGCGCCGCAGCGGAGATCGCGAAGAGCGAGATGGGGTCAGAGGCTCCCCGGCTGGCGGGGCTCAGGGACAGGCTGATCAAGGGCGTTCTCGATCGGACCGACGAGGCCTTCCTGAACGGCCATCCCACGAGGCGCCTGCCGAACAACGCGAACTTCAGGTTCAGGTACGTCGAGGGTGAGTCGATGCTGCTGACCCTCGACATGCGCGGCATATCGGTCGCATCGAGCTCGCCATGCACTTCGAAGAGCCTGTTGCCGTCGCACGTGCTCCTCGCATGCGAGGTGCCCACGGAGGAGGCGCAGAGCGCCGTGCAGTTCACCCTGGGCAGGTCGAACACGTCGGAGGAGGTCGACTACGTCGTGCAGACGCTGCCTGACATCATCAAGAGGCTGCGCGCGATGTCCCCCTTCAGCCCGAAGAACATCGAGGAGATGAGGTCGACCGCCGGACACAGGGAGCACGAGAACGCCGCCGAGTGAACCCTGATACACTTATGGCCGAGGCCGCTGCGCTCCGTCCTTGGGATATAAAGCTTCCCCGAAGAACCGCCCAGTGATGGACAATTGTACAAAAAGTTATATATATAAATCGCAAATAATGGAACAGGATGGGATAGCCTATGAGAAATAGGATTCTATCAGTTGTAATGGTGTTGAGCATGATTACTGTGCTCTTCGCGGCACTCCCTACGAGCGCCAGCGTAGCCTACTCGGGCACAGTGAAGACGACCGATAGCTCGGGTGTCTCGAAGACCGAATACATACAGGGCGACCCTGTGTACGTAGATATTCATGTGTTGGCATTTGGCGTGCCCTCGAACCAACAGATCTACGTGTCCCTCGCAAGGACGAACGACGGGCATGTGGTGTCATCATTCTACGCATACACGAACGACCCTGCGGTGGGATGGTACAATAGCTCCAAAGCCACTCCTCCAGTTCGGACCCTGTCGACATCACACAGCATCAGCGGTGATGTGCAGTCCTACTACGTCATCGTCACCCTGCCGAACAACGGCGATTTGGAGGTCGCGAGATCCGAGATAGCCGTGAGGGCGGTAGGCATAACGCTGACGCCGATGCGGTACAACCCCTACTGGCCGGGAGAGACCGTCGGTGTAACTCTCGTCGTAACGCCGACCCAGAGCGCGATGCTGTTCTATGTCCAACTGGTGAACGCCACGGGAGCACAGACGGGCATCAACTTCACCTCGCAGTCAGCTGTCACGGGCTACTGGAGCAAGTCGTTCAAGATCCCGTCGAACATGCCGGACGGGATGTACGCGTTGAATGTGAGGGCTCAGCTTGACAGCTCGATCTGGTACAGCAGGCACTTCAATGTCCAGGCGTTTGCGCTCTTCGCGTGGGCGCAGAGGAGCATATACCTGCCCGGACAGACCGCGCAGATAAGCTACTTCGTGATGGACTACTCGACCATGTCGCCCGTGACGAGCGGGGTCAACATAACCTACAGCGTGAAGTATCTTAACATAACGGGCAACTGGACATGGGTCAACAGCACGGCGCCTCTGCCGCTCACGAAGACCCAGTGGAACTACACGCTGCCCGTCAACGGCACTGCCCGAACCGATATCGCCCTCTACTCTGACGTGTTCATAACCCTCAAGGCGACGAACGCCAGAGGCATCAGGAGCGTCAATCAGTCTGTGTTGCTCCAGCTCGGCACGCTGGGCGGCTCCGCGAGTGTCAGCTCGGGCATCGTCTGCCCAGGGAGCGCCGAGGTCGTGACTGTCAACGCGGACGTCTCCAGCGAGAGCCTCGCGGGTGCCATCGTCAGCGTCACGGTGATGAGGAACGGAACCGAGGGGATCTCGGCATATGGAGCGCCGAACCTGGTAACCAACAGCACCGGGTCCGCGTCGTATATGTTCAAGGTGGCGGACTCGGCCGCCGAAGGCAACTACATCGTCAATGCGACGATATCCGAGGCGGGATACACGATCGTCCGTCAGAGCCAGTTCAGGGTCCAGTCCTCGGGCAGCCTCGTGGCCGCCTTCGACCAGGCATACTACTACGGCGGGCAGACAGCCACAGTCACCTTCGCCGCGACTCTGAACAGCAAGCCCAGCGCCCTGGGCGTGGTCGTGTACACGTTCAATCTGGGCGCGACGACAATCTCCGTTGGAAGCACCACCACCGGAAGCGCGAGCGTGCTCGTCCCCGGCAACGTGTCCGGAATGCTCTCGGCCTGGGCCTCCACGCAGATCAACGGGAACACCTACTATGCGACCGCCAGCACGAATGTGTGCTTCGCACAGATGAGTCTGACTGCTGCGACGAGCGCGTACAGACCGGGCGACATCGTCACGTTCGATTGGACCATCGTGACGGGAATCGCTTCTGCCAACCTGGCCTACGAGATCCGCGACAGCAACAGCATGTTGGTCGCGAACGGCACACCGGTATTCAGCAAGTCCGGCTCGTTCCAGCTCACTGTTCCGCAGGCGAGCTCGCTGCTGTCCAAGAGCTACACGGCGACGCTGCGTATGACGACCCCGCAGGGCGCCTACGCGTCGGCCAGCGCGACGGTGGGCCTGGTCTCGAACGACGAGCTGACAGTGTGGGTCGGGAAGTCGCCGTACACCTCTGGGGAGTTCGCTCCCGGCGATAAGGTGACGATACACTACGACCTCTCGTCGTACACACAGGCACCGAGGAACAGCATGATGCTCCATGTGTTCGTGTCCTACGACCCCATTTCGTTGGATGTGATCGTGACCTCTCCGTCAGGGTCGATAACCTACACGATCCCGAAGAGCGCGCCGGTGGCCACGCTCGGTGTGTACGTCGAGGCATACGACGCGGCGACGGGCCAATACCTGGCAAGTGGTCGGAGCGCCTTCAGCGTCAACAACCAGGTGAGCGGCTGGACCACGAGCATTGCGGGCATGAGCGCCATCGACTTGGTCATACTCGTGCTGCTGATCGTCGTGATTATCATGCTGATCATCGTGCCTTTCATGAAGGACAGGATGGCCAGGCCGAAACCCCCGGAGGCGAAGCCGATGGAGTACACGCCCCCGCCGCCCTCGGAGCCAGGCAAGAGCCCCCCGGCCCCGTAAGGAGACAAGGGAACTGAGAGAGCCGACGCAAACCCTTTCCACCATTCCCTTTTTTCAACCGTTCCTTTCTGGCAAAGCCTTATACACTTCACATCCAATCGGCGGGCGATGCCCCACGAGAAGGCCGCGGTCATAGGGCTAGGCTACGTCGGCATTCCACTGGCCGCCTTGCTGGCAAGCAGGGGGTACGATGTGGTCGGCGTGGACGTCCTCGATGAGAGGGTGCGCCGAATCAATATGGGAGAGCTGCCTCTCAGAGGCGAGGAGCCGGATCTCAAGGCTCTGCTCTCGGGAGCCGTGAAGAGAGGGAATCTGCGGGCCACGCAGTCGTACGCGGACCTGCGGGACCGCACCGTGTTCTTCGTGTGCGTGGACACGCCCATGTCTGCGGACAAGAGGCCCGACTACTCCAGGCTTGAGGCCGCCCTCAAGGGCATCGCGAAGAACATGCGCAGGGGCGCGATGGTCGTCGTCGAGTCGACGATCTCCCCCGGGACGATGCTGGGGACCGTCGCCAGGACCCTGGAACGCGAGAGCAGCCTGAGGCTGGGCAAGGACTTCAAGCTCGCCCACTGCCCCGAGAGGGTAATGCCAGGGCGGCTCCTGCACAACATCACCACCTACGACCGAGTCATCGGCGGCTACGACCGGCAGAGCATCAAGCGTGCCGTGAGCATCTACTCGAAGCTGACGAAGGGCGAGTTGCACCCGACGGATCTCACGACCGCAGAGATCGTCAAGACGGCGGAGAACGCCTACAGGGACGTGCAGATAGCCTTCGCGAACGAGGTCGCCCTCATATCAGAGAAGCTGGGGGCCGATGCATATGAGGTACGCGATCTCGTGAACACTTGCCCGTTCAGGGACATGCACGTCCCGGGCGCGGGCGTCGGCGGGCACTGCCTGCCGAAGGACCCGTGGCTGCTCGTCCACGGGGGCAAGGAGGCTTCGCCCATGCTCATCCCCACAGCCCGCGCGGTGAACGAATCGATGCCGTTCCACATGCTCGACCTCGCCTCCGCTGCCCTGGAAGCGGCGGGGAGGAGCCTGGAGGACTCCGTCGTGGCAGTCATGGGCGCCTCATTCCTCCAGGAGTCCGGGGACGTCAGGAACTCGCCCTCGGTGCCGGTCATAGGATCGCTCGGGTGCGCGAATGAGGTGCGCGTCCACGACCCGTACGTGGACGAGATTGCCGGGGTCGAGGTGACGAAGGACATTGCGAAGGCCCTCATGGGCGCCGACCTGGCGATATTCATGGTCGCCCACAGGGCCTATGGAAGGCTCAGCCCGGGCACTTTCAAGAGACTCATGCGGACCCCCGCGGGGGT
>JBBIUZ010000007.1:0-1990 GCA_037439985.1 Methanobacteriota archaeon | reverse complement strand
GCGCAGGGCGGGCGCGATCTACCTGGGTGTGGGCAAGGTCAGCCGAACATCTCCTTGAGGCCTACCTCGAGCGTCGTCCTGGGCTTGAACCCGAGCACGCCCGATGCCCTCAATGTGCTCGCGAGGCTCTCCCTGATGTCCCCCACGCGCGGTGGGCCGAACACGGGCGCCAGCTGCTTCCCCGAGACCTTGATCATGGCGTTCGCCAGGTCCATGACCATGGTCGGGACCCCGCAGCCGCAGTTGAACACCTCGGCCTTCTCGCCCTTCCTGTGGAGCACGAGCGCGATCATGCTGGCGACATCCCTCGCGTGGATGAAGTCCCTCGACTGCCTGCCGTCGCCCTCCACGATCGGAGGCTGGCCGGCCTTGAGCCTCGCCACGAACTTTGTGATGACTCCAGAGTACGGGCTCTCTGGGTCAGCCCTCGGGGAATAGAAGTTGAAAGGCCTGACGGAGACGACATCCATGCTGCTCGTCTCTGCGTAGACGAGCGCGTACTTCTCCCCCGCGAGCTTGCTCGCGCCGTAGTTGCTCATCGGCTGCGTCGGATGGTTCTCGTCGATGGGTATGTACTTCGGCGGACCGAAGATCGCCGCGCTGCTGATGTAGACGAACCTCGACACGCCAGCGGCCGCGCTCTCGTGAAGGATGTTGATCGTGCCGAGCACGTTCGTCCTGGCGTCGGCTATCGGGTTCTGCGTCGACTTTCCCACGCTCACCTGGGCTGCGCAGTGGACGACCGTGTGAACGCCTTTCAGGGCGGACCGGACATCGGCTGCCTCGAGGATGTCTCCCCGGACCGATATCGCCCTGAGGCTCTCGTAGGGCTGGGGTCTGATGTCGAGTCCGACAACTTCGCAACCGTTCTTCAGGGCCTCGCAGACGTACGATCCCAGCTGCCCCGAGCTGCCCGTCACCAGCACCTTCACTCTATCCCACCGCCACATTCATACCCGAGCGCATCGACTCGAGAGCGGCCTCCGCGATCCTCAGCGTCTCGACAGCGCTCTCGCCCGTGACGAGCGGGTCCGTACCCTTCTCAGCCGCGCGGATGAAGTCCTCGATCTCCAACCTGAGCGGCTCCTCATTCTTGAGAGCGACCCGCCTGAGGTCGAACTCCAGCGGCACGTTGTACAGATTCCCCGCATCGGTGAGCCCGTAGGTGGACGAGGCGACCAGCGCGCTCTGCTCCATGTAGTCGACCTCGACGAAGTTCCTGCTGCAGGTCAGTGCGAGCTTCCTGACCTTCATCGGCGTGAGCCAGTTGACCTCAACGAACCCGGACGGCCCATGCTCGAAGTCTATGAGGATGTTCGCATGATCCTCGTACTTCATGCCCTCTCTCGCGCCCCCGAGGGCGTAGACGGATCTCGCGCGCCTGCCGACGACGTGCTGCACGACATCGATGTCGTGCACGCCCAAGTCCATCACGACCCCGACATCCCTGATCCTCGAGGGCATCGAGGACACCCTCCTCGTGGCCGCCGTGATCAGCTCGCCGAACTCCCCCGCCTGAAGAGCCTGCTTGGCGAACTTCACGACCGGGTTATGCCTCTCCGTGAAGCCCCCGGCGAGCACCACCTCGGTCCGCCTCGCCAGCGCCGTGATCTCCTCGAGACGCTTCGAGCTCCCCGTCATGGGCTTCTCGAGCAGGACGTGCTTCCCCGTCCTGATCGCGTCAGTCGCGACCTTCTCGTGGGCGCTGGTGGGCGTGACGACGACCACAGCGTCGACATCTCCCGCGAGCATATCCTCGTAGCTCAGGTAGTGCTTCACGGCATACCTCTCGCCGACGGCCTTGGCCACCGACGGGACGACGTCAGCCACACATGCGAGCTCACCCCTCTCCGCGAGTATCCTCGCATGGTTCTGGCCCATCGACCCGAGGCCTATGACACCCACATGCATGCGCTCGCAATGAGAATGACTCGTAATAAGCGCTTGGGTCGCGGGCCCCGCACTCGCCCGTGAAAGGCTTATTAGCGTT
>JBBIUZ010000006.1:26083-32129 GCA_037439985.1 Methanobacteriota archaeon | reverse complement strand
CTGATGCACCTGCACGGTGTCCCTGCAGAGCGCAGCTCCTGCAGGACGATCTCCCTCAGATGGCTCTTCCTGACGCCGGCCTCGATCAGCTTGACAGGTATGTCTCTCTGTATCCTCAGTATCCTGACCCAGGGAGGAGTGAGCCTCTTGAACTTCGCGAGGAGCTTGACGGTGGCCTCCAGAGACATCGGGGAGTATCTTCCGGCGATCCAGTCGTCATAGAGACCCGTGCCCTTGATCACCAAGGTGGGGTAGATCTTCAGCATGTCCGGCCTGAACCTCTCGTCCTCCAGTATCATTCTGAAGGACGCGAGGTCCCTGTCCGGGTCGCTTCCGGGCAGGCCCGGCATGATGTGATACGCGACCTTGAGCCCGGCGTCCTTCGCCATTCTGGTCGCATCGATTACGTCCTTCACGTGATGGCCCCGCCTGACGCCGTCCAACACATCATCGTCCAGGATCTGGACCCCGAGCTCGACCTTCGTGGCCCCGAGGGCCATCGAGTGCGCCACTTGCTTCAAGCCGAACCAGTCGGGCCGAGTCTCGACAGTCATCCCGACGCACCTCGCATCCGCGCGCTCGTTGGTGCGCTGCGCCGATTCGAGGTCCGGCGCTTCGCAGCCGTTCATCGCGTCGAAGCACCGCTTGACGAACCAGTCCTGGTAGTCCTCTGGGCGGGACGTGAACGTGCCGCCCATGACGATTAGGTCGACCTTGTCCGTCCTGTGTCCTATCGCGTGCAGCTGCCTGAGTCTGTTCGCGGTCTGCTCAAACGGGTCGTAATGATACATCGCCGCTCGGAGCGCCGCTGGCTCCCTTCCCGTATACGACTGCGGCGTGTTGCTGGACGTGCCTCCCGGGCAGTATGTGCATCTTCCATGCGGGCAGTCGAATGGACTGGTCATGACCGCAACGGGCGCGACGCCGCTCATGGTCCTGACGGGCTTGTTCCTGAGAAGCGGTTCGACGGCTGCCCGCTGTTCCTGGGGTATGCGCGCGAGGATCTCGTAGTTGGGAGGCACTCTGGATAGATGGTACTTCTTGCACAGCTTCGCCTTCAGCCTCAGCAGGTCGGCCCGGGAGGCCACCTCGCCAGACACGAGCGCCAGCGCCAGCTCGTCGGAACAGTCCACAGACCATCTGAGAGCCAGGTACTGATATCTACTTATCGGAGGGGGTCAGCGGTACATGATATCGTCCAGCGGCTCCAGCCTCGATGTCCGCGCGCGAGCGGCCTTCTTCCGTGCCTTCACTTCGCTCTCGAGCACAAGGTCCGGCACCAGGAGCCGGATGTAGGTCTTGTCGCTCAGGGGCTCGAATGCGATAATCCCCCTGACCATGAGCGCCTTCAGGGAGCGTTCGAGCACGCCCGACGGGAGCGACAGTTCGTCCCTCAGCTCTTCGACTGTTATCGGGTACCAGTCTCTCAGGATGCCGATGATTCTCGCCTGGAGCGCATCGACCTTCACCTTCATCCGAAGTACACCGCGTTGCTCTCCGAGTCCTTCTTCTCCTCTTCCTTCTCTGCCTTGAGCACGTCTATTGAGACGATCATGTGAGAGAGCAAGAGCCGCATCTTGCCCTTGTCCTCCCCATGGCTCTTGTCCAGCTCAATCACGAGGGCGGTGTCGTGCGCGACGGCGGCGTAGCCCTTGAAAATACCCGTGGTCTCCATTGGCTTGTCCCTCGACTCCAGGCTCTTGATCCTGTAGAACGAGCCCGGCGTCAGCACGATGGCTTCATCTTTTTTTGGCATGCCTGTCACCCTTCTTCGACGCTAGTTCCTGCAGATGGTCTACCGTCTTCCTGTAGTTCTCCATTGCGACGTTGACGTGGGCCTCCGTGAAGTTCCAGGCCTTGCTCAGGTTACCGTACCTGATCCTGTACCCCTTCCTCTGGTTGCCCTCTGAGTCCTCGACGTTCATCTCCTCGAGGAGGTCGAACCCCTTCAGCTTGTTGATGTGCCTGTAGACTGTGGCCTTCGTGGTCCCGAGCGCGACCGCGAGCTCGTCCACAATCCAGGCCTTGTCCATCCTGTCCAGGAAGTAGTCGACCATGAGCCGGTATGGCACGCTGTCCCTGATGTCCGTCACGTCGGTCTTGGGGTCATACCCCTTCGGGAAGTACCCGACCTGGTTCAGGAAGAGTATCGCGACCTCCTCCAGGCTGGTGAGCGGAGTCAGCGGCGTGTTCGAAACAACGTTTAGCTCGAAGCTCATGACGGTATGAATCGAGGCGATAATAGTTATGGTTTTGCATCCACTATTCGGGCGAGAGCTCTCCTGCCCGCGCCCTGTCGCACTCCTCCTCCAGCTCAGACAGCACCTTGCTCCTGATCGTGATGAAGTCCATGCTGGTCCTGTCCCTCGGGCGCGTAAGAGGCACGTCGATGACTTCCCTGACCTTGCCTGGCCGCGCGGTCATGACGACTATCCTGTCCGCGAGGAACACGGCCTCCTCGACGGAGTGAGTGACGAACATGACGGTCTTCCTCGTCGCGGACCATATCCTGAGGAGCTCCTTCTGCATCAGGTTCCTCGTCTGGGCGTCCAGGGAGCCGAAGGGCTCGTCCATCAGGAGCACCTTCGGATCGTTGGCCAATGCGCGAGCAATCGCCACCCTCTGCTTCATCCCCCCGGACAGCTCCCTGGGATGGCTGTCCTCGAAGCCCCTGAGCCCGACAAGCTCGATCAACCTGCTCGATACCTCCGCGCGCTTCTCAGGGGGCACACCCTTGACCTCCAGCCCGAATTCGATGTTCCTCTTGACCGTCCGCCACGGAAAGAGCGCGAACTCCTGGGACACCATGCCCCTGTCCGGGCCAGCGTCCTGGACCTCCGTGCCGCTGACCTTCACCGACCCCTGCGACTTGGCCTCTAAACCAGCGACTATCCTCAGGACCGTGGTCTTGCCGCACCCGGACGGGCCCAGGAGGCAGACGAACTCGCCCTCCTTCACCTCCAGGGAGAGGTCGTCCAGGGCCACGATCATCCGGCGGTCCTTCTCGAACCTCTTCGAGAGGTGACCTATGCAGATGGCTACTTCATCCCCATCCATTTGTACAACCACCTCTCAACCAGTCCGGCGATGCCCGTCGTGAGGACGCTCAGTATGCCGATCATGAGCATGGCCGCATACATGAGGTCGTACAGGCCGACGGAGTTTGCCGTGAATATCAGATAGCCCACCCCGCCCCCCACCGCCCCGAGCATCTCCGCTGCAACTATGCACATCCAGCCGATGCCGAGCCCGACCGTGATGCCCGTCATGAGGTAAGGCACGGTGTACGGAAGCACGACCTTGCCAAAGATGTCCCCGCGCCTGGCGCCGAGGGTCCTGGCTGCATCTATCAGCACGGGGTCCACGCTCCTCGCGCCCAGCATGACATTGAGAAGGATGGGAAAGAATATCCCTAGGAAGACTATCGCAATCGGCCCCCAGAAGAACTTGAAGACGATGAGGAAGATTGGCACCCACGCAAGGGGGGGGATCGGCCTGAGGAGCTCGATGATCGGGCGGCCGACCGCCTCCGCGTTCCTGGACCTCCCCATGATGAGGCCCAAGGGAACAGCTGTCACGAGGGCGAGCACGAACGCGATCGAGATGCGCTTCAAGCTCGCGGCGATCTGGTCGAACATGGGGAGCCCGCCGGTCGCCTTCGGGGCCGTGACGAAGGACGACCCGAGGGCCTTGAGGACGTCCCACCAGTAGGGGAGGAACTCGGCGTTTCTCGAGGGCGTCAGCCCCTGAAATGGCCAGTCGGCACGCAGGTATGCTGACACGAGCCACCACAGCACGAGGAATATGCCGATCGACGCGACGCTCAGGGCGATCCTGAGCCACTTGGATCTAAGCGCGTTGCCCAGACTTCCGGCGACACTCCGCATGCAATCGCCCCTCTCCCGGATGCCCCAGCCGCTCAAAGAGGTTTGGGGCTCACGTCTTCAGCTTCAACTCCAGCCCGACCTTCTTGAGCGCCATCGTGAGCAGCAGGAACTGGATGGTGGATTCGCCGGGGGTTGCGATGGTTTTGTTCTCCAGGCCAGAGAGCGATGTGATGCCTGAGTTCACGCCCACGACGATGCCGCTCCCTTCGCTGTTCGCCTGTGCGACTACGATCACCCGGACGTCGGCGTTGATGCGGTTCAGTATCGCGGGGGCGGCGCCCAGGTAGCCTATATCCACGTTCCTCGCGGCGAAGCCGAGCGTCATCTCGTAGCCGCCGTTCGCGTAGGGCGCGCCCGCGGCGTTCTTCACGTACAGCCCGTACTTCTCGAATAGACTCTTGCCGCCGCCCACGGTAGTGTTCTGTGCAACCACCTGGGCTATCTCGTGGAGGTCGCCAAGCAGATAGCCGAGCCTGATTGGGTTGCCTGGGTTGAGCATCGTGTTGCTGGGAGCCACGCTTGCGGCTGCATTCAGAAACGTGCCATTCACGAAATGGCTGACGAAATCGTTGACGGACGAGTATCCGATGCGCTGCAGGTTCGCGCTCGAGGTCATGTTGATGTCAATGTACATGTTGGTGAACTGCTCGAGGTTGCTCATGAATCCCTGGTTCATGCCGTACCCGTACTCGATGTGCTTGAAGGCCTCCTGGACGACAGTCGCGTTCCTCGCAGTGAATCCCATCGCCATGTTGACTAGCAGTGTGTAGTTCTTGCTGCCGGGATGGGCGAGGGCTTCGGCCATCCACTGATTGGCCTCGATGTCCGCCTTGAGGAACCTCTCCGTCAGCTCGACGCCGTTTGATCCTTCCAGGAATGAGGGCGACACGGCGATCACGCAGCACGGGTGGCCAGGCACGATCTGGCTGGACCACTCGAGGACCGTTCCCACACCAGCTGCGACAGAGTCGGAGACGTAGGGTTCCCATGCGATGTAGCCGCTGATGTCTCCAGCAGTGAGAGACGCCTTCATGTCCTTCGGTGCGAGATTGACGTAGTACACGACCCCGGTCGTCTTCGTCCCTCTGCTGAGAATCACGGAGGCGGACACCGCGGCCACGACTACTATTGCGGAGACCACGACGGCGGTGATGACGAGCTTCTTCTCCAACGGAACCCCTCGAAGATATGAAGAGTACACCCGATTTAACCCTTTCGACTGAAGTATGCAACTAACGATACAATCGTATAAATATAGTGTGAGATATTGATACTTCGCGGATAATACGATGGACAAGACGAACAGGCTGATCAGGGCGGCAATGGAATCGGATGCCGCGTTCAGAACCGCACTCGGCGAAGTGCTCGACGGCCTGGGCATGACCGTCCTCGACCTGTCGAGAAAGGCGAGCATCTCTCCCAGTACGCTCTACAAGATCGCCAACGAGGACCGCACACCCAGTCTCGACGTCCTGAGGAAGCTGGTCAGGTCGATCAGGGAGGCCGAGGGGCTGAAGGCGGGGAACTTCATCGCGCTGATCGTGACCCGGCAGGTCCTCGACGAGGTCGTGGAGAGATCTGTCAGAATAGGCGACGAGAATGTCCGCGTGCGCGAGTACCCGGCGTCGACTGTGGAGGACGCCATCGTGGCGTCGATCAGGGCGGAGAGGGACGGCGCGATTGCGGTCGTCTGCGCTCCGATCGTCAGCCCGACGGTGGAGAAGATCCTGGATATACCCATCGCGACGATAGTCCCGAGGGACAGCGTCACGGAAGCCATCAAGCTGGCCGCACGCAAGTCGAGAATCTAGCTTAGCTCAGCCGCTCCCGCCTGATTGCAAGATCGAGCCCCACGGAGACGATCTCCCCGCGGCCGACCTGGCTGACGGAGCCCGCATAGCCCCTGACCGTCTCCTGGAACATGGCGACATGGTCGTCCGCGACGGCCATGCGGAGGTCGTAGTAGCTGCCATTTTCGGAGTAGTCCCTGTAGCCGCAGAGGGTTCTGCCGTCCGACGCCAGCAGAACGGCGCCCGTGTAACTCCTGGTGTTGATTTCATCGAGTATGACCTTTCTCAACGCGGCCGAGAGCGCGCGCTCCTGCTCATAGCGTTCTGCCAGTGCCAATGCGAGGAACTCGCTATCGGTGTCGCCCTCCC
>JBBIUZ010000006.1:24388-26073 GCA_037439985.1 Methanobacteriota archaeon | reverse complement strand
GGCCAGAGTCAAGTCATGGACCGTGCCGTTGTGGCCCAGGACGACCCTGCCCGCGACGAACGGGTGCGTGTTCGCGAGCGTCACGGTCCCCTGGGAGGCCGCGCGCACATGGGCGATCACGATGTTCGGGTGTGCGAGCCTAGAGACCGATGATGCGGCGCTCTCGTACGCTGGATCCTCGGCCGCCCAGGTTGGGCTCCTTCCCAGGTAGGACGGAGTTTCGTCGACGAAGGACGCGATCCCCCATCCGTCCCTATGACCGAGCGGACCACCACTTGGCATTCTGCCGACTCTCGAGACCTCCCGGAGGTCCTCGAGCGCCCCGGATGGGAAACGGTCCCGAAAGACCACTCCGACCATCCTGCACATCAGATCACCTTGGGATGGACCTCGACCTCGAGGTCCATGGAATTGGTCACCAGGCACTTGCGTTTGGTCACGGAGAGGGCCTTGTCAAGGTTCGACATCTTGGAGCCGGGCGCGAACCTCATCTCCGGGTGCAGGGTGATCTTGACGAACTTCCTGTATCCCTCAACCGTCTCGAGGTCCCCGACCGCTCTGCACTTGTACTCCACGAGCTTCATCCCGAAATCTCTCGACACGTACTCGAACACGATCTGGAAGCACATGTTGGCCGAGCTGATGAACGCGTCCTCGGGCGTGACAGTGCCGCGCATGCCCTTCAGCTCCTCGGGTGCCGAGTAGTCCACTTCCGCCCCGTTCTGACACAGGAGCCTCCCCGGGTACTTCTCGCCCCAGGTCACGGTGTTGGAGAATTCCATCTTATCCCCTCGCTTCACCAACGTATCTCGATTTATACTTTGCAGCGGACCAGCATTCGCGGCCGATTCGCTGGGACGCCTGCGCGAGGCGGGCTAGAGACCCGGCCCCTGGAATCAGCCGAGGACCCTTTTGATCTTCTGCTCCACCATCGGTCTCGGGGCTGCGCCGACCATCTTGTCCACGAGCTTACCATCCTTGAAGAGCAGCAGAGTGGGGATGCCGGATATGCCGTACCTTTGCGAGACCTCGAAGTTCTCGTCGGTGTTGAGCTTTCCGAACGCGACCTTCCCTTTCATGTCCTTGGCAAGGGCGTCTATGGTAGGCGAGATCATCCTGCATGGGCCGCACCACGGCGCCCAGCAGTCGATGACCACCCGCGAGTACTTCTTCACGAAGGCTTCGAAGCCGCCGTCGTTCACCGGGACTGGCTCTCCTGGCCATGCGCTCTCTTTCTCACTGGTCGAACTCATCTTCTGCATCATCTCGGACATCTTCCTCTGCTTTATCAACTCGACTTCGTCCGTCTCGAACGACATCCGCGTCACCTAGGTATTGCACGACTGTGCATTATTTCCGCAATACCGAGAGCGCATCCATTACATAAGGCTTGCGGCGCAACCTAGCTGCCCGAACGCCGAGGCTACGCCTTGGGCGCTGGGAGCACTGGACGACAAACCTTTTAAGACGCGGATAGCGATACAGTCGCTGGGATGCAGGATGCTACAAGAGGCTTCTGAACTGATCGGCATGCAGGTCTACACCAGCGCTGGGATGTTCCTCGGGAACGTTGCCAACCTGGTCGTCGAGGTGGACGAGAGCAAGGTCCAAGGGCTGTTCATCACAAGCACGAACCCGTTGCTTGTAGAGGGCTCGAAATCTGTGAACGTGCCATACAGATGGAT
>JBBIUZ010000006.1:0-24378 GCA_037439985.1 Methanobacteriota archaeon | reverse complement strand
CCATAGGCGACATCGTCATCCTGAAGTACTTCCCGAAGAGGGTCGCCGTCAAGAAGGGGTCGAAGCCCAAGACCGAGAAGGTAATTGAGTAAACGATTTATCCGTCGACCCGCCTGTGCCGGGCATGTCCGGCCCCAGGATAGATCCGTCGTGCTACATCGCCCCGGAGGCCGTCATAATCGGTGATGTCGATATCGAGCGAGGGTGCAGCATCTGGCCCTATGCCGTCATTAGGGCAGACCTGTCGGCAGTCCGCGTAGGCGAGGGATCGAGCATACAGGAGCACTGCCAGATTCACGGGAACCCCGGCAAGCCCACGGTCATCGGAAGCAACGTGTCCGTGGGCCACGGTGCGATCATCCATGCGGCCACCGTATACGACTACGTCATCATAGGCATGAACTCGTGCATCCTTGATGGGGCGGAGATCGGGAGTGGGTCGATTGTCGGCGCGGGCGCCGTCGTCACCGAGAACATGAAGGTCCCCGAGGGGAGCCTCGTGGTCGGTGTTCCCGCCAAGGTCATCAGGCAGGGGGATCCGTCGCTGAAGGACCAGGCGAGGAGGAACGCCGAGGCCTATCACAAGCTTCGGGACGCGCACAGGCGCGGCGAGTATCCGCGCTATGCACCTTGATCAGCGAATCTCGTCAAGGTCAATCCCGCATATCGACGACAGTTCTCTGTGGAGCTCGAGCATCCTCTTCGCCGCCTCTGTGTGTCCTTCCCGGACCAGACGGGAGATCGCCTCCCTCACGCCCGCGCGCTCCGTTCCAGACACGAGGTTGTCGCTGTGGCACACGATCTTCTCCTCGAGCGTCTCAGGCACGTAGTCCTTCTCCGGGAGGCCCAGCCTCCTGGCCTCATCCCTCGATATCCCGGCTCCGATGTGCCTCTCTATGGTGCTTACGAGCTCGCCGGGGAGCCCATGCTCCCTCGCGATCTTCGCGCCTTCGACCGCATGAGCAATCGCCTGGGTCCTGCTTCTTCCCAGATCGTGCAGCAACGCGCCTGTCTCCACCAGAGCGACATCGGCCCCGCACCGCCTAGCAATCTTGACAGCGAGTGATGCTACGGCCTCGCAATGCGCCACGACCTGCTCGTCGCAGCCGCTCTCGCGGAGCAACCGGAGGGACTCATCCCTGCTTGGGAGTGAGGCGGGCCTTCTCCTTGCTCCTGTCAACTACGGTTTTCCCCCTTGGGTTCGGAACAATCGTCAGCCTTCCCTTCAAGTCCCTCTCCAGCTTCTTCCCCTTGGCACGCCTGTCCAGGAATATGGCCAGGGCGGCCACCTCGGAATGTGGCTGGTTGCCAACAGAGACGTTCCGGTCGGCGAGATCGTAGACCTCCCTCGGAACCTTCTCGGAGCCGACGACGATCATTAGGTTCTTGGCCTTGATCGTCGGCAGGGCTTTCGAGAGGCTCTCTCCGTACATCGTGAGATGGACCACCTCGCCCTTCCAGGACTTGATCGCCTTCCTCCAGTCGATCCCGGTCTCGATCGTGAACCTTCCGCCGAACCTGTCGACGACCCCGCGAACAGTCTTCTCGAGCACTGGATCGGGGGTGGAGACGAGCATCCCGTCCGCGCCCAGCGCGCGGGCAGTGAGCGCCACGTGCGTGGTGACACGCTGATCCCTCTTGGGACGATGCCCCAGCCTGAGAACCACAATCATGGGGCCGACCTCGGGTCGTCACTCCTTGATGCGTTCAATCCTGTGCCCTCTGTAGTCGAGCTTCGTGCTCCTCTTGACGAGGCTCTTGAGCATGGTGAACGTGACGTCGAGCGCCTCGGCGACGTCGCCGGCGAACTTCCCCTGTGGGCCGACCATATCGAATATCTGCTTCTCGATCTTCTGGAACTCCTTCTCCTCCATGACCGCCGCGGATAGCACGTCGCTGATTTCGTACACTGGCCATGAGGCGTTGATGTGGAAGGAGGTGTAGTATGTGTGGTAGGCCTTCTCCGGCTGCTGCTCGGGCGAGGTCTGCCAACGCGTCTCGACGAGCTTCATCTTCTCGAAGAACAGGAGGGCATCCTTCCCGGCGGACCCGAACTGCTTCTCGATGTCTCGGACGGTATGCCATTCGAGGGTCACTAGTTTCAGGACCTCTCGCTTGACCTTCGTGTCCACCGCCCGGAACATCGGGACCAGTTCAGCCGGTTCGGTGATGACCTTTATACGCGTCATGGGCCAACCCTATCCGAGTGTGAGCATATAAGTCTAATTGGGTGTGTCGAACACCGTTTTCGTGATGCTGGCTGTGACCGGAAACGTGCCTCGGAAACCCGACCGGCAGAGGCATCTCGTCTCGCGCGCGCCGTGACCTTTAAGTAGGTCGAACCTGTTCGGCCGAGAACGGAGCGAGCAGCAATGATGGTCAAGGACCTGAAGGACAAGTCGAAAATCGACGAACTAGTCCTGACGATTGTCGAGAAGAAGGAGCCCAGGGAGTTCCAGTCGAAGTGGAGCGGCACCTCGGGCAGGGTCTGTGACGCCACAGGGAAGGACGACAATGGCGACGACGTCACGATCACGCTCTGGAACGAGGACATCGAGAAGGTCGAGACGGACGCCAAGGTGCGCATTATCAACGGCTGGGCGTCCTCGTACAAGAACAAGCTGCAGGTGAGCGCCGGGAAGTTCGGCAAGCTCGAAATCATCAGCTAGGCTTTTTCCGTCCGGCCAGATGTCAGAGCGCCAGCGCAAGCAAGGTCATCAGGAGGCCGGGAAGGCAGAGCATGAGGAAGTCATCATCCAAGTACCTGTTCTTGAGCTGTTCGGAGGCGACCGCTGCCGCGGTCCCGGCCGCCGCGAGCACCAGGACGGCCGTCACGCGGAGACTCCATGTCAGGAAAAGCATGGCGCCGCAGATGGCGAGATACGCGAGGGACGAGAGGACTGCATTATCCCGCCTCTGAACCCCGCGCGTCCTCAGCTCCCCTGCGAGCGGGTCGACAAGGGCCCATCCGACGACGGCCCCCGTCGCGATGTAGTGGGGGAGCAGCCATAGGACGACGGTGACGCCCGCCGCCGCCCACACGAACGACGCGATCTGGTTCTTCTCGTGCGGCCTCATGCCGAGGAAGAGTATGCCCTTGGGCAGCCTCACGGCCTCGATGGCCGCGACGAGGGCTATGAAGGCTATCAGGATGACCCACCTGGGGACCCCGAGGACAGGCACATCAACTGGCACCAGATAGTACAGCGGGGCGAAGGCCGCGAGACAGTGTATCAGGCGCCTGACGGCAGTCTCCCTGTTCATCGCGACTGATGACCTCCTCTGGCTGTTCCATGAGTGCGCGTCGTTCTCACCCTTCGAACGAGGCACCGGCCCATTTCGTCTCTATCCCCTTGAACAGTACCGATATCGCGGCGATCATGGACGCGAGAACGAGGGCTATGCCCGCGACACCGGCGGCCCAGTTAGAGAGCAAGCTGAAGGACAGCACGGTCAGGCACACGTCCGGAAGGAACGACATTGCGCTGAACTTGGCGAGCACGGACGTGTCGAACAGGAATGTGTTCGTCTTCAGGCCCGTGAGGTAGGCAGTCATCACCACCATGTAGACCGATGTGATGAACATGACGATCAGAGCAAGCCAGAGCAGGCGCGTCTCGCCGTTCAGGACGGATATCGCAATTACGAAGAACGCCGATATCCCGACGGTCAGGAGCAAGAACACTCGGATGCGGGTCCTGATCAGCTGGGGCACCGTCACGGGCAGGAGGCTGTAGTACTCCGCGAGATCGATGTTGTTCAGCCAGCTGTACATCATCACCCCTATGAACCCCACCATGGCCGCATAGAAGACGGCGTTGAAACCGACTGGCACGGCTAGCCCGTAGTTCACGAACCACGCGGTGAAAGACAGAAACAGGAGCGGCAGGACGAATGCGAAGAACATCTTCGCCACGACCCCGCTCCTCCTCAGGTCGACGAGCTCCTTGGAGATCAG
The DNA here is from genome assembly GCA_037439985.1 of Methanobacteriota archaeon. Classification (GTDB taxonomy): domain Archaea; phylum Thermoplasmatota; class Thermoplasmata; order UBA10834; family UBA10834; genus COMBO-56-21. The sequence goes on along the minus strand of JBBIUZ010000006.1, from coordinate 20,420 downwards.
GGACCGGTTCAGGCCCTTGATGAAGCCGCATCTCGAGTAGTACGACGGCAGCAGTTCGGCGTGCTGCTTCGACCTCATGGTGATCCTCACATCGACGAGAAGGCAGGCAGCCGCCGTCACGAGGACCACGAGCGCCGCGGAGGCGACGCCGTGGATGACCGCGGCCGGCGCATCGACCGGGAACGGCCGCACTGCCATCTGCATGCCGTATGACGGGAGAATGATCCCGAGGGCCGGCCAACCAAACAGGCCGAACGACATGAACAGCACGGCGATGGCGGCCGTGAAGACCACGAACGCGGGCACGTTCCTGATGTATATCACAGACGCGAGGAAGCTCAGCGACATCCCCGTCAGGAAGGTCAGCGCGACCGCGACGAAGAACAGGCCTATGCTGACGAGCGAGAAGCCCATGAAAGGGGCGGCGAGGACAAGACCGAGCGTCGCGGGGGCCAGCAGGAGGAGCAAGTAGAAGATCGCGTCCCTGAGATAGATGCCCAGGAAGGTCGTTCTGAACGAGAGGGGCATGAGGTAGGGCATCGCGACCAGGTAGTTGCTCGACCCATACCTCCGCTCGAGGTACTCCCTTCCCATGATGCCGAACGCCCCCACGCTGAGGCCGTACAAGAACGCGGACATGTGCCCGAACAGGGCGAACTGGCTCAATGGGACGGCCTCCAGCATCTTGTCCATCGTCATTCCGCTGCAGAACGCCAGGAGGAACACGAACAGGGGGAATGTCAGGAACCGCCCTTTGCCGGAGTAGCTGGCATGCGACCTGAACTCCTCCTTGAGCATCAATCCGACGAGGTCCTTCGTCCGCGCTCACCCCCGGGGCCGCTGATGCCGACCGAGCGCATGAAGAACCTCTCAAGCGTGTCGCCGTCCCTCACGAGCTCGCCGATCCCACCCTGGGCAACCACCCTGCCGAGGTTGACGATGGCGAGCCTCCGGCAGAGCCTCTGGGCAATCTCGAGTATGTGGGAAGCCATGAACACGGTGCCCCCGCCGCCGACGTATCCCTCGAGGTACTCCCTGAGCGTGCGCTGATAGATCGGGTCGAGGTTGATGAACGGCTCGTCGAGGAACAGGAGCCTCGGCTCGTGCATGAAGGCCGAGGCGAGCATGAGCTTCTGCCTGCTGCCCTTGGACATGTCCTTGCAGATCGTGCCCTTGTTCTGGTCGAGGTCGAAGAACGAAAGCCAGCGCTCGATCCTGTCCTCCAGCCTGTTCAGCTTCCGGACCCTGCCGACGAAGTAGAGATACTCGTACGCGGTCAGGTAGGTCGGCGGGCTCTCGACCTCGGGCACGATGCCTATCAGCTCCTTGACGCGCATCGGCTCCCTGACGACATCGACCCCGAGGACCTTCGCGGAGCCCGATGTGGGAGCGAGCTGCCCGGTGAGGATCCTTATGAGTGTGGTCTTGCCGGCGCCGTTGGGCCCGAAGAAGCCGAAGAAGTCCGCCTCATCCACGGTTATCGAGACTTTGTCAAGCGCCCTGAACCCGCCGAAGTCCTTGGTGATGCCGCTGGCCTCGATGACCGCCATCTGAACTACGCTATTCAGCAGATGATTATATCAAGGTTGGTCGGAGACCTACTACCACGCCCCTTGTTGTCTCTCCCGGTTTAAAATATGTCCAGTGTTATCAAGTAGCACGATGCGCAAGCTCCAGTGAAGTCCCTGTTGAGGTACCCCAGATGAAAGATAAGGCGAGCAAATCCGTAATTACGAGCAAGATAGAGACAGAGATCGACCTGCTGCAGAGGCACGTGGCGATGCTGAAGGCGATCATGGACAACGAGCCCATCGGGATCATCAGGTTGTCCGAGATGCTTAAGTACCCGCAGCACAAGGTGAGGTACTCCCTCAGGATACTCGAGCAGGAGGAGCTCATCATGCCCTCCCCAGACGGGGCCGTCACGACCGAGAAGATCCAGGAGTTCCTTGACCACCTGAAGGAGATACTCGAGACCATGAGCAATACCGTCAATGAGCTGCGGGACTCGATCGAGTAGGTCCTCGAGATCCCGACCCATCGTCCTGTTCTCAGAGCCTGGCCGCGCCGACAAAAGGCTTATTAAACCGGTCATTGTACTGCGCCCACCCAAGCCGTCGTAGCTCAGTCGGTAGAGCGTCCGCCTGTTAAGCGGAAGGTCAACGGTTCGAAACCGTTCGACGGCGCCATCCATGTTCTCAGGCCCCGGCATTGCCCGGCACACTCTCCCCCGGCGCTCCATGAAGCAGCTTGTGCACCCTGAACACGAGCACCCGCCTGTCTCTGGCCCATCTGTTGAGGTCCATGACCGCCAGCGCAGTGACCAGCGCGACGACCCCCATGCCGAGGACACCCCCGAGCTGGAGCAGCACATCCAACAGAATGAAGAACGATAGCAGTCCAGAAGCGAAGGCCACGGACTGGGGCCTGTTGCCGCCCGTCCCGATGTGACGGATAATCGATACAATCGAAAGCCACGCGATGAGCGCGATGGCGGCGATGGGCACCTCGGGAGGGACCATGGTCTTCACGAACGCGCCGGAGATCACGAACGATGACAGTATCAGCACCAGCCCGAGAACGAAGAACCTCCTGGGACTCCATGAAGGCGACTGACTCGCAGGCGAAAGGTAGCGCTTGGGGAGCGACTTGGCGCAGAACACGAGCCCGAAGACCGAAGCGACCGCGAGCGCGTACATCGGCCAGAACGGAATGTAGGGGTTCAGAAGGGTCGTGCAGACCAGGACATCGAGGAACAGGAACGAGAGCACGAGTTCGAACTGCCGCCGCGAGAGCAGGCGCGTCCGGGCCAGGTTCGGATACAGTAGCGCCACGAGGAGAATCGGGAGCGTGATGCTGATCATCGAGTGGAATTCCGTAAGCCATGCGGCCCAGACCCAGTTCGTGCCGAGCGCCCTCCCGTACACCCCCAGGCCGCCCAGATCCTTCCAATGCGGATCGAAGAAGCTCTTCACGGCGACGCCCTCCTCGAGGATCCCGTACGCGGCGCCCATGACGATTACACTTGCCCACCCCCGGTTCCATATCACGCTCAGCTCCCGCACCAGCAGCACGCCCCCTCCGTAGAGTGCGAGAAGCAGCGCGAAGCTGGTGGGGAGGAAGAACTTCATGGGCGGAGACGAGCCCGACAACAGCTCAGCTATCGCGGGCGAAAGGATTGCGAGCACCCATGCCGCCCTCCCTTTCTCGGTGAGGCGCATTTCCGGACCCGTCATCTTCTGGGCTGATGACCTTATCAAGGCTGGGGCGCGATTATCATGATTGGGAACCAGGCCACGGCCGACGATTCAGGGAACAGAGAGAAATACGCTCCCGGGGATAGCTTCGACAGCGCGCATCGGAAGGATGGTCATGGTCGACATCAACATAGGAGACGACGCGCCGGATTTCGAGCTTGAGGACCAGAACGGGAAGAAGGTGAGACTGAGCGATTTCAGGGGGAAGAAGAACGTCCTGCTGGCATTCTTCCCGATGGCCTTCAGCCCCGTGTGCACGAACGAGATAGGCGAGCTCAAGGAGAAGGAGGAACTGATAACGAAGCTCGACACCCAGATCCTCGCCTCGAGTGTTGACAGCAGGTATGTCCAGAAGGCGTTCTCGAAGGATCTCGGCGTGAGGTTCCCGATCCTGAGCGACTTCGGGAAGAAGGCCCTGCCCCTGTATGGCGCGCTCGACGAGAAACGAGGGTTCGCCAAGAGGACCGTCCTCATCGTGGACAAGAAGGGCAGAATCGCTTATGTGAAGCAGTACGAGCCAGGTGCCGTGCCTGACCTCGACGAGGCGATTGGCGTCGTCCGGAAGCTCCCCTGAAGGCTTCGCGAGGCAAGCTTTATTAAAGGTCGATGATTAGTGCGACCCGCAATGGCGCGTCCCTGGCGCTAAGGTGACTGCGATGGTTTGGATCAAGACGGCTGAGCCTGGAAGGGCGTCTGGCAGGACGAAGAAGGTATACGACAGGATCATGAAGGAGAGGGGGCACCTGGCCAACATATTCCTGGCCCAGGGCCTGGACCCCGATGCGCTCGAGAGCCATCTCGACCTGTACGTGAATCTCATGATCGCCCCCGGGCCGCTCGCGCGCGAGGAGAGGGAGATGATCGCGGTTGTCGTCTCAGCGGCGAACCGGTCTGCCTACGGCGCCGTCCACCATTCGGAGGCCCTCGAAACGGTGGAGAAGGACCAGAACGCGCTCTACAAGCTCCTGAAGGAGTATACGGCGAAGAACGAGAGCCCCCGGAGCAAGGCGTTGCTCGCATATGCGGCGAAACTCACGCTCGAGCCAAAGGCCGTCACGAAGGAGGACATAGACGACCTGAAGGAGGCCGGGCTCACGGACGAGGAGATTCTGCGTGCGAACCTCATCTCGAGTTACTTCAATTTCTCGAACAGGGTAGCGCTCGGGCTCGGCGTGGAACTCGAAGAGGGGAAGGCCAGAACCTACAAGTACTGACCGCTGAGGCGGCGCTGGACTAGAGCTCATCGTTCGCGAGAGAGCGGCCTGCGCGCACGGAAACGCTAATAAGCCCAAGGGGAATATGATGGGACACAAGGGCCCGTAGCTTAGTCCGGCGGAGCGATTGGCTCATAACCAGTTGGTCATCGGTTCAAATCCGATCGGGCCCACTCCACCGTTCGCCCTACCGCTTGGAGCCATGTCCAGTTCTTAGCGCAGATCCTTCCGCATTCGTATCTCTCGGACACCAGGTCCGATTGACCTTGTCCAAGCATTCTCCTCCTCGCAAGTGACCGCATAGCCTTGAGCCTGCCACCAAGAGAACGACTTCCACGGCACGCCCTCCGCACTCCGACTCGTCCCGAGGGTGACTGCTCGCTTTCTCCGCGCTCGGGCCAGGTCCTCCACTGACCTGACGAGGTGCGTGCCAATCCCCTTGCCCTGGAGCTCCCCCAGGACATCGATGTTCACCAATTCAATCGCGTCATCGCATGCCTCGACTGCGACGCAGCCGACCACCCGTCCGTCAACCTCTGCGACCAGGACCTCCTCGGAGCCCACGCAGTTGGGCTCTCGCCAGGCATTTGACAACCTATCAACATCGCCGAATTGCGACATCGAGCTCGGTGCACCGAACCCCTTCACCTCTTCATCGCTCACAGATGTCGACCATATCCGTACAATGGCGGCGATGTCATCCCGTCTTGCGGGGCGAGTGACGACAAGATAATCAACGGCGGGCATCGAGGCTCCGATTGCGTTTTAGCTAGTTCCTTCTTCCGTCCAGGCGACGGGACCAGTGAGTTCCCCGCAACCCCCTGCCACGCACGCATTGAACACTCCGAATGCACAGAGCTGAAGCTGTCTTGGTCAAAAGTGAATAGAATCAAGAGATTTGCGTAAGAATCGATAGCCAGTCCGCCTGGCGAAAAGCACTAGAACCGTCGTGGCGGCCTGTGCTTCTGATAACAATCCTTGCAGTACACAGGCCTTCCCTCTGTCGGCTTGAACGGGACCTGTGCCTCAGCTCCGCAGTCAGAGCACTTCACGGTGTGCATCTCCCTCGGTCGGGAGCCGAAACCGCGATCGTCTCTGCGTGGTCGGTCGTTAATGAGGACTACCTCCTTTCCAATCTCTCTGGACCTCTTGCGAAGCCCAAGGTGAAACCGCTATGACGCTGTCTTGTATATTAATTAGATGGAGTCCACCAAGCCCGCTGTCTGCCCTTTCAGGATGGAATCTGACAATTCATGTTCGTAGGGCGACTGTGACCCGACGAGAAACGCCGAATACCGCCTAGGGGGCTTCACGGAAGCCTGCTGTAGTAGGGGTTCATGAGGTCCTCGAAGCACGCGAGAGCGGCTGCTGCACCTCCGTGGACCGCTGCCACCACTTGGCGGATGCCTCCAGAGACATCGCCCGCAGCGTACACGAGCGGGACATTCGTTCTGAAGTTCTTGTCGACCATCACGAACCCTGCCGGGTCCATCTCCAGGTCGAGCTCGGATGCGAGCTGTGAACTCGGCACCTCCCCGACCGCAACGAACACGCCGTTGATTGAGCGCTTCTCTGTTGTTGCAGATTTCAGGTTCCTCAGCTTGACGGCAGTGACCTCCTCGTTCCCGAAGATCTCGTCGACGACAGTGTTCCAGACGACGGGAATCTTGCGGTCTCTGACGGTGGTCTGGAGATGCCTGTCCGCCCTGAACGAGTCCCTCCGGTGCACGATGGAGACTTTCGCGCCAATCGAGTGGAGGTATAGTGCATCGGTCAGCGCCGTGTTTCCTCCTCCCACCACGATCACCTCCCGTCCCTTGAAGAAGAAGCCATCGCAGGTGGCGCAGTAACTGACGCCCCGACCCGCGAAGTCCTCCTCACCGGGCACCTCGAGCTTCCTGTGGGACGAGCCCGTGGAGAGTATGATGGCCCTGGAGGTGTACTTGTTGCCGTTCGAGGTCCACAGCTCGAACTTCTCCGCAGGCCGGATGCGGACGACCTCCTCCCCCTCCCTGATCTCGATGTACCTCTTGGCGTGCTCGGTCATCAGGTCTATTAGCTTCATTCCCTGAATTTCGGGGAAGCCAGGGTAGTTCTCGATGCTTGGGGTCGTGAGCACCTGTCCTCCAGGCACGCCCTTCTCCAGTATGACTGCGTCTAGACCCGCGCGCCTTGCGTATATGCCCGCGCTAAGCCCTGCGGGACCCGCCCCCAGGATGATCACTTCGTAGTCGCCTGCAACAGCCTCGGCGGTGGCGGATGAGATACCTTCGATGGTCATCGGACTGGCGAATTCGCGACCATCACTTAAAACATTGGCCCTAAAGGTCAGGAACCCCCTGGCCCTGGCAGCGACTGAAAGAGGACCAGCCCAATATCGTAGAATACCGAGGCTTGCGGAGGACTTCCTTCCACGTCTACCTTGGCCTGATGTTCAGCTTCTCGACCTTCACGGCGCTGCATCTCATCATCAGGGTTTCCATCCTACGGGTCATCGTAGTCGTCAGGAGGACGACTTCACTGATCGCGCTGAAGATGGGAGACATGGACAGGAACGACGCAGACGCGCTCTTCAGCCTGATGCCCCCCGGGGCCTCGCTGCGACCGTACTCACAACCCTGCCAGCAGTCCAGCTAGCCTCCACCTCAGTCTGGAAGGCGAAGTACGAACCCCTTGTCCTGAACGTGGCGCCGACCGTCATCCTTGGAACGACTATCCTTGCCACGGCACACTGATCCACTCGATCGAGCAGAACATCGACAACGAGAACACTAGACAGCTGAGGATGCGGCTGGCGAGGTCGGAATCAACCTAGTCTGGCGATCACTTCCCGACCGAACTCCGCGGTCCCGATGCCCCTGTCCCCGACGAGCCTCGCGAGGTCGTGCGTGAGCAGTCCCTCGCCGAGCGTCCTCTCGATTCCCTTGACGATCATCTCGCCTGCGGGCTCGAATCCGAGGTGCTCCAGCATCATGGCTCCCGAGAGGATGAGCGCGCATGGGTTGGCTAGATTCCTCCCGGCATACTTCGGTGCCGTCCCGTGGGCCGCCTCGAAGGTGGCAACGCCGTCCCCCATGTTCGCGCCCGGGAGGAGCCCCAGGCCCCCGACCTGCGCGGCGCATGCATCCGCGAGGTAGTCGCCGTTCAGATTCGGGGCTGCGAGCACCGAGTACTCCTCGGGCCGCGTCAGGATCTGCTGGAACATGTTATCGGCTATGCGGTCGTTGATGACCACCTTCGCGCCTGCGGCCGGCCATTTCGGGTCGCCCTCTCTAACGACGGCATCGGGGAACTCGGCCTTCGCGAGCTCGTATCCCCAGTCCCTGAACGCGCCCTCGGTGAACTTCATGATGTTTCCCTTGTGGACGAGCGTGACGGTCTTCCGGTTCTTCTTGACGGCGTATCTGATAGCCGCGCGCACCAGACGCTTCGAGGCCGATTCCGAGATGGGCTTCAGCCCGATTCCGGCATCCTCGGGAAGCTCGACCCCCATTGTCGACCTGAGGAAGGCCCTGATGCTGTTCGCCTCGTCCGAGTCGCGCCCCCACTCGATGCCTTTGTAGACGTCCTCGGTGTTCTCCCTGAATATCACGATATCCATCTTCTCCGGCGCCTTGACAGGGCTCGGGACCCCCTTGAAGTACTTCACAGGTCTGACGGACGAGTAGAGGTCGAGGGTTTGCCTCAGGGCAACGTTCAGGCTCCTGATGCCGCCCCCCACGGGCGTCGTGAGCGGGCCCTTGAGCGCAACGCCGCGGAGCTTGATCGTCTCAATTGTCCTCGAGGGCAGATACTCTCCGACGGCCTCGAAGGCGACCTCTCCTGCCGGCAGTTCCTCCCATCGGATCACCGAGCCGGCATCGGCGGACAGCTCCATGGCGGAATCGATGACCGCTCTCGCGACCGCCATCAGCTCCGGGCCGACACCGTCGCCGGGGATGAAGGGCACATTGATACCTCTGTATTCGACCATGATGCTTGCCCACCTCTCAATCGAGCGCGAACCCTCCGTGCTTCTTCAGGTGCAGGATGAGCCCTCCATCTGCCAGGATCGTCTGCATGGTCCTCGGGATAGGACCGGCCTTCAATGTCCTGCCCGTACGGTGGTCGAGCACCTCACCCTTGTCCAGGTCGACCGTGACCTCGTCCCCCGCCGCTATCGAATCGGTGTCGCATTCCAGCAGAGGAAGGCCCACATTGAACGAACTCCTGTAGAAGATGCGGGCGTACGACTTCGCTATCACGGCGGATGCGCCGGCAGCCTTAAGGGCCCTCGGAGCCTGCTCTCTGCTCGAACCACACCCGAAGTTGCGCCCCGCGACCACGATGTCCCCTTTGCGGACATCGCTGGCGAAGGACGGCGCGATGTCCTCCATCACGTGCTTTGCCAGCTCGTTCATGTCATCGATCTTGAACTTGTACCTTCCAGAGATGATGTAGTCCGTGTTGATGTCGTCGTTCGGCGTGAATCTGTGCGCTTTTCCCGTGAGCCTCAAGCTATCTGACCTCCCTCGGATCGGTGATCCTGCCCGTCATGGCAGATGCGGCGACCGTCTCTGGGGATGCGAGGTATATGCCGACGTCCCTGTTGTTGCCCATCCTGCCCCTGAAGTTCCTGTTGGCCGTCGATATCACGTTCTCGCCATCGGATGGGACTCCTGCATGCGTGCCAACGCAGGGCCCGCATCCGGGAACGACGATGCTCGCCCCTGCCCTCAGCAACTGGGACGCGATGCCTTCCCTGATCGCCTCCAGGTATACTGCCCTCGATGCGGGGGCGACTATCAGCCTGACACCCTTCCTCACATGCCCCTGCCTGAGTATCGCAGCGGCCGCGGCAAGGTCGTTCAACCTTCCGTTCGTGCAGGTGCCTAGGAAGGCCTGGTGCACCTCGATGTCGCGCAAGGAGGACGCCTCCGCGACGTTGTCCACTGCGTGAGGTTTCGCGACCATCGGCACGAGCTCGGAGGCATCGAAGTCGAAGCCCCTCTCGTACACGCAGTCGCAATCGCTCGCGACGGGCGTTCCGTTGTCGATGCCCCTCGAGGCCAGCCAGTCAGCCGTCGCCCTGTCGAACGGGAACGGACAGAACTTCGCGCCCATCTCCACGGACATGTTGGCGACAGTGAACCTTCCGTCCATTAGCAGGGAATCGATCGCCTCGCCCGAGAACTCCACGGACTTGTAGGTGGCGCCGTCCGCGGTCAGCGAACCTATGATCTTGAGCGCGAGGTCCTTGGCGCCGACCCGCGAACTGAATCCTCCGTCGATGTTGATCAGGAAGGTCCCCGGAACCTTGAACCAGAGCTTTCCAGTATATACTGCCGCCGCGACATCAGTGGACCCAAGTCCGGTCGAGCAGATGTTGAGGGCGCCGTATGTGCACGTGTGCGAATCGGCTCCGACGACGAGATCTCCCGGACGGACCTTGCCGCTCTCGGGAATTACCTGATGGCAGACCCCCTCACCCACGTCATGCACCGGAATGGACTTCGCCTCGGCAAAATCCCTCATGGCCTTGTGGATCCTCGCGACATCCACCGAAGGGCATGGGGAGTTGTGGTCCACGACCATAGCTAGGCCCCTCGCCGTCTTCTGGACGGCGAAACCCAGGTCCTGGAGCTCCCGGATCATCATTGTAGATGTCCCGTCCTGGGACATCGCGAAATCGACCGAGGCGATTACGATGTCTCCCGCGACGCATTCCTTCCCCGAGTGCGAGGAGAGGACCTTCTCGGCAATCGTCAGGCCCATGGTTCAACTCCGGGTGGCCATCGGTCCGGCTGGTGGCCCTGTCGCGACCACCGATCTGTATATCTCCATGAACTCGTCATCGGTTATGTCCTTCTTCTTCATCTCGCCTATCCGGTTCACTTCGAACCTGAGCCTCTCAATGTCCGCCGGGGTCGCGTCCAGCCCGAGCTGGCTGAGCTTGTGCCTGATTGACGCCTTTCCGGCATGCTTCCCGAGCGCTATCTTCCTCGTCATGCCGAGCTTGACCGGGTCGAGCGCCTCGTAGAGGCTCGGGTTCTTCAGCACGCCGTCGACGTGGATCCCGGACTTGTGAGTGAACATGTTCGCGCCCACGATAGGGTGGTTCAGGGGAATGTCGAGCCCCGAGGCCTTCTCGACATGCTTGCAGAGCGGCAGGAGGTGCTCCGTCCTGTACTTGCCAATTCCGTAATGGCTGTGGAGGTTCAGGATCAGCACTTCGAGCGACACGTTCCCGGCCCTCTCGCCCAGGCCGTTCACGGTCGTCGAGAGCCAGAGCCTCCGACCCTCGAACGGTGCGGCCGCTTCGCACGCCGCGAGGGCGTTCGCCACGGCGAGCCCGAAATCGTTGTGAGCATGGAACTCAACATCGATGTCGACTCTTGACATGATAGCTCCGACGAGAGACTTCGTCGCTGCGGGTGTGAGCACCCCCACCGTGTCGCATATCCTGAACCTGTCACCGCCAGCCTCCTTGCCGGCTGCCGCGAACTCGACCAGGTAGTCAAGGTCCGTCCTCGTGGCGTCGCCGGCGTTGAAGCATGCATAGACGCCGTGGGCCTTCGCGAACTCGACGCACTCGATTAGCTTCTCGACTTGCGCTTCGCGGGTCATCTTCAGCTTGTGCTCAAGGGCGATTGCAGATGTGTCAGTGGATATCGACACCGCGTCGACCCCGTTGCCGATCGAGTCCTCGATGTCGGCCTTGACCATCCTATTCCAGCCCATGACCGATATCGAATCGGTGACGTCTCTCAGCGCCCTTGCGCACGTTCTGTCGCTCTCGTTGTACGTGGCGAAGGTCTCGAGCTGCTCGACGCCGACGAGCTCCAGAATCTTGGCTATCCCGAGCTTCTCGTCGGCGGTGAAAGAGATGCCTGGCATCTGCTCCCCGTCCCTGCAGGTCGTGTCCACGATGGCTATCTCTCCCAGGATTGGGGTCGAGGCGCCCATGCAAGCGAGGCCAGAGCTTCCCTCGACCGGCTCGCACACGTCGACCTTCCTTCCACCGCCACTTGTGTTCAATTCCGACACCGCCTCCAACGACCTGAACCTGTTCGACAGACCCGCATCTCATCGGACGGTTGTCACTGGCTCCCGCCAACATCCAGGCGCATCACCTGGCCTGACAGACGCGAGGATGGACATGCGATTGCCGCCATCGGAAGAACTGCCCCTCGACGCCACTGAATGCAATGTCCTTCCTGCCAGCGAACCGATACATCGCAGGTATAATTACGATTGTGTCTATTTTTGGACCATAACCTATCCGTATGCCGAGGATTTGACGAATCACATGGTCAAACGACCATGGCTTGTGACATATTGAATTCAATCGCCCCGGGGAAGCCCGCGGGCAAATCCTCTGAGCCAGAAAACGACTGGCTGACAACGGCGCCGGGAACTGAAGACCTGGCTGTTCGCAGACGGCTAGCCCCTGCCGAACGCATCCCTGCCGAGGAAGCGCGCCTTCTCGCCAAGGTCCCGCTCGATCCTGAGGAGACGGTTGTACTTCGCCACCCTCTCGCCCCGGGACGGAGCGCCTGTCTTGATCTGGCCCGCGTTTGTGGCGACGCTGATGTCGCTGATCGAGGTGTCCTCCGTCTCGCCCGACCTGTGCGACACGACGCATCTGTACCCCGACTCCGCCGCGAAGGCCATCGTCTCCAGCGTCTCCGTGAGGCTGCCTATCTGGTTGACTTTAATCAGCACCGCGTTCGCGACGCCCTTCTCCACGCCCTTCTCGAGAATTCTCTTGTTCGTGACGAATATGTCGTCTCCCACGAGCTGCACCTTGTTCCCCATCCTCTCCGTGAGCGACCGCCAACCGTCCCAGTCCTGCTCCGCCATGCCATCCTCGATCGACACGATGGGATACCTCCCGCACAGGCTCTCCCACATGTCGACCATCTCTTCTGGGGACAGCGCTCTGCTGCCGCTCTTCTCGAAGCGATACTTGCCGCTCTCGAAGAACTCGCTCGATGCCGGATCCAGGGCGAGGAAGACATCCGATCCCGGCTTGAGCCCCGCATCGACCACGGATTCGACGATCAGGCCCAGGGCCTGCTCGTGAGAGGCCAGCTTTGGCGCGAAACCGCCCTCGTCCCCGACCGCGGTGCTCAGCCCCTTCTTCGCCAGTTTGGCCTTCAGCGAATGGAACACCTCGACCCCGCACCTGAGCGACTCTGAGAAGGTCTTTCCGACCGGGACTATCATGAACTCCTGGAAATCGAGATTGTTGTCCGCGTGGGCGCCCCCGTTGAGTATGTTCATCATCGGGACCGGAAGGGTCACGCCCTTGCCCTTCCCGATATGCTCATAGAGCGGCACGGAGGCATCATTCGCGGCGGCACGGGCGACCGCCAGAGAGACACCGAGAACAGCATTCGCTCCGAGCCTCGACTTGTTCTCCGTCCCATCAAGCTCGATCATCAGTCGGTCGATCTCGGCCTGCTTGGTCGGATCCATCCCGACTATCTTCGGCCCTATCACCGCCCGGACGTTCTCGACCGCCTTCAGGACGCCCTTCCCCCGGAAGCGCTTCTTGTCCTGATCCCTGAGCTCGACCGCTTCCCTCGTGCCAGTAGAGGCCCCGGAGGGCACTGCTGCGCAGCCAGTGGCCCCGTCATCCAGGACGATCTCGACCTCGACCGTCGGGTTCCCTCTCGAATCGAATATCTCCATCGCCCCGACCGACTTTATGACGGACATTCTATCGACCAGCGGAAGAGCGAGCGAGGGTAAAATGAATTGCGCCGTCTAGCGAGCCGAACATGGGTTCCTGTACAAAGCCTTTTTATGCAAGCCAGGCAGTGACAACCGCTCGAAATGACAGGGTTCACGCTCCTGGACGAGAGGCTGCAGGACCTTCTCAGGAGAAGGGGCATCACCGAGCCCACCGAACCACAGCAGAAGGCCATCCCAGCGATCCTGTCCGGGCAGAACATACTGCTTGTGGCGCCGACCGGAATCGGCAAGACGGAAGCGGCGATGCTGCCAGTGCTGCAGAAGCTCGCCTCGTCGAGGAGGAGCGGCATCAGGTGCATCTACATCACGCCTCTGAGAGCACTCAACAGAGACCTGCTCAAGCGCCTCAAAGAGTTCGGAGAGGCCGTAGGGCTTGTCGTCGCAGTTAGGCACGGCGACACCCCTCAGTCCGAGCGGGCGGCCCAGTCGAAGAGCCCGCCCGACGTGCTCATCACAACGCCGGAGACGCTCCAGATATTGTTCACCGGGAGCATGCTCAGGCAGCATCTCGCGCACGTCAGGCACGTCATCGTCGACGAGATACACGAGCTGGCAGAGGATGAGAGAGGGGCACAGCTGGCAGTCGGGCTAGAAAGGCTCGTCTCGATCGCAGGGGAGTTCCAGCGCATAGGCCTATCCGCCACGGTGGGATCTGTCGAGGAGGTCGCGAGCTTCCTCGGCGGGGTCGACAGGGCGGTATCGATCCTGACGATCTCAGCCGTCAAGGACATCAAGGTGTCCGTCGAGAGCCCGCCTGCAGACGAGCGGGACAAGCCGCTCGCTGACAGGCTCCAGACGGATCTGAAGCACATCGCGTGCATGAAGCGATGCAAGGAGCTAGTGGAGCAGCACAGGTCCACACTGTTCTTCGTCAACACGCGCGACTCCGCGGAGGCGCTCGGCGTGCGCTACCATGTCTGGGACGAAGACTTCAGGGTCGGCGTGCACCACGGCTCCCTGTCGAAGGAAATCAGGGTGCAGATGGAGGACGACTTCAAGTCCGAGCAGCTGAAGGGCCTGATCTGCACATCGTCGCTCGAGCTGGGGATAGATGTCGGGTCCGCGGATTTCACGATCCAGTTCGAGTCACCCAGGCAGGTCACGAGGCTGATCCAGCGTGTGGGCAGGTCGGGGCACAGAATAGGCGAGACCTCCATCGGGACGATCATAGCCACGAAGCCGACGGAAATCGCCGAGAGCCTGGTCATCTCGAGGAGGGCCATGGTCGAGGATCTCGAGAAGCTCCATATCAGATCGAACCCGTTCAGCGTGCTTGCAAATCAGCTGGCCGCGATGACCCTGGCCGAGAGACGCATCGAGAAGGACAGGGCGTTCGGCCTGATCACGAGGGCTCACCCGTTCAGGAAGCTGCTCAGGAAGGACTTCGAGGAGGTCCTCCAGACGCTGGCAGACCTGCACGTGCTCTGGAACGATGAGAAGGTCTTCAGGGGGAAGCCCGGGGGCAGGAAGTACTTCTACGAGAACATCTCCATGATCCCCGACGAGAGAACCTACAAAATCAGGGACATCTCCTCGAGGGGCGTCATAGGCACGCTCGACGAGCGATTCGTTGCCACGTATGCCGAGCCGTACTCGACCTTCGTCACGAGGGGCAGGACCTGGAGGGTCGTGGAGCTGACGGAGGACGAAGTGATCGCGGAGCAGGTCCATGAGCTGGGTGCGACGCCCTCCTGGATGGGGGAGGAGATCCCGGTCCCGTACGAGGTGGCCCAGGAGGTCGGGGCGATGAGACGCCTCCGTGCCATGGAACTGTACCCCGGAGACGAGAATACCAAGAAACAGCTCATCGAGTGGATCAAGGGTCAGGGGGACATGCCCGTCCCGACAGACAAGCTCGTAACCGTGGAGCAGGGCGAGGGCGTCATCGTCATCAACTGCTGCTTTGGGAGCAAGGTCAACGAGACGATTGCGAAGCTCGTGGGCGGCATGCTCACGGCCCGTTTCGGCGAGAGCATCGGCGTGCAGGCAGACGTGTACTCGATCGTGCTCGAGACCCCGCGGGCGGTCATGGCCTCGGACGTCGTCAGAGTGCTCAGGGAGACCGATCCCGCGTCGCTCCACCAGCTGATGAGGCTCCTGGTCAGGAACTCCGCATACCTCCGGTGGCAGTTCGTCCACGTGGCCAAGAAGTTCGGGGCCGTGGAGAAGGGCGCCGACTACAAGATGCTCAACCTGTCGAAGCTCGTGGACGTCTTCGAGCACTCGCCCATCTTCGAAGAGGCTGTCGCGAAGGTGCTTTGGGAGGACATGGACATCGACGGAACCGAGAATGTCCTCAGACGGATCGCGGATGGGACGGTCGAGCTGCGTGTTGGCGCCCTCTCGCCTATCGGGAGCGAGGCGATCGGAACCCGCAAGGAGCTCATGCAGCCCCAGAGGGCGGACAGGGCCGTGCTCAATGCGCTCAAGGAGAGGCTGATGAAGGAGGACGTCGTCATGGTATGCCTCAACTGCAGGACGCAGAAGAGGGCCTCCGTGGGCCATCTCCCGGAGAGGATCGGGTGCGCCAAGTGCGGGGGTGTGCTACTGGCAGCCCTGCAACCGTATGTCAAGTCGCAGTTCGCGGTGCTCAAGAAGGGAGCGTCGACCGAGGAGGAGAAGAAGGACCTGAGGAGGATCTACAAGAACGCCAACCTCGTGCTGGCCAAGGGCAGGAGGGCGGTGATGGCACTCGTGGGCAGGGGCGTCGGCCCGGACACCGCTGCGCGCATCCTCGAGAAGTCCTCGGAAGACGAGGACGAGTTCCTGAGGGACATCCTGGCCGCGGAGATCAACTATGCGAGGACCAAGAGGTTCTGGGACTAGGTCCCTCGGCCCCGGAAGATGAGACCGATGACGTACAGCTCCGAGCTGGTCGACCTCGAGGCCCTGGGATGGTACGTGCGCGCCTCGTCGAAGAACTCGCCGACGCGGCCGACGAAGGCCTTGCTCAGATCGCCATAGAACATCTTGACGGCGAAGTTCCCCCTTTCCTTCAGGACGCTGGTGGCGAACTTGAGCGCATGCTCACACAATTCTATCGAACGGGCGTGATCGTACGAATACGCCCCGCTGATATCTGGGGACATATCGGAGATGACGACGTCCGCTCCCTCGGGGACGAGCTCGAGCAGCCGCCTAACGACGGCCTCGTTCCTGATGTCCCCGCGGATGAAAGTCACGCCCTCGATCGGCGCCATGCGGTCGATGTCGAGGGCGAACACCCGCGATTCGGGCCCGCCAAGCTCCTTGGCCACCTGGGACCATCCTCCAGGGGACGCGCCGAGGTCGACCACGGTGTCACCCTGCTCAATCAGGGCGAACTTGTAGTCTATCTGCTTGAGCTTGTACGACGCCCGGCTCCTGTAGTGGTCCCTCTTGGCCATCCGGTAGTACTTGTCCCTGCTGCGCTGCGCTCTCCACTGCTTGGTCACTGCCACTCCTATTCCCCTGCTCTCAGATATTAGTTCCTTTGGGACGGGACGCAAAAGGTTTAGACGACAGAATCCATCGCCCAATCGAGGCGGGGAGCAGTATGCCCAGGATGCCCAAGAGCATGACCTACGCGGCTACGGGAGTGGACATTGACAGGAAGTCTGGGAGCATAGACGCCCTCGTGAAGCACCTGCAGTACAGGCGCACTGGCAAGCTCGGGCTCCCGATCGACCTCCCGGGCCACTTCACGGGACTTGTGGATTTCGGGGAGCACGCACTCACGCTCTGCACCGATGGCGTCGGAACCAAGCTGTTGGTCGCACGAGCGATGGACAAATGGGACACCGTAGGGATTGACTGCGTCGCCATGAACGTGAACGACACAATCTGCGTCGGGGCCGAGCCGATTGCGTTCGTGGACTACATCGCGACGGACAGGCCGGACGAGAGGATCACCTCGATGATTGGCAAGGGACTCGACGTCGGGGCGAAGCTGTCGAACATGACCATCGTGGGTGGGGAGATTGCCGTCCTGCCGGAGCTGGTCAAAGGCCTGGACCTGGCCGGGACGTGTCTGGGGATGGTCAGGAAGACCAACTTCGTGTCCGGGGAGGACATCCAGGCGGGGGATGCGCTTATAGGCTTGCCGAGCTCGGGGATACACTCGAACGGGCTCACGCTCGCGAGGAGGATATTGGAGGCGAACGGGATTGCTCATACAGACAAGGTCAAGAGCGTCAGCAGGTCCATCGGCCTCGAACTGCTCGAGCCAACGAGAATCTATGTCAAGCTCGTCCTGAAGCTGCTCGGGAAGCTCGATGTCCATGGCATGGCAAACATAACCGGAGGCGGCCTGAGGAACCTGTTGCGCCTCAAGAAGAACATCGGGTTCGAGATCGACGACCCGATGAGGCCCGGCCCGGTCTTCGACGTGCTCCAGGAGCTCGGAGGCGTGAGCGACTCGGAGATGTACCAGACTTTCAACATGGGGATGGGGTACAGCCTGGTCGTGCCCGACAGAGACGCGTCCGCCGTCGTGAAGGCCGCCGGAAAGGGGGCCAAGGTGGTTGGTCGGGCGGTCGACAAGGCGGGCGTCAGGGTTCCAAGGCTCGGGCTGACCTACGAGCGGTACTGACCGAATCGCCCGCGCCGTACCCTGACAGCCCCTGCGCAGCACCCTTCGTATGGCTTCCCTTGGCCTCAGCTCTTCAGCTTGGAAAGGAACTCGTCGATCGGCATCGCCGCGAGGGTGTGAGTCTCTATCGTCCCCCTCGAGCCCAGTTCGACGAGCACCTTCGCGATCGTCTTGTTGTCAGGCGCGTCGAGCACGTTCAGGAGGTCGTATTCGCCGAGGAGCGCGTACTGCTGCAGCACCTTCGCACCCATCTTGGCCATCTCGGAGTTGACCTCCTTGAGCCGCTCGGGCTTCGACTTCAGGGTCTTCCTTCCTTCGTCCGTGAGCCTGGAAAGGACCACGCATATGCTCATTCGGTTTCCTCCGAACATGCCAACGCGTCGCCAGGCTTAGCGTTTGCGGAATCGTGGTAAGGTGACCGCGGGCACCCTGGAGCTCGAACGGGCTATCTGGCCATCAGGGAGCCGACCACCACGCCTAGCGCCGTGCATGTCTCCAGTGACAGCCCCCTGGAAGTGATGTCGAGGTGCATGCCGCATGTCTCGAGAATTTCCTTGGGTAGGCCGCGAGGACCGAGCCCGAAGAGCAGGAGAACGGACCTTCCGGAACCGATCAGCGAGCGCACCTGTTCGGGACGCAACGCCTTGCCCGGCGACGGCTTCCTAGTCGTCACGACGGCGGTGCCCAGCTGCGGCGGAAAGCCCTTCCTGGGGAAGTCGAAGGCCGAGAACCGGCCGCTCGTGGCGAGCTCTACCAGATAGCTCCCGCCCTCGCCTATGCTCGTGGTGGTGGATATCCATTCGGCGATCTCTACCGGGGTCGAGAGCTCCTTGTCATACGGGAAGCCGAAGGTCGCCAGATTGCAGTCGAACGCGAAAGCAAGAGGGCCAGCGCGCGCGAGGGCCCTGCGGTGCGACTCATGGAACTTGACGGGGTCGTAGCTGTTGTACAGTCCGATCGTCGCCCTGCCGCTCATCGGAGGGTGAATCTCCGCGGTCGTACTTGGAACTCTCTACTCGGTGGCCTTCTTCGCTCTCGCGCAGATTGCGTACTGGTCCCCGTCGAAAAAGACATCCAGGTCCGGGTTCTTGTCCTGGAGTTCCTTGATCTTGTCCAAGACCTCGCGCAGGCTCAGTTCGGTGCAATCCTTGCTTATCTTGACGAGGACCCTTTTCTCCGCCATCAGACCACTTTGCCGCCAGTCTGGCAGTTCACTTCTTATTGAAGCTCTGGATATAAATACGTTAGGATGGCAAAATCCCCTGTATGAACCCGCATGGGCGCGCGTGCGACGCGCGCGTCTATGGGACCTGTCGGAAGCGCTCCGCTGATGTCCGTCCCCACACATTTCTTCCTTTCTTCTTCTCAGGCGCTTCCACCTGAGTTCAGAGCTGAGGCGCGGAAGCCGATCGACCGTGTGTTTGCTCAGCTGAAGACTGAGTGGGCCTTGATACGACCTTCCCGAGTTCAAACCCTAGCCCCGCCGACGGCTCATACTCGTTTCGGTCAACCCGTCCCCCCAACGCTGCCACATCCCCAGGCTAACCCCCACCAGGCCCGAGGATAGTTCGCGCGAGCGGGGTTAGAACTGCCAAGTGCCCCGAGCTTGACTTCTGGGGCTCGGACGATAGACGGCAGAGGGGGCTGCGACAATGCGCGTTGGGTGAACGATGGCTCCCTCTTACAGTGAATCTCACTATTGCTCATTGTCACTGGGGGCGGCTGACGAATCGTCTCCCTTCTTTCTTCGTTTTCTGGTAGCGTATGCTGATATCGCAACGACGGCGATGACGACTACGACCATACCGATGACAATCGTGGTTTGGATTTCCCCGGGGACTGCGTGATTCGAATTATACAAGATGACTTCCGGGTCAAAAGAGACTCCCGTGCTAATGTTATATCGGAACTCGCTGAACCAGACATCTACAAAACAAGGCATTGGCTTGTTGGCGAGCTGGGTTTCGTTGTAGCGCTTAGTCGAAACTGGCAAACCGGTTCCGTTGATGTAGTACTGGGTCGTTAGATGCTGCCGGCCCAACACCTTGCCATTGACGCTCCACGTCGCGGTATCATTTCCGGGGTTCGTATCGAAGAATGACAAGTATGTTCCGTTTGTCCTGCCAGGTTCTGTGTAGCTAAGACCCAGTTTGTCTTCAGCCACGAGGCTGTAATTACTTCCCGTACTCAACGGGGAGAAGGTTGGGAAACTCTTATTCGCACTCCAGTCCATAGCGAGACCATACTTGTAGACAGTCTGCGTCATGTTGTGCGTGACATGGAATCTCATCGTTAAGGGAAGGTCGACGACTTTCGCAACGCTCGTTGGCAACTTTGGATCCGATGATAGATTGTCAATAGCCGCGTTTGCGGTCACTTCGAAGTCTGCGATAGCGTAGTCCCGTTGAATGTGTAGTCCTTTGTGCCCAATCTGACGTTGCTGATTTTGGCCGAGGCATTGTGATGACTGCCATTCCCATAATCTTTATTGCCGTAGCTAACATGCCCTATCACCTCGTATGCGTAATGCCCGTTCTGATGCAGGAGCCCGGTCGCTGACCCGTTGATTATCTCAAACCCAGTGAACATATACACTGTTTGAACCCGCGTGTAGTTGACCCATTCATCTGTGAGCATAGC
>JBBIUZ010000005.1:24464-39080 GCA_037439985.1 Methanobacteriota archaeon | reverse complement strand
TCAATCTACCAGCCTTTGACGGCGCCCCCGCTTTTTTCGTAATTTTGTCCGGCATGCAAAATTAATGTAACGAAATAAAACATGCGATTCTGGGCAAGTCTTTTCAAGGTTCCGATGACGGCCCCGACGCTAGATATGAGATGTGCCGTGACTGATATCGGAACCCTCCGAGCGACCTGTGCGAAGTGCAGTATTAAATAGAATCATCGTCTACCTCAGCCCAGAGGTCGAAGTCGCTTGATGAGCCAGGAGAGGATTTGCACATCGTGCGGGGTCCGTTTGGTCAGGAAGACGGAGACCACATTCCTTTGCCCCAGCTGCGGCAAGGCAACGATCGGAAGGTGCATGAACTGCAGGGACCAGAGCGTGCATTACAAGTGCCCCGAGTGCGGGTTCGTCGGACCGTGAGGTGTTCTTTTTGGGAGAGGTGGGGCTGCAGTACAGAATCCTGCCTGCGGACCTGGAGATCGACCTGAACTGTCTCCTGGCCGACATCAAGAAGGCGCTGCCGGAAGGCGCGAGCCTTAAGGCCTCCGAGCAGAAGCCCGTGGCGTTCGGCCTGAAAGCGCTGCACGTTCTGATCGTCATGGACGACAAGAAGGGCGGCTCCGAGGTCGTGGAGAACGCCCTGAGCAACGTCGGCGGCGTGCAGAGCGTCGAGATGCTAGAGATCGGCCTGCTCTGAGCCAGCGGAAAATAAGCTGCAAGAGGTTTGTTCAAGCGGTTTGTCCACCGAGAGCTCATGCCCTCGGCGGTGGCAGGATGAACTTGCCCTTCATCAGGTACTTGGTCTGGTCCCTTGCGCGCTTGATGATAGCCTCTGCCTTCTCGTAGAGGGCGTCCCTGCTGAGCTTCACTCTAGCCAGGCCCTCTTCAATCGCGGCCATGCCGACGGCGGTGGCCTCTCTCGGGAAGACCTCCCATTCGTCCATGGTCGGCACGATGTAGTTCTCGTCGATGCCTTTGTCCTCGGCGGTCTTCGCTATCTCGAGAACTGCGGCCCTGCACATCGTGTCCGAAATCGTCTTCGCCTTCACGTCCAAGGTGCCCCTGAATATGCCTGGGAAGCCGAGCGAGTTGTTGACCTGGTTCGGGAAGTCGGACCTGCCGGTCGCCACGACCTTCGCTCCGGCCTCCAGCGCCTCCCAGGGCCATATCTCGGGTATCGGGTTCGCGGTCGCGAAGACGATTGCGTCGTCGGCCATGCCCTTTATCCACTCGGGCTTGAGCGTTCCCGGGCCCGGCTTCGACGCCGCCACCACGATGTCCGCGCCCTTCATCGCCGCGTCAGGGCCGCCCACGACCTGCTCCTTGTTGGAGTGCTCGGCCATGAACCACTTCCCCTTGTACTCGGCCTGCGTGTCTGTCCTGCCGAGGTGGAGCGTCCCCTTGGAGTCGCACATGATCATGTTCTCGTACTTGTAGCCGGAGAGGGCCATGATCCTCGAGATCGCGATGTTCGCCGCGCCAGCCCCGATGAAGGCGGCCTTCATCTCCGAAGGCTTCTTCCCGACCACCTTGGCCGCGTTGATCGCGCCGGCGGCAACGATGGTGCCGGTGCCCTGCTGGTCGTCGTGCCAGACCGGGATCTCGCACTCCGCCCTCAGCCTCTCGAGCACGTAGAAGCACTTGGGCTGTGAGATGTCCTCCAGGTTGACCCCGCCGAGCGACGGCTGGAGTATCTTGACCGTCTCGATGATCTTATCCGGGTCCTTGGTGCCCAGGCAAAGCGGGAATGCGTCGACGCCGCCCAGGTACTTGAACAGGAGCGACTTGCCTTCCATGACGGGCATGCCGGCCTCGGGCCCGATGTCGCCCAGGCCCAGCACCCTGGTTCCGTCCGAGATGACGGCGACAGTATTCCACCTGTTGGTGTGCACATACGACAGGTCCTTGTCCTTGTTGATGGCCTTGCACGGCTCCGCCACGCCTGGCGTGTACCATATCGCGAAGTCGTTGAAGTCGCGGACGGCGCACTTCGAGACTATCTCGATCTTGCCCTCGTAGAACGGGTGATAGATCATGGCCAGCCTAGCTGGCTCGTATGCCTTCTTCAGAAGCTGGTCCACCGAAACCTTCTCAAGAGGCTTCGCCGCAGGCTTCTTGGCTGGCGCCCTCTTCGCGACCTTCACGGTTCTCTTCACAGGCTTCCCCTTTGCTGGTTTGGATTTCCTTGGCATTCGAATCTTCCCCGGCCTCTTTCATCATTTGTCGAAAGTCGTTGAACGAGTTACCCAATTCAATCAACATTGCGACCGATTTGAGCAACAACAGGGAAGGATTCTGTCGATTAATAGCTTATGATTGTACGCTGGCGGGACGTCCCGGTGGCCTGCAGGGGGCCAACGAGAAATGAACATATTAACGGCACGAAACGATTCACTGCGTCGATGAGGGTCCTGGTCCTCGACGGATACACTGACGAACCTGCGTGCCTCGGCGTCCCGCCTTTCATCTCGCCCTACTCGAGGCTCGCCTTCGGGGCGGTCATGGCTGCGGGCGGTGACGCCGACTACGCCACGATCGACCAGTGGCGCGCACGCTTGCTGGACATCTCCAGGCACGACATCCTCGTGATCGTGAGGAACATCGCCGTCCCCGGCAAGTACCTGAGGGGGATGCCGGCAAGCGACAGGGAGCTCGGGCAGCTGGCAACAGAGTTCCGCGGGAGGACCGTCGCGAGCCTTGGCGCGGGTCTCCGCGCGGTCCCCAGGGATCTCAGAGGAACATTCGATCATGTCTCGACGGGAGATCTCGACGCGTCGGTCCACGATCTGGTCAGGGACGGGGAATGGACGGACAGACGCAGGACCCTGGCGGAGTGGAACTCGTGGCTGCTCAGAGGGGCCGCCGCGTGCGCCATGCATCCCGACCACGGCGGGCCGCTCATCGCAGAGGTCCAGATGTACAGAGGGTGCGTGAGATACATATCGGGCGGCTGCGCCTTCTGCATCGAACCGCTTTTTGGGGAGGTGCTGTTCCGACAGTCTTCGGACATACTGGACGAGATGGCGGCGCTCTCGGGCGCAGGCGTGAGGAACTTCCGGCTAGGGGCGCAGTCATGCGTCTACTGCTACATGTCCAAGGAGGTCGGGAGGTCGGAGACGCCCACTCCGAACCCGGCAGAGATATCCAAGCTGCTCAGGAGCGCCAGGGAGATCCTGAGACCGGAGGTGCTGCATCTCGACAACGCCAATCCGGCCGTGATCGCGGAGCACCCGGCCGAAGCGCGCGAAGTGACCAAGGCCATCGCGGAGAACTGCACCAGCGGAAACGTGCTCGCGTTCGGGCTCGAGTCGGCCGATCCAGTCGTGGCGAAGGCGAACAACCTGAACGCGACGGACGAACAGACGCTGATCGCGATCAGAATGGTGAACGAGATCGGGGCGGCCCGTGGACCTACGGGGCTCCCCCTCGTGCTCCCCGGCATCAACCTCGTCTGCGGCCTCAGGGGCGAATCCAAGAGGACCTACCAGCTCAACCTCGAGTTCCTGAGGCAGGTGGTGTCCGAAGGGCTCCTGCTCAGGAGGATCAACATTCGCCAGGTGATGCCCCTCCGGACGGAGTTCCCCGAAGTCCAGAAGGCGGACTTCGCCAAGTTCAAGCGTGCAGTGAGGGAGGAGATCGACAGCCCGCTCCTCGAAAGGCTGGTGCCCAATCGAACGGTGCTCCGCGGGGTGTACACTGAGCTGCGCGAAGGAGGGCGGACATTCGGCCGCCAGGTGGGCACATACCCTCTGCTGGTTTCGATTCCCTATCCGCTCGACGTGGGGATCAGGACGGACATCGCCATCACAGGCAGGGGGTACAGGAGCGCCGAGGGCGTCGGGTGGCCCATGGACGCGAACACGGCAACCCTGTCGATGCTTCAAGCGGTCCCTGGAATCGGCAGGAGGAGAGCGATGGCGATCGTGAGGAACCGGCCCCTCTCCGAGCCTGGGGATCTGTGGAGGCTGTTCGACGAGCCGAAGGCGCTCGAGTCGGCGCGGTATCATCTCGACCTTGGCGAGAAGAACGCCGGGTGACCAATGCCGCGCAACCGGTATTTGGTCTCGCGAACTACATGCATCGCGCTGGAGCGCAACTGAGCCAACAATAGTCAAGTAATAGTACACAGCTCAAGATACTCGAGTGCTGTTCGGGGAGGAGCTGTTCTTGGACGCAGTCACCGCCGCCAAGTATCCATTTCTCAAAGACTCTGCCAGGTTGCTGCAGGAATCGGGCGTCACCCTCGAACAGCTGGTCGAGAGCATGGCCTACGAGCAGGCGCGTCTCCGGGGAAGGGACCGCGTCATGGAGGCCCTCGAACTCGGCAGGATAGACGACCACCCCCTCACGTCGAAGGTGGACGCGACCCTCGAGCTGCTCAGCTATCCGGTCGCGAGGATGATAGTGTCCGCCGTGGCGGACCCGCAGTTCGTGAGGAGGTATGCCATCTCGGAGGCGAAGAAGGCGGACGAGCGTCTCAGGAGGGAGGAGGCGCCGTTCATCATCAGCGTCTCGGAGGAGCTGGGGCTGAGGGTCGACCAGGAGGACGGGTCCCTCGCTGTGGACTTCGCCGACTTCCTCCGCTTCTCCGCGACGATGCGGAACAAGGACTGGAAGCTCGTGAACCAGCGCGTTGTCCGCGGGAAGGTCCTCGTCACGAAGATCAGGTTGGTCCGGCTGATCCAACAGATGCTGGCCGACAAGATCTCGTCCGAACTCCCGCTCGAAGTGAACGACCCCATCCTGAACCGCTTCGCATCCGACATCGAGGAGATCAGGCGCGTGCTCGACGAGCGGAGGGAG
Organism: Methanobacteriota archaeon; assembly: GCA_037439985.1. GTDB lineage: Archaea > Thermoplasmatota > Thermoplasmata > UBA10834 > UBA10834 > COMBO-56-21. The sequence goes on along the minus strand of JBBIUZ010000005.1, from coordinate 34,289 downwards.
CAGAACAAGGCGCGGGGCATGGGCCGGCTCAGCATAGTCAGGTTCCCCCCGTGCATGAAGAAGCTCCTGAGCATGATGCAGTCGGGAGAGAACGTCCCGCATTCCGGGAGGTTCGCGCTCGTGGCCTTCCTCCATACCCTCGGCATGGACTCCGACGAGATCCTGGAGACCTTCTCGACGGCCCCGGACTTCGACCCCAGCAAGAGCAAGTATCAGATAGACCACATCACGGGCGAGATATCGGGAACAGAGTATACGCCTCCGGAGTGCAGCACGATGAAGAGCTACGGCATATGCTTCGACCCGGACGACCTCTGCAGGCGCGTCAAACACCCTCTCAGCTACTACAGGATGAAGGGCAGGAGCTTCAGGTCAGGGTAGGGACTTCCAGATCATCCTGGCCCTCTGCAGCGCGGTGATGTTCCCCGCTAGCCCGAAGTATATCATCATCCACGCGATGAGCGAGTACCCGAAGATGTCGTTGACTTCGAACCATGCGGTGCCCGAGACCGCGAAGAGGTACTGCACGAGCGAGACGACAACGAGGACGGCAACTCTGTCCGCCCGTCCCAGGATGCCCCTGTACTCGCGGCTGAGGCCCAGAGCCTGCGCCTGCGTGCCCATGTAGCTCGCGAGCAGGACGCCGATGACCGCGAACAATCCGAACGAGACAGGCGACAGCCTGCTCATCGCGATAGCGCCGAGGACGATCGCGTCGGAGTACCTGTCGAACACGTGGTCGACGAAATCCCCGCGCTTGGACGCCTTCGAGGAGATCCGCGCGACCTTGCCGTCGAGCGCGTCGAACGCTCCGCTCAGCAGGACTAGGGCGGCGGCGAAAAGCAGTGCGTGGACCCAGTCCAACACATAGAACAGCGCTGCCGTTATCGCGAGGAGGAGCGATATCAGAGACAGGATGTTCGGGTTCACGTTGGCCAGCCGCCTCGCGACGGGGGAGAGCATCTTGTCCGCCTCGCCTCTGTAGCCCTCTAGAACCAGCCGAGCACCTCCTGGCTCCAGTCAACACTTCCGATACGATATTTCTTTCTTTCACCAGACACAATCTCCTGGATCTCCGCGCCGACGGTCGCCGGGTCCATGCGAGTCGTGTCTATCTCGAATACCTGCGAGACGTCCTCGATGGTCTCGACGAGGATGACGTCCACCGCCTCGGCCTCGACATTCTCCCTGACCTTCGCATCGCTCCAGCCCTTCGCGCGAAGCCGTTTCTCGAGGACCGCGGGGGAGCATCTGAGCACCACCGCGATGTCTGGGTGCAGCATGTGGGAGAAATGCCCTTCGAGGATCATGTCGCCCTCCATGGCCTCGACCAGCTTCGCGAGCTTGACGACGTCCACGACCTTCGTCTTCCGTCGGGGATCGTGGCCGGTTCTCATCCCAACCGTGCCGATCAGCTCGTTCACGTGGAGCACGGGAATGGATTTCACAAAGGAGCACGCGCTCGTTTTGCCCACGCCTGGGGTGCCCGTGACCGCGATCCTCATGCCATCAGCCTCGCAATCTCCTCCGCGAACTCGAGCCTCATTGCGTCCCGTCTGATTCTACGCTCCAGGTCCCTCATGACCGCAACGAAGGCTCTCCTGTCGACAGGAAAATCCACGCCGCAGTCGATGTCCATGAGCACGAGGTACTCGGGAGCCGAGAGGCCGACCCTGCGAGGCTTGTAGGGGGCCTCTGGGCCTATCGAATCCGGGAGCAGCCGCCCACTGCTGCCCTCATTGATCATCCACACGATCCTGCGGACCATGTTCCAGAGGTAACTTTCGGCCCTGAAATCCAGCCTATAGAACAGCCCGTGGAGGTCGGAGACCTCGATGGAGTCTATCCTCCTCATCGGGTTGCGCTCGTCCTTCCTGGAGTGCCCCGAGAAATCGTGGACGCCGACGAACCTGCTGGCGATGTCCCTCATCAGCTGGACATCCTGGCCGCTCCTGGCCAGATGGTACCTGTACCACCGCTGCCGGGCCGCCCTCGGGTTGAAATCGTCCGGAACCTCCACGGATGAGTACGCCCACACATCCGTCATCTCGGAGTTGATGGCGGAGCACAGGCCCTCCGCTCCGAACCTCGTCCTGAAGGAGATGACGTTCCCCAAAGCGCTCACGCCGCGGTCGGTCCTGCTCGAGCTCCGGTATCCGCACTCACGAGAGGAGGTGATTGCGCCCACTCTCCGCAGGGCCTCGACGAGAGAGCCCTCGACCGTCACCTTGTCGGGCTGCCTTTGGAACCCGAAGAACTTCGAACCGTCGTACGCGAACTTGAGGGCGATCCGACGCTCCTGGTCCATGCCAGTGTTATCTGCTACAGAGTTAAATACCTAGGGCATCGGTGCGTGTCGCGTGCCCAAGTTCAGGGTAGTTCTGGTCGAGCCCCAGAACGACGGCAATATTGGCGCCATCGCGCGCTCGATGAGGAATTTCGGGCTTGAGGAGCTCGTGCTGGTGAGGCCCTGCCCCATCACGGAGGAGGCGACCAAGCGCGCCATGCACGGGATGGACATACTGAGAGACGCGCGCGTGGTCCGGACGGACGAGGAGGGGGTCGAGGACATGGACTTCGTGGCCGCCACCTCGGGAGTGGACACGCTGAACGAGAAGAACTTCTCGAGGATATCGTTGACGCCCCGAGAATTCGCCGAGAAGGTGAAAGGGTCGAACTCGAAGATAGCCCTCGTGTTCGGCCGCGAGGACTTCGGGCTGGACAAGGACCTGCTGAAAGGCTGCGATTACCTGGTGACGATTCCGGCGAACCCGGACTACTCCATACTCAACATCAGCCACGCGGCCGCGATCCTGTTCTACGAGCTACACTGCTCCGGCTTCGAGAAATGGAAGCCGAGAGAGGCTGGAGCGCTCGAGCGGGACAAGATGAGCGAGTACTTCTCGATGCTCCTCGACTCGATCGACTACCCGCCCCACAAGAAGGAGAAGACGAAGCTGATGTTCAGACGAATGATTGCCCGCTCCGTCCCCAGCGAGTGGGAATTCCACACGCTGATGGGGGTGCTCGACGGCGCCATAAAGAAGGCCATGGACGGCGAGCTGCCTAAGAAGAGGAGTCGAGGAAGGGCCTGCAAGAAGAATTGAGCGCCCCTCGGGTTACGGCGAGGGGTGCATGGTTTGTTTGTTGTTTGGGGGGAGAGATTATGTCTCTTTCATCCTCAGACTTGAGCAAGGCCCATCGGCTGTTGCTTAGCGCCTCCGACGAAGCCGATGTCGCCTGCTGACTTGACGCCGTCCAGCGACGGGATGCCAGTCACTATCCCGATGAGCTTGATGTTGCTCCCGAAGCCAGCGTCGATCCTCGCGCCCAGCTTCACGTTCGCGTTCTCGCTCAGCTCCTTCGTGATCCCGTTGAATACCTCGTAGGTCCTCCTCAGGGAGAGGGAGGGGCCGCCCGTGATATGAATCAGGGCGCCAAGCGCTCCCTCAAGATCGACATCGAGCAAGGGGTTGTTCAGCGCTTCGTGCACCACTTTCTCGGGATCTTCGCTCTCACCGTAAAGAACGGTGGAGGCGCCGCCATGAAGCATCATGGTCCGGAAGTCCGCGAAGTCCAGGTTGATCAGGCTTGTCTGACAGATCGTATCTGTGACGCCCTTGATCACCTCTGCTATGAGCTGGTCCATCATGAAGGCCTGCTCGACGGGCAGCTTCGGCACCAGGTCGATCAACTTGTTGTTGTCGAGTATTATCGTGCTATGTGCCCGTTCTTTCAGTTTCGCGATGCCCACGAGCGCGGTTCTCAACCTGCTCTTCTCGATGTCGAATGGTAGTGTTACGAGGGCGACCACTATCGCCCCGTGCCTCCTCGCGGCCTCGGCGACCACGGGGGCCGAACCGGTCCCGGTGCCTCCGCCCATGCCAGCAGTTATGAACACGATGTCGTAGTCCCGGACCAGCTGGTCTATCCTGTCCATGGACGCGTAGGCCATCTTCTCGCCGAGCACCGGGTCCCCTCCCGTGCCGTAGCCGTTCAGGTCCCCGATCAGCAGCCGCTGGTCCGCGTTGATGCCGGCGAGATGATACCTGTCCGTGTTGATGGCGATGGTCTTGACGTCCTGGAGGCCGACCCGCCCGAGCCTGTGAACGCTGTTCGAGCCTCCTCCGCCGCAGCCTACGACGCATATCTTGGGAGAGAGATGGGCCTCGAAATCGCACTCCCGGCCCATAGCGTCCTGTACGAGCTTGTCCAGCATCCTAGACAACCTCCCTTGAGCGCCTGAGCTCGTGTGTGTGCGTGTGTGTGACCATCATCCCATCCCCGCTGTGTTGCTAGAGCGTCACCTTTCCAGTTCTTGCATTGCTTTTGACACTCGCTTGCGTATGTACTCGCGGACGGCATTCCTTATCGCGTCGTCCACTGAGACAGAGTCGCCCTCCTGGACGAGCTGTTTCAGATTGACAACGTTTCCCTTCGGGAGCTCCACTGTGACTTTCTCGATGTACTCCGGCGTCAACTCGCCCTCAACGAACTTGTCGATGGCCGCCCTTATCGCATCTGAGATCGTCGAGAACTTGCCCTGATCGACCAATGCCTGGAGAGCCTGTATCCTCTCATTCGGCAATCTGATCGTGACCCTTTCGGACTCTACCATCTGGCCTGCCTCGACTGTCCGACGATATCGGCTTTTTCGTCTGACGGGCATATCATCTTCAGCGTATTTATATTTTTCTTGAGCCAGGTTCGGTGCGCTCCCGGCTCGACAGCCGGTCAGACATCTTGTCGAGCCAGATGCGCAGGTGACGGGGGGCCAGGACGCGCAGAGCAGACTCCCGAGGGGCGGAGCGCGGCGCGGGCAGCCACTGGGCCCGGCGCCGGACCGCGAAAGTTTTCCAGCCGAACCCCCCTATCTCGCGCCGTGGCAAGATACAGGTTCACCGCGAAGGACGGGACCGAGGTGGCCTTCCGAGAGCCGAGGGCAACGGACGCTGAACGGTTCATGAAGTTCATAAACGAGTTCGTCGACGAGCCTCGATCAGGGATTCCGATAAACAAGCCAGTCAGGCTCGCGGAGGAGAAGAAGTGGGTGCGGGGGAGACTGAGCGAGATTCGGAGCAGGATGACCGTGATGCTCACGGTGGAACTCGACGGAGAGATAGTAGGCAACTGCGATGTCAAACGGCGCATCTGGAAGCAGTCCCACAGGGGCATGGTGGGAATCGCGCTGAGCAAGAAGATCAGGGGCAAGGGGATAGGCGAGGCGCTCATGCTCAGGACGATCGAACTCGCAAGGGAGCGCATGCCTGGGCTCGAGATGCTCGACCTATCCGTCCTCGCGTACAACAAGCGAGCCAAGGGGCTCTACAAGAAGCTCGGATTCGTAAGGGTTGGCCGGGTCCCTGCCGCCTTGAAGGAAGGCAGCAGGTACGTCGACGAGGAACTCATGATCAAGTGGCTGTAGGGCATCCTACAGACCCAGCCTTCCCTTGAGGAACTCGAATGCCGCACGGCCCTTGGCCGTGTGGTATGTGATCGTCGGCCGCTCGCCCTCCGGGATCGATGTGCCGCTCCTCATGCTCAGGACCTCGCACATCAAGGAGTGCTCCCACGCTATCGTCACATCCCTCTGAAGGTTATCTGCATGGCTGATCGAGACGCCTCCGTCCGTGTCCGCGAGAACGTTCACGGTCTCGGACTCGGTCTCGAAGGTCCATATCTGCGGGAGGTAAGGCCGGAGCACGAGGGCCTTGAAGCCGCGTAGACTCGGCTTGAGCGCCCTCTCGGCGTCGACGCAGAATCCCCTCAGAAGGTCTTCGATGCATTCCATCTCATACACCCCCTGCGCATTGCCCGTGTCGCTAATCACGCGCGACGGAAAAGCATTTCGCGAGACCCGCGCCTGAGGCGTGGTCGAGAGCTCGGCTCCAGTCGCCCTGCACAGGACCAGAGAGGCGCAGAAGCCAGCTTCGCCAAACTGCGGATATCCGGAACTAGAAATCCTGGAAACCCTTTTAAATACCCACCTAAATATCGGGCGTGAGCCGGTGGAGATTTTATGGCAGTGATGAAGATAGAGAATGTTGTTGCCTCAACATCTCTGGGTAGGGAGCTGGACCTGCAGGCGATAGCGCTCGCGCTTGAGGGCGCAGAGTACGAGCCGGAGCAGTTCCCGGGCCTGATATACAGGCTCAAGGAACCCAAGACCGCCACATTGCTGTTCCGCAGCGGCAAGGTCGTCTGCACGGGGGCCAAGAGCCTCGAGCAGGTCAAGATGGCGATAAGCAAGGTCTCGAGACAGATCGAGGCCGCGGGGATACCGATCAAGGTGGAGCCCAGGATCGAAGTGCAAAACATAGTCGCGTCGAGCGACCTCGGGGCGCAGATCAACCTCAACGCGATCGCCATCAGCCTCGGCCTCGAGAAGGTGGAGTACGAGCCCGAGCAGTTCCCAGGGCTGGTCTACAGAATCGACAAGCCGAAGGTCGTCGTCCTGCTCTTTGGGAGCGGCAAGCTCGTCTGCACCGGGGCGAGGAAGCCCGAGGACGTCGAGACCGCGGTCGACAAGATCACCGAGGAACTCCGGGCCGCCGGCCTGCTCAGGTGAGCGTGGAGCGCGGGACATGGCGGAGCCAAAGGTTCCCATCCTGGACGACCACATCCATCTAGACCCCTTCAAGGGGAGGCACGTCGATGCCGTCAGGGACTTCGAGCGTCAAGGGGGGACGCACGTCATCATCTCCAACCTCCCCTACGACGAGATCGAAATCAGGGACATCGACGGGTTCCGCAAGAGCTACGACATGACAGTCTGGCTGAAGGACAGGGTGAATTCCGAGACGGGCGTCCGGGCGTACGCGACGGTCGGTCCCTATCCCGCGGAGCTGATCGCGCTGGAGAAGATTCATGGGCTCGAGCGGTCGAAGGAGATCATGATGGAGGCGCTCGACCTCGCGGCGGAGTATGTGAGGGAGGGGAAGGCACTAGCCATCGGCGAGGTGGGCAGACCGCACTTCCCGGTCCCCGCCGGGATATGGAGTGCCTCGAACGAGATACTCGGGCACGCGATGAGGGCGGCGAAGGAGGCGGACTGCGCCATGGTCCTTCACACGGAGAGCGCAACCCCGGACGTCATGAAGGAGCTTGCCGAGATGGCCCGCAGGGCCGGTCTGGACACGACAAGGGTCGTGAAGCACTACTGCGGTCCCCTCGTGCTCCCCGAAGAGAATCATGGGCTGATGCCGTCCGTGCTGGCGTCGCGCGATGCTGTCACGACGGCGTTGAGCAAGGGTCTGAGGTTCATGATGGAGACGGACTTCCTAGACGACCCACGGAGACCTGGGGCGGTGCTGAACATCACCACTGTCCCGAAGCGCACGACCGACCTGATGCGGAAGGGCGCCATGAGGCCTGAAGACGCGTACAAGATCCACGCCGACAATCCCGGACGCACGTACCCAGGCTACATCTGAGCACCGATGAGCCGCTCAGCGTCTTATCGAGAATTCTCCGAACTCGCCAGTCGCATCCATGATCCTCACGACCTTGGAGTCCACTCTCGCAGGGAACTCGACTTCGCAGCAAAGATCTATGGCCCTGCGGACTTCACCCTCCTCCCCCTCGAAGACCGCTTCGACGCTCCCGTCTGGCAGGTTCCTGACCCATCCGGTCAGGCCCAGGCCTGTCGCGCGCTCCTGGGTGCTCGCACGGAAAAACACGCCCTGCACCCGGCCGATGAATATTACGTGAGCGCGGACCTTCACGCGCCCGGGAATGCCGCCCGGGGATGAAAGTTTGTTCCCCGAAAACGGCGTTTGCGACAGCGCAGTTGGCGCCCAAAATGACAGTACCAAAGGGTTTTATACTCACAGGTCGATTTAATCTGTGCGCGTATGCGCGCGCGGGATGCACTTCGAGCGAGAGCAGAGAGTCGGCTCCCCGACGTCCCCACAAAGGTGACCCAAGATGATGAGATCACTAGTCGAAGACGCACTAGCTAGAGAAGCCACAGAAGGAGCCATCATGGCTCAGACCCCGGCCGGAGTGGGCGGGGACACGAGAGTCGATGTAGAGCTGGAGCAGATCCTGAGAGGCCTCAAGACCAACATCAAGATAATAGGAGTGGGCGGCGGCGGAACGAACACCGTCGCGAGAATCTACGACGAGGGGGTCGTCGGCGCCGAGCTTTACGCCGCAAACACGGACGCGCAGCACCTGCTGTCGCTCCACGCGCCGCACAAGATACTCCTCGGAAGGAGGGTCACCCGAGGGCTTGGGGCGGGCGCGCTCCCACAGATCGGGGAGGAGGCCGCCAGGGAGGCCGAGGAGGAACTCAAGAAGATACTGGTCGACACTCACATCTGCTTCGTCACGTGCGGGCTCGGAGGCGGAACCGGGACGGGAGGGGCCGCCGTCGTTGCGCGGCTCGCCAAGGAGATGGGCGCGCTGACCATCGCGGTCGCGACGTTGCCGTTCAAGGGCGAGGGGAAGATGCGCATGGAGAATGCAGAGTGGGGTCTCGAGAGGCTGCGGGATTCCGCGGACACTGTCGTGGTCATCCCGAACGACAAGCTGCTCGAGGTCGTCCCGAGGCTCTCTCTGAATGCTGCATTCAAGGTCGCGGACGAGGTCCTGATGAGATCGATCAAGGGTCTTACAGAGGTCATCACGAGACCAGGGCTCGTCAACCTGGACTTCAACGACGTCAAGACTATCATGAAGGGCGCCGGTGTCGCGATGATCGGGCTCGGGGAGTCCGACGCTCCGGGCGACGAGAGAATCCAGGAGGCAATCGACCAGGCGCTCAACTCGCCGCTGCTGGAGGTGGACATAAGCGAGGCGAACGGCGTGCTCGTCGACGTCATCGGCGGCACGGACATGACCATCTCCGAGGCCGAGAAGGCCGCAGAGGAGATACAGGCTAGGGTCGGCGCGAACGCGAGGATCATCTGGGGAGCAGCAATCGATCCGGCGATGGACAAGACCGTGAGGGTCATGCTCGTCGCGACCGGCGTCAAGTCCCGACAGATCCTCGGGAAGCCCGGAGAGCAGAAGAAGTTCAAGGGCGTGGGCGAGGTAGACCTGGTGCGCTGACGCGAGTCTCGGCCATCAGAGCAGGCCATCCGAAACTTTTAAGATTCGAGACCAGCTACGGAGCAATCTGGTGAGCTGGCCTTACCGTCCAGCTTTGCCGCATCAAGTGCAAACAATTGGGAGGCTCGAGATGAAGTCACTCGTCGAAAGCGCCCTGTCCGCCGCGGAACAGGAACAGCAGAAGAACGCCCCGGAGACCATGCGAACGTTCACCGCGGAAGATGAGGAGCTGCAGAGGATACTGCAGGGCCTCAAGACGAACATCAAGATCATCGGGTGCGGCGGCGGAGGGTCCAACACGATCAACAGGCTCGAGGAGGCTGGGATCGTCGGCGCCGAGCTCTATGCGGCAAACACGGACGCCCAGCACCTTCTGATGACCAGGGCACAGCACAAGATACTCCTTGGGCGGAGGGTGACGAGAGGCCTGGGAGCGGGTGCTCTCCCGCAGGTCGGCGAGGAGGCCGCCAGGGAAGCCGAGGATGAGATCAAGGCGGCCGTGAAGGAGGCCGACATCGTGTTCATCACGTGCGGGCTGGGCGGCGGCACGGGAACCGGCTCTGCACCTTTCGTCGCGCAGCTTGCCAAGGAGATGGGGTCGCTCACCGTGGCGATATGCACGTACCCGTTCGCCGCCGAGGGAGCGATCAGGGCGGAGAACGGGATCCAGAAGCCGGGGTGAATCGCGCCGCGGGTGGCGAGAACATAGCAGGAGATGATGTTGGCAAGAGCGATCCAAAGGAGAATGAACGCTGCGCCGGAAGCCGCGCG
>JBBIUZ010000005.1:1009-24454 GCA_037439985.1 Methanobacteriota archaeon | reverse complement strand
AGGAACGTGGCCGACACGGTCATCGTCATACCGAACGACCGCCTGCTCCAGATAGTCCCCAAGCTGTCTGTGAACGCCGCGTTCAAGGTTGCCGACGAGGTACTGATGAGGTCCATCAAGGGCATCACGGAGGTCGTGACGAAGCCGGGGCTGGTCAACCTCGACTTCAACGACATCAAGACGGTCATGAAGTCCGGCGGGGTAGCGATGATAGGCCTGGGCGAGTCTGACGACGATGACGCCGCTGTGATGGCGGTGAACGAGGCGATAAACTCGCCGCTGATCGAGATGGACGTCAGCCAGGCGAGCGCCGCGCTCGTGAACGTCACGGGCGGGCCTTCCATGACTGTGACCCAGGCCGAGCAGGTCGCCGAGATAATCCAGTCCAAGATAAGCCCCCAGGCGCGGATAATCTGGGGAGCAGCCGTCGACGAGACCCTGGGCGATGTCATCAGGGTCATGGTTGTCATAACGGGCGTCACGTCGAAGCACATCCTGGGCCCGCAGAAGGAGAAGAAGACCCGCGAGATGGGCCTGGACTTTATAAAGTGAGGGAGATCATCAAGTCCAGTCTGTCCGTTCCTTGTCCATGACCGCACGTGGACGGGCGACAGGAGGACGTCCCGCGGTCAGCACATGCCGACAACGAAATCCTGTCCATGCGGAAACTGAAAATAAGCAGACCCGTATGCAAACCCGTGCCCGACAAGCGCGCATCTGACAAGTTCAGCGCTAGACTGAAGAAGCTATTCAAGGACATGGATGTCGAACAGGCGCGAAGATGGACCCTGTTCGGAATCGTGATCGGCCTGGCCTCGGGCCTGTGCGCGGCGGCATTCTACTACGGCCTGAACGCGGCGACCCACTACATCCTCGGCGGCCTGGGAGGGTACTATCCGCCCGCGCCCTCGGGGGAGTCGCAACTTTTCTCGTCGGGCCAATCATCCCATGTCAGCTGGCTTATCCTCGTGGTGCCTGTGGTTGGCGGTCTTCTGGCTGGCCTCATAGTGTTCACCTTCGCCCCCGAGGCACAGGGCCATGGCACTGACGAAGTCATAGACGCGTACAACAACAAACGAGGCAATATCCGCAAGAGAGTCCCCGTCGTCAAGGTCATCTCCTCGCTGCTCACGATTGGTTCGGGCGGGAGCGCTGGCAGAGAGGGACCCATAGCTCAGACGGGCGCAGGCATCGGGTCCGCCCTCGCGTCGGCGATGAAGCTCAACGACCACGACCGAAGGATAATGGTCATATGCGGCATGGCCGCAGGCATAGGGAGCATATTCAGGGCGCCGCTTGGCGGAGCGGTGTTCGCCATCGAGGTCCTCTACAAGCACGACATGGAGACCGAAGGCCTCGTGCCGGCGTTCATCTCGTCGACCGTGGCCTACTCGGTATTCGCGAGCTTCTTCGGCTGGGGGCACATCTTCATGTCTCCAAGCTTCCAGTTCAGCAGCCCCGAGGAGCTACTGTTCTATGGGGCCCTCGGAATCCTGTGCGCCGCCACCGCGATAGTCTACGTCGTGATATTCTTCGGCTTCAGGGACGACGTCTTCAAGAGGCTGAAGATCAAGCCGCATTTCAGACCTGCGATCGGCGGGCTCCTCCTCGGCGTCATGGCCTTGGCGTTCCCTCAAACCCTCGGGGTCGGATATGGATGGATACAGCTAGCCCTCGATGGTGACCTGGCCCGTCTGTCCATCATCCTCATGGTGGCGCTCGTGCTCGCCAAGATAGTCGCGACATCCTTCACGGTCGGGTCCGGCGGAAGCGGAGGGGTATTCGCCCCGTCCATGTTCATAGGGGCGATGGTCGGGGGAGCGTTCGGCCAGACGATGGCCATCGTGTTCCCGCACGCGGTGACACAACCCGCGGCCTTTGTGCTTGTGGGCATGGGGGCGCTCCTGGCAGGCGTCGCGAAGGTCCCCATCGCCGCAATCGTGATGGTCTCGGAGATGACCGGCACGTACGACCTTCTGGTGCCCCTCATGGTGGCCTGCGTGCTCGCATACGTGCTCACAGGGAACTGGACGATATACGAAAAGCAGTCCAACAGCAGGGCGACATCCCCCGCGCACAGGCGCGAGATGAGCGTGGACATCCTTGCTAGGATCCCCGTGGCGGAGGCCATGTCCACAGAAGTCGTCACCGTCCATCCCGCGTCGAGCGTGCAGACGGTCGTAGACCTGATCCGGGCTCAGAGCCACACCGGGTTCCCAGTCGTCGAGAACGGGAAGCTGGTGGGGATGGTGTCCTTCGAGGACGCGGAGGACGTGCCCGTGGAGAAGAGGGGGACCACGCCGGTGAGGGACGTGATGAAGCGCAAGGTGGTAGTCGCGAGGCCCGATGATACCCTGGAGAGCGCCCTGAAGAAACTGGTCGACAGGAGCGTGGGCAGACTCCCAGTGGTGGACAAGGACGACCCGACGAAACTCGTGGGCATCATAACGACCTACGACATCGTCAAGACCCATTCGAAGCCCAGCCCGGGCAGCTGAGGGGCGTCGGGAACGACCGATGGGAATATATATAGATTGGGCATTCGACTACTCGAATAGGGTAGGGTTACCCATCGATTTCGGGCGAGGGGCCCGGAGGAGACGGGCGCCCGAAGCATACACGATTCCAGGAAAGGAAACAGATGCCAGAAGAGAGGAGCTTGCTTGACAGGTCCTGGGACCTGCAGCGGATGATCGAGGAGAAGACGAAGCACGTGGGAAAGGGGCGCTACGGCAGGGTCATCAAGATGGCCCGGAAGCCCACCGGAGAGGAGTACCTCAGGACGACCCAGATAACCTCCCTCGGACTCCTCCTGATAGGAGGTCTCGGCTTCCTGATCTATTGGCTGTTCGAGTACGGCTCGAAGCTCCTGCTGGCTGCATTCAAGTGATCCTGGGCGCGGATCGAGGAAGTGAGGGATCGTTTTGGGACTCTTTGACTTGGAGCCGAAGAAGAAGGAAGAGCCAACCGCGGAGGCCGCCGAGGTGCCGCAGGGAGGAGCGAAGGCGCTGCAGTTCACGGTCCAGGGCGAGACCAAGCGGATGATGGCGTCCGGGGACTCTTCCGAGTTCGAGATGGCGCTGAAGCTCCCCGACGACGGGGAGACACACACGCTGGCTGTCAGGGTGGACACGATATTCTCGGCGACGGAGGAGGGGTCCCCGGAATGGTTCGTGAAGCTCTATGATGCGGTCGGCGTCGTCTGGGAGAACACGCCTTCGGCCGACCAGTCGACCGAGCACACGTTCGATGTCATGCCAGGCCAGGAGAAATCGTTCACGCTCAAGATCACATCGCCGACGGGCGCGAGGTACGGCGACAAGATCACCGTGCTCGTCAACGCCAGCCTGAAGGACAACCCGAGCATCAACGACGCTGTGACGCTACAGGCGACCGCGAGGCAGTCGATGCTCGCGGTCAAGACGTCGATAGGCCACGAGAAGACCGTCGCCGACTCGATAGCCAGCAGGGCCAAGCCAAAGCCGTCGGGGGTTTTCGCGATCCTGTCGCCTGCAACGATCCGGGGCTACGTCTTCGTCGAGGCGATGAACACCGACGGCCTGCGGGAGCTCGTGAAGGGCGTCCGGAGGACGCGCGGGATTGTCAAGGGCGAGACGAGCTTCGCGGAGATCGAGCACTTCCTCACGCCGAAACCGATAGTCTCTGGCATAGTCGAAGGGGACATCGTGGAGCTGATCGCGGGCCCGTTCAAGGGAGAGAAGGCGAGGGTCCAGCAGATCGACGAGAGCAAGGAGGAGATCACCGTGGAGCTGTTCGAGGCCATGGTGCCCATACCCGTCACGATCAGAGGCGATCACGTAAGAGTCCTGGAAAAAGAGAGATGAGCATATGGCAGAGAAACTCGAGGTACTTGTGGACGGCGGCAAGGCGACCCCTGGCCCGCCGCTCGGACCGGCGCTCGGCCCGATGGGCGTGAACGTCATTCAGGTCGTCAACGCCATAAACGAGAAGACGAAGGCATTCACTGGGATGAAGGTCCCGGTCACGCTGACCGTGGATTCGAAGACCAGGGCCTTCGAGATCAAGGTGGGCACGCCTCCCACATCTGCGCTGATCCTGAAGGAGATCAAGGTCGAGAAAGGGAGCGGCAGCCCGAAGAGCACGAAGGTGGGCAACCTCACCGTGGAGCAGGTCCAGAAGATCGCCGAGATGAAGAAGGACTCGATGCTCGGAAAGGACAAGAAGCAGAGGTTCAAGGAGGTTGTCGGCACCTGCATCTCGATGGGAGTCCTCGTGGACGGCAAAGACCCCAAGATCGTCCTCAAGGAGATCGCGGACGGCGGCTACACCGGCCTGTTCTGACGCCACCGACGCAGCTACTGCTCGCCCCGAGGCCTAGTCCTGGGGTGCCGCAGGCTTCCTCGCCATCTTCAGCTTCGCCGCTTCGCACGCGATCGTAATCGGGTCCACTGTGGGCGCTGCTGGCGGGCAATACGCGGTCTCGAGCTTCGAGAGGTCGTCGACTGTCATGCCTGCCTGAATCGCGACCGCGAACGCGTTTATCCTCATGTGGACGCGATCCTCTCCGACGATCTGCGCGCCGAGTATCTTGCCGTTCTCGGGGTTCGCGAGGACCTTGACATATATCTCCTTCCTGCCAGGGTAGTAGTCGGGCAGGGTGAAGGACCTGATCTTGCCGATCAGCGGCTTGATGCCCGCGGCCTCGAGTTGCTTGCTCGTCGACCCGACCGCCGCCACCTGGCATCCGAACGGTTCGGTCGTTCTTGTCTGGAGGAAGCCCTTCGGCAGCCTGTCCGTCCCTCCGGCAGCGTTGATGCCCGCCACGACGGCCATCTTGACCGCGATTGTCCCCAGGCCGCTCACCGTGGGTCTGCCGGTCACGAGGTCCGGGTACTCCGTGCAGTCGCCGACGGCGTATATCCCTTCAACGCAGGTCTGGCATCTGTCATCAACCACAATCTGCTTCGTCGTTCCGACCCTGCACCCTATCTGCTTCGCCAGCTCCGTCTCCCCGCGCTGACCCGTTGCCACTACGATGACGTCGGCATAGAACTCGCGCTCCTCCCCCGTTCTTCTGTCCTTCGTCACGACCCCGTGGGCCCTCTCCTCGCCTAGGATCTCGACTACCTCGGACTCGGTGAACAGCTTGACGTCGTGCTTCCTTATCGCATCCGTCATCAGCTGCGCCATGTCATCGTCGACCATTGCTAGGATCACGTTCGGCAGGAACTCGACGATGGTCACCTTGCACCCCCTGACCATGAGGGCCTCGGCGACCTCGAGCCCCACCAACCCGCCGCCGACCACGACCGCCCTCTTCCCCTTCGACGCGAGCGACTGGATCCCCCGCGCGTCGTCGATCGTCCTCAGCACGAACACGCCCGACTTCAGCTCCTGCTTGCCCTCCTTGAAGACTCCCTTGATCGGCGGGACGGAGGCACGCGAGCCCGTGGCGATAACGAGGGAGTCATAGGGCATCTCGATGGCCTTGTCCCCAGAGCGGACATGGGCGACCTTCCTGCGGGAGTCGATCTCGGTGACCGTGGAGCTGAGATGTATGTCGATCCTGTTCTTCTTCAGGCGCTCCTCGGGAGCCTCTATGAGGTTGGTCAGCTCAGGGATTATGCCCGAAATGCCGTACGGGAGCCCACACCTCGAGTACTGCGGGTACGCCTCCCGCTCGATGATGGTTATCTCCGCAGTCCTGTCAGTCTTCCTCGCGAACTGGGCCGCGGTCGCCCCTCCGCAGCCGCCTCCCACGATGACGATTCTACGTGTCATTGGCCCGACTCCCCTCCATGCTAGCATGCGTTATCAGCGTTAAATCGTTTTGACCGCGCGTGCGAGCGGCATGGACAGAGGGACGTGCGCCCTAATAGCCAGATGGCCGGACCCCGAACTCCAAAGGCTTATTAACCCCTTCCGCATTGGCTCACCTCCCTAGGGCATGTAGGAGAGCTCCGCGCTCGCATGTACTACACCGGAGGGGTATAGATTGGTAGATCAACACCTCGTCGACATCATGAAGAAGCTTCAGGCTGAGTCGAGGCAGAGGAAGTTTCTCGAATCTGTTGAGCTCGCAGTCAACCTGAAGGACATCGACCTCACGAACCCGAAGAACAGGCTCCAGGAGGAGATACCTCTTCCGAACGGCCGCGGGAAGCCCATCAGGGTGGGCCTCTTCGGCAGCTCAGAGATGGCCGTGAAGGCGAAGGGGGCCGCGGACGTCATCGTCCAGCCTCAGGACATAGAGGCGCTCGCATCGAACAAGAGCAAGGCCCGCAAGTTCGCCAGGGACGCGGACTTCTTCCTCGCAGAGGCGCCCCTGATGCCGACCATCGGCAAGCGCCTAGGAGCCGTGCTCGCCCCGAGGGGCAAGATGCCGAAGCCAATCCCGCCGGGATCCGACCCGACATCGCAGATCGACAAGCTCAAGGGGAGCGTGTCCGTCAGGACGAGGGACCGGAAGACCTTCCACGTGCCGATAGGCACCAAGGACATGCCTGCCGAGAAGCTGGCTGAGAACCTCGATGCCGTGCTCAAGAGGCTCACATCGAAGCTCGAGAGGGGCAGGAACAACATCCAGTCCGCGTATGTCAAGACCACGATGGGCCCGTCAGTGAAGGTGATCTGAGATGGCGCATGTGGCATCATGGAAGAAGGAGGCCGTCGCCGACCTCTCCAAGAGAATCTCCAAGTGCAAGGTCGTCGGCATAATCGACGTCCACGGCGTGCCCGCACCGGCCTTCCAGACCATGAGGACGAACCTGAGGGGCAAGGCCGAGATCATCATGCTCAAGAACACGCTCCTGAAGCTCGCGATCAGCGAGGCCTCGAAGGGCAAGAAGGGGCTTGAGAAGCTCGCCGAGGTCATCGATGGCCAGTGCGCGATCGTGACTTCCGACCTCAATCCGTTCAAGCTGTTCAGGCAGCTCGATGCCACCAAGACGAAGATGCCGGCGAAGGGCGGCGAGATGGCCCCGGACGACATCGAGATCAAGGCCGGGGAGACGCCGTTCAAGCCCGGCCCCGTCGTGGGCGAGCTGCAGAAGGCGGGTCTGCCGGCTGCGATAGAGCAGGGCAAGGTCGTCATCAAGAAGGACAAGGTCCTCGTGAAGAAGGGGGAGAAGATACCCCGCGATGCGGCGCTCGTGCTCTCGAAGCTGGAGATATACCCGCTCACCGTCGGACTTGACCTCTCGGCGGCGTTTGAGGACGGAACGGTCTACAAGAAGGACGTCCTAGCCGTGGACGATGCCAAGGTCGCGGGCCAGCTGAGCCTCGCGGCGTCCAGCGCGTTCAACCTGTCCATGTTCACCGGGTTCCCGACCAAGGCGACGGTCAGGCCGATGCTCGCGCTTGCGCACATCAAGGCTCTGAACCTCGCGGTGAACGCGGACATCGTGACTGACGAGACGGTCAAGCTGATGCTGGCGAAGGCCAACATGCAGATGATCTCTCTCGCGTCAAGGATGCCCGGCGCGCTCGACGACGATCTGAAGAGGCTGCTGGCCGATGCTCCGAAGCCCTCCGAGCCCAGGAACGGAGAGGGCAAGAAGGAGGAGAAGAAAGAAGAGAAGGTGTCCGAGTCGGAGGCCGCGGCCGGTCTGAGCGCACTATTCGGATGATCGATGTAAGGAGGCATGAGAATGGAGTATGTGTACAGCGCGATGGTCTTGCACGCGGCTAAGAAGCCGGTGACGGAAGAGGGAATCACGAACGTCCTGAAGGCCGCTGGTGTCCAAGTGGACGCCGCGCGCGTGAAGGCGCTCGTCTCGGCCCTCGAGGATGTGAACATCGACGAGGCGATTGCGACCGCGGTCGCAGCGCCTGTCGCCGCACCAGCTGCGGCCGGACCCGCCGAGAAGAAGGAAGAGAAGAAAGAGGAGAAGAAGAAGGAAGAAAAGGGCGTCTCTGAGGAGGAGGCTGCGGCCGGTCTCAGCGCGCTCTTCGGCTGAGAGCTTCGTTCTTTCTCAAACTTCTATGTGAAGAGGCCTTTGCGGCTCTTCCAAATCACTCTCTTTCTTCTTTTCTCTTTGTCTCATGTCGTTGATTCTGTTCTCGTCAGCGGGCTGAGGTGTTTGGCAGACAAACCTCTACTCGCGGTTCTCCCGCACCATAGCCGCTTCGTCCGTTGTCAGGGATCTTGCCCCAATCCTCTTCACGCACTCGCCCGTGCAGGTTCAACCACGGGGTTGAATCCTCTTCGTGTTTCTCTTCCGTGCTGAGAATGGACGAGACTGACGCCGAACGCCTGAGGGACTCCGCTGAGCTTCAGCTCTGCTCGAGCATCTTGGTGACCTCCTTCTCGAACATGGTCACCAGCTCGCGGCCTATCTCGCTCCTCAGCTCAGGCGGGACCATCTCGATGCCGACCTTGGCGCCGACCTTGCCTATCTTGAGCACCGCATAGGCCTCGTGCACCTTCGCCTCGATGAGCTCCTTGACGGCCTGCCTGAGCTCCTCCCTCAGTTGGGGGCTTGCATCCAGCTTCTCCCTCATCTCCCTCTTGATCTCGTCCTTGACGAGGTCCTGAACGGCCTCGAGCATCAGCGTCTCGGAACTCAGTATCGTCTTTGTGCTCTTGATCACGGAGCTGACAAGATCGTCTTCAGGAGTCACCCTCTCACCGTGCTGCCGAGCGTGTTGAGGGCTTAAATCGTTTTGCCACACGCCAGGGGTGCTCCCCGGAAACGAGAACGTCTTAAAGTATGGATATGCCGATGTTAGGTTTGGCCCAGGAGCGGACTGAACAGGATGTGGGAGACTTCAGGCAAGAGCGTCTTCAAGGACCAGCGGGTGTTGTCGTTCGACTATGTCCCGCCGAAATTGGTCCACAGGGACGCCCAGATGAAGAAGCTCGTGATGCTCTACAAGCCGGTCGTGGAGTCCAACATGTCCCAGCACGTCGTGCTCACGGGCAGTGTCGGGACGGGCAAGACCGCAACCGCGAAGCGGTTCTGCACGGACATGGCGGTGTATGCCGAGAAGAAGGAGAAGGCGGTCGACTGGGTGCTCGTCAACTGCAGGCAGCGGAACAGCGAGTCGAGCGTCGTGCTCCAGATAGTCAACCACTTCCAGCCGAACTTCCCGGACAGGGGGTTCTCCATAACCGAGATGCTCAGGATACTCCGCAAGGACCTCGAGAAGCGGAGGCTGCACCTGCTGATCGTGCTCGACGAGGCCGACATGCTCCTGAAGAAGGCCGGCTCCGACATCATCTACAAGCTCACGCGGTTCGGCGAGGAGAAGGTTGACGGCCGAGAGATGGTCTCGCTGATGCTGATCTCCCAGAAGAATGTACACGACATGCTCGACTCCGCCTCCACGAGCACCTTCAAGCGTACCAATGTCGTTGAGTTCGGCAGGTACGCGACTGAGGAGCTCCGGGACATCGTCGCCCAGCGCTCCCAGCTGGCGCTCAGGGACGATGCCATAGACCCGGACTCGATCGATCTCATCGCCGAGGTATCCTCCGAGTTCGGGGACGCGAGGTTCGCAATCGAGATACTCGAGAAGGCAGGCATGCTGGCCGACGAGGAATGCCTGGGCCAGATCACGGTCGAGCAGGTCCGGGCGGCGAAGGCGGAGGCATACAGCTCCGTCACTGAGTCGAAGCTCGCCGGGCTGGACAGGCACCAGAGGCTCGCCCTGCTGGGCATAGCAAGGGCCTCCCGGGGAAAGGCGTACGTAACCACGGGGGAGGCCGAGTCGGCGTACAGGATCGCGTGCGAGGAACACGGCGAGAAGGCGAGGGCGCACACGGCCTTCTGGGGGCTCATGAAGGACCTCGACATGCTCGGGGTCGTGAGCGCGAAGAAGAGCGGGCCCGGCATCTCTGGCAAGACCACCGTGATAACGCTCCTGGACATACCCGCGAAGGTGCTCGAGGCGAAGGTCACGAAGATGCTCACATCCGAGCACTGAACGCCAGTCATTTATCGGTGGTTACCATCCGCAGGCCACATCAAGTGGGAACGTATAAATACGCCCGGGTCAGTCCAACGTCAATCAAGGGGGATCTGCTGCGACGGATGAGGACAAGGGTACCGTCGACCTGATACGGACGGAGGAAGGCCTCTGCTACGTTGTCAGGGAGCGGAAGCCGTTCCTGGCCTACAAGCTGTTCGAATCGAACCTCTACGAGGGGGTCCCAGGACTCTGCGTCACCAGACAGTTCCCCGACAAGGTCAAGGAAGCCTTCGCGCTCAGGGATACTCGGATACTCTGGCTCTCACACACGCCGGGCATGGACCACCACAACCCAACGAGCATCGGCACGCTCGTGACGGTCATATCGTCATTCATCGAGCGGTACAGGAAGTGCGTCGTGCTCATCGACGGGCTCGAGTACCTCGTGATCAACAACGGATTCCAGCAGGTCCTCAGGTTCGTGGAGCACATCAACGAGCAGGTCATGCAGAGCGCCTCGACCGTCATCATACCTATCAGCCCGAGCGCGTTCAGCGAGCAGGAGCTCGCCCTGCTGGAGAGGAACATCGAGGTCATCGAGCAGCCGAAGATGAGCATCCAGCTCGAGAAGGACTTCACGGACCTGATCGACCAGTACAGATGACCTGGCCGGCCCGGGCATTCAGATTTGTTAAGTCGCCAAGGTTTTTGGACAGAAGAGGCGATGCAGGCGCATGCGCGTCACGCCCCTTCACGAAGCCCATCTCGCTTTGGGAGCCCGGATGATCTCGTTCGGAGACTGGGACATGCCCGTCCAGTACACGAGCATAATCGACGAACACATGGCGGTCCGCCGGAGCGCCGGAGTGTTCGACGTGTCTCACATGGGGGCTTTCCTCGTGAGAGGCAGGGGCGCTGAAGCTCTCATCGACCATCTGAGCA
The DNA here is from genome assembly GCA_037439985.1 of Methanobacteriota archaeon. GTDB lineage: Archaea > Thermoplasmatota > Thermoplasmata > UBA10834 > UBA10834 > COMBO-56-21. The sequence goes on along the minus strand of JBBIUZ010000005.1, from coordinate 13,618 downwards.
CAAACGATATCGCCGGGGCTCCGGCCGGCAGATGTGTCTATACCCACATGCTCGACGATGGCGGAAGGGTCCTCGACGACACGATCATAACCGTCCTGGGAAAGGACGAGCTCTTCATGGTCCCGAATGCGTCGACCACGCCCAAGATGAGGAAGTGGGTTGGAGGGCATCTCGCGGGGCAGGAGCTGCACGACGAGTCCCTTGACATCTCGAAGATCGCGGTCCAAGGGCCGAATGCGAAGAACGTCATGGCGCATCTGACCTCCTTCGATCTCTCGAGGCTCGATTGGTTCTGGGGGGCCTTCGTTCGGCTGGACAAGGTGCCTTCCGACAGGCGCGCGCCCTCCGCCGCACTCCTGAAAGGGCGGAGGGCGGCGGGCGGTGCGGAGAGCGGGTCACCTGTCTTCGTCTCCAGAACTGGCTACACCGGCGAGGACGGGTTCGAGATCTTCTCCGAGAACAGGTACGCAGTGCCCATCTGGAACGCCGTCCTGCGCGAGGGCGAGGGGGTCGGACTCAAGCCCATAGGCCTCGGGGCGAGGGACACGCTAAGGCTCGAGAAGGCCCTGCTCCTGTCGGGAACCGACTTCGACGGGAGCCAGAGCTCGCTTCAGACGGGGCCTAATTGGGTGATCCACTGGAAGCACGACTTCGTCGGCAAGGAGCCCATGCTGCGTCAGAAGGCCTCAGGCGAGTACGGCAAGCTCGTGTGCATGACCTGCGAAGGAAGGGGCATACCTAGGCACGGATACCCAATAAAGGCCGGTGGAAACATGGTCGGGGCCGTCACCAGTGGGACGCTCTCTCCCGTGCTCAGGAAAGGCATCGCGATGGGCTACCTGCCGTCGTCGCTCTCGGGCCCCGGGAACAAGGTCGAAATCGAAGTCAGAGGGACGATGCTGCAGGCCGAGATCGTGAAGCCGCCTTTTGTGAGGTGACAGACTTGAGGGAATATCTGGAAGAGATGATACGGGTTCCTGGCGTGTCGGGGTTCGAGGACGACATCCGGGAGTACATCAGGGGCAGGATCGAGAAAGCCGGCCTCGAGGCCGTCGAGGACAACCTTGGGAACCTGAGGGTCGAACTCGGAAAGTCCGGCCCGCTCGTGGCCTTCGTGGCACACATGGACGAGCTCGGGCTCATCGTCACGAAGCTCGAGTCGGACGGGTCTCTCAGGATAAGGAAGGTCGGGGGGATAGACGACCGCACGCTCGTCGGGAGGGTCGTCGAGATAAAGACCCGCAAGGGCACCGTGAACGGCGTCCTCGGTCTCAAGCCGCCGCACCTGATGACCGACCCCGAGGAAGCGAAGAAGGTCGTCAGATGGCAGGACGTCAGGGTCGATGTCGGCACCAGGAGCAGGAAGGAGACCGAGAAGCTCGGCATCAGGGTCCTCGATCCAATGGTCTTCAAGAAGGACATCACATACATCACGAAGGATCTCATATGCGCCCGAGGCATCGACAACAGGGCGGGATGCGCCATACTGCTCGACGTCATGGAGCAGCTCAAGGACAGGCCCCTATCGATAAGGGTGGACCTCGTGTGGAGCGTCCAGGAGGAGGTCGGGCTCAGGGGCGCGAGGGCAGCGGCGTTCATGCTGAGGCCCGACTATGTGTTCGCGGTCGATACCATGACCACTACGGACGCCCCACAGACGGATGAGGTCTATGAGAAGGTCATGCTCGGCGGGGGCCCCGCCCTGAGGATGTTCGACAACGCGGCGATCGCGTCCCCGAAGCTGAGGGTGCTGGTCGAGCAGGTGGCCAAGGTAGCCCGTCTGCCGCTGCAGTACGGCACCGGCGGAGGGTCGACCGACGGGGCCGCCATGCAAGACACCGGCTGTCTGATGATGCCCTTGGGCATCATAGTCAGATACACCCACTCGCCGACCGAGATCGGGAGCATATCCGACATGGAGAACATGGTCAAACTGATTGTCAGGATAGCCGAGAGGATCTCGAAGGACCGAAAGAACGGGTGATCCGCTTGGAGAGCGCTGCAGACATGCTGCGCGAGCTCATCATGCTGAAGAGCTCCGCCGAGGACGACGTGCGACCAATCGTCGACTACGTGTCCCGCAAGCTCAGGGCGTACGGCATGGACCTCAGGCAGTACTGCCAATCCGAGCGACCGGCGATAGTGGCGAGGCGTGGCAGCGGAGGGGTACTGCTGTCCGGACACCTTGACACCGTTCCGCGCGGGACAGGCTGGAAGCACGAGGACGGGAAGACCGTCGGGGGCAGGTTGTACGGGCGCGGCGCGTGCGACATGAAGGGCGGGTGCGCGGCGGTCCTGACTGCCGCGGAGAGGCTCGCGGCGGCCGACGTGCCGTTCTCCGTCTGCTTCACGACGGACGAGGAGACGGGCATGAAAGGCGCAGCCGCAGCGGCGAAGGACAGGGCGTTCGAGAAGGCCCCGGCGATACTCGTGGCGGAACCCACTGGCTTCGACATCGTCGTCCGGGAGAAGGGTCTCATCCAGTTCCAGCTCGGCACGAAGGGCGTGGCGGCACACGCGAGCAACCCGCGGCTCGGGGAGAACGCCATATCGAAGATGGTCGACGCGCTCGGCAAGCTCGCGGACATGCAGCAGTTGCCCCGCGACCCCCTCGCGCGCATGACGATGGTCGTGGGCACGATAAGGGGCGGGACCCAGGTGAACGTCGTCCCGAGCGAGTGCGCGGCGGAGATCGATGTGCGCTATCCAGCGGGGATGACCTCGGAGGCGGTGCTCGGCTCGGTGAGGAAGAGGCTGGCAAGGGCGAAGTGCGAGCTCAAGGTCATCCAGCAGCTTGACCCCGTGGAGACCGACCCTGACTCCGAGGCCGTGAGAACTCTCAAGAGGGTCGTGGGGGCGGGTGCGAGGGTGAGGGGAGTCCCCTACGCCACCGAGATGGTCATGTTCAAGGGGGACAGGAGGATCGCCGTGACCTGTGGGCCCGGCGATCCCCTGCTCTGCCATGTGGCCAATGAGCACATCGTCGTCTCTGATGTGAAGAGGGCGGCGGAGATATACACGAGGTTCTGCTCGATGATGGCGACCAACCGCCAGGCTACGGATAGACGCGCGCGACCGTCCTCGGGTACGGTATCGAGTCCCTGATGTGCTCCAGCTTGCAGACCCAGGTGGCCACGCGCTCGAGCCCAAGCCCGAACCCGGAGTGCGGCACTGAGCCGTACTTCCTCAGGTCCAGATACCACTTGTAGCTCTCGACGCTCTCGCCCTTCTCCCTCAGGCGCTCGAGCATCAGATCGTTGTCCGTCTCCCTCTCGCTCCCCCCGATGATCTCCCCGTAGCCTTCGGGCGCAAGCAGGTCGCTGTTCTTGTAGGTCCTCGTGTCCGTCGGGTTCTCCTTCATGTAGAACGGCTTGAGCTCCTTCGGATAGTTCACTATGAACACGGGCATGTCGCGGTCCTGCGTGAGGGCCCTCTCCTCGAGCGCTCCCAGGTCGCTGCCCCACGAAACCTCGAAACCCTTCTTCTGAAGGGTGTCCATCGCCTCCCCGTAGCTCATGCGCTCGAACGGAGGCTCTATCCTCTTCAGGGTCGCGGGGTTCCGTTTGAGCAGGTTCATCTCCGCGGAGCATTCCTTGACGGCGTTCTGGAGCATCGCCGTGACGAGCTGCTCCTGGACCTTCATGTTGTCCCCATTCTCCATCCACGCGGCCTCCATCTCCATATGCCAGTACTCCGCCAGATGGCGGGGCGTCCTGGACTTCTCCGCGCGGAAGGAGGGCGTCAGCGAGTAGACCTTCTCGAGAGAGAACACCAGCGATTCCAGGTAGAACTGCGCGCTCTGGGACATGTACGCGATCCTGTCGAAGTACTTGACCTGGAAGAGCGTCGTGCTGTCCTCAGGAGCGACACCCGTGATTATCGGAGGGGTCACCTCGACGTACTCGTTGTCGTGGAACCACTCCCTCGCTCCCCGGAGGAGCGAGGCCTTGACCTTCATGACCGCCGTCTGCTCCCTCGACCGTATCCATAGGTGCCTCAGGTCCAGAAGCAACTCCGTGCTCTGGTACTCCGTGATTGGGAACCCTTCGGAGAACCCAAACACCTGGAACCTGCTCGCCCTGATCTCGAACCCGCCGGGCGCACGCCTGTCCTCGGCGACCTCGCCCTCGACGACAACGGAGGACTCGATGCCTGCCCTCTCCGCACCCTCGAACTCATCGTCCGCCACGGCGCCCTTCTTCACCGTAACTTGCATGATGCCCGTGGCGTCCCTGAGGACCGCGAACACGATCCCGCCACTCGACCTGGTCCTGTATATCCAGCCCCTGACGCTGACCTTCTTACCCACGTGGTCCTTCGACAGGGCCTGCCTGACAGACAACATTCCAGATGCCGAAGAAGGCGTATGAATATAAGCCCTTCGGAGTCGGGACCTCGGAGGACAACGGAAATATCACCCCGAAGCCGTTATGCTGGCCGTGATAGTGCGTACGGCGGACGAGAACGACCTCCCGGGCCTGATCAGGATCGAGGAGGAGTGCTTCGGAGTCGAGAAGTTCAACGTCCTCACGCTCCGGTCCTTCATCGAGCGGGAGGATTCGTTCGTCATCGTGGCGGTCGACGAGTGCGAGATCGTCGGCTCGGCGATGTGTATGACCTCCGAAGCACGCCATGAAGGGAAGATAGCGTCCGTGGCGGTCCTGCCTGCGATGAAGAGGAGAGGCATAGGCGCCATGCTCCTGGCAGAGTGCGAGGCGAGGTTCGGGGCCCACGGTCTCGCGTCCGCCAGCCTCGAAGTGGGCGTCGAGAACGAGCCGGCCATATCGCTGTACGAGTCGAGGGGCTACGAGGTCCGCGGCCTGATTGGGAATTTCTATGGTTTCGGGAGGGATGCGTACATGATGCAGAAGTCGCTCCGCCCTGTGAGGCGCAGGGTCAGCGTGAGGACGCCCTGACCAGGAGCTCCAGGGGCATCTTGTTCACGACCCATTTCGTCGAGCCGGCCAGCCGCTCGCCCTTCTCGAGCCGCACGGCGTGAGTCTCGTTCATTATATGGGCCGTGTGCGACGATATCGCCTTCTCGATGTCCGGATGGCCCGAGAACTCGACGACCACCGCCTGCTCGAAGGCCAGCTTCTGCTCCTTTCTCATGTGTTGTATCCTCCGTATGACCTCCCTCGCAAGCCCCTCGAGCATCAGCTTGGGCGTGACCTCGAGGGCGACATACACTTGCATGTCGCCGACGCTCGCGTGGGAGAACCCGGTCCTGTCCTTCTCCGAGACGACGATGTCCTCTTCGGTCAGATCGAAGCCCCCGAGACGTATCTTCCTGTGCGTCCGAAGATGCTTCGCCAGCTCGTCCCCGTCCACCTTGGCCAGGAGCTCCACGACCTCAGACATCGCCGTCTTCAGCTTCGGGCCCAGGACCTTCAAGTTGGGCGAGACCGCGTACTGCACCATCTTCTCGCGGCTCTCGATCACCTCCACCCTCTTCACATTCAGCTCCTCGGAGATCATCCTCTCGAACCTCCGGAGGGTCCAAGCCTTGTTGGAGTCAGTGACGATGACCGCCTCCGGGAGCGGCTGCCTCAGCTTCATGTCCACTTTCTGTCTGGCGAGCCGGCCCGCCTCGACCGCCGTCATCACGACCGCCATCTGCCGCTCCAGCGTCTCGTTTATCTGTGACTCGTCGACGACAGGGTACTCGTCGAGATGCACGCTGCCCCCGTCCCCATTCAGGCTCCTGTAGAGCCATTCCGAGAAGAACGGCGCCACGGGGGCCATGAGCTTCGAAGTCGTGACCAGGCACTCGTAGAGCGTGCAGTGGGCAGAGAACCTATCTAGTGGGTCGTTCTCTTCCCAGAACCGTCGTCTCGACCTGCGCACATACCAGTTGCTGAGGTCGTTCACGAACGACTTCATCGCCCTGACCGACCTGTGGACCTCGAGGCGATCGAAACCCAACCTCGACTCTCTCGTCGTCGAGTGGAGGCGCGAGATGATCCACCGGTCCAAGTCGTGCGTCCTGTCGTACCTGTCCTGCGGCCCGAACCCGTAGGCGTTTGCGTTGGAGGAGAAGAAAGCGTACACGTTCAGCAGCGAGTTGAGCGTCCCGACCATCGTCTCGCGGACGCTCTCCTCGGAGAACTGGACGGACTGCCAAGCGGCATCGTTGAGGAAGAACAGGCGGACCGCGTCCGCGCCTACGGATTCGAGGACCCGGTCGAGAGCTTCCGCACCCGTCGAACCGCTTCCGAGCCTCTTCCCGTCGGCACCCAGCACCGGGCCCAGAACCAGGACGGATCTGAAAGCTGGCTTGTCGAACAGCAGGGTTCCCAGGACATGCTGGGTATAGAACCAGCCTCTCGTCTGCTCCACGCCCTCCGCGATGAAGTCGACGGACCTGTGCGTGTCGAACTCGGCTATGTTCTCGAACGGGTAGTGGTACTGAGCGAACGGGGCGCATCCGGAGTCGTACCAGCAGTCCAGAACGTACTCCTCACGGGTCATGTTCTTCCCGCATTGCGGGCACTTGAGGGCGATCACGTCCACGTCCGGCCTGTGAAGGTCGAGGGTCTCGGGGAGCGCCTTCGTCGAATGCCTTCTCAGCTCCTCGACGCTCCCTATGCACACCTCGTGCCCGTCGGGACATCGCCAGATAGGCAGGGGCGTCCCCCAGTACCTCGTCCTGCTGACCGACCAGTCCTTCGCATCGGCCAGAAAACGGCCGAACCTGCCGTGCTTGAAGGTCCCCGGGACCCATCTGACGTCCTCGTTCAGCTTGACGAGCCGGCGCCTCGCCTCCGACGTCCTGACGAACCACGAGTCCATGGCCTTGTAGATCAGGGCCGTATCGCATCGCCAGCAGAACGGATAGGCGTGCTTCGTCAGACCCCATCTGAACAGGAGCCCCCTGGACTCGAGCATACGGACGATCTCGGGCCCGGCATCCTTGGCCCGCATTCCTGCGAGCTCAGGCACGGCCTCCGTGAACCTCCCTGAGCCGTCCAAGGGGTCGAACAGGTCGACCCCATGCCGCGCGCCCAGCTCGAAATCGACCGCGCCATGGGGCGGAGACACGCTCATGGCGCCCGTTCCCTCGCCCTTCGGGACCTCGCTTGAATGCACGACCGTGAACGCCTCTCCTGAGAATCCGTGGCATCTGAACGGCGGCTCGTAATGCATGCCGAGCAGCTCGCTGCCGCGCAGCTGCCTGAGCGGCGGGTTTCCGGGGGCGATCCACTCTGTGCGCTCGGCCGAAACCACCAGCCTCTCCCCGGAGCGCTCGAACATGACATACTCCTGGTCCTTGTCGACCGCCAGGAGCGCGTTGGCTGGGAGCGCCCACGGGGTGACGGTCCACACGAGAAGGCTGGCGCGGAGTTCCTTGAGCCTGAACCTGACGACCACGAACCTGTCCTCCGTCTCCCTGAACCCGAGCGCGACCTCGTGCGTGCCGAGGGTAGTGCCGCACCTTGGGCAGTACGGGACCACCCTGCGCTCCTTCGATAGCAGGCCTTTCGCATGCAGCTGCTTGACCGACCACCAGACGCTCTCGACGTAGTCGCTCGACATGGTCATGTAGGCGCGCTCGAAGTCCACCCAGTACCCGACACGCCTGCTCATGCGCTCCCAGTCGACCTTGTACGTCAGGACGCTCTCGCGACAGAGGGCATTGAACCTGCCGATCCCCAGCCGTTCTATGTCCTCTCTGCCGGAGATGCCCAGAGAGCGTTCGATCCCCAACTCCACAGGCAGACCGTGGCAGTCCCAGCCGCCGATGTAGGGGACGACCTCGCGTCCGTTCATGACGTGGTACCTCAGGAACGAGTCCTTGACCACGCGGGTCCTTGCGTGCCCTATTTGTGGCCTGTCGTTGGCCGTCGGAGGGCCCTCGCAGAACACGAGCGGCTCCCCGCCCTTCATCCGCTCCTTGACCTTCCGGACGATGTCTTGCTCGTACCACGAGCGGAGGATGCCCTCCTCCAGCTGCGGGAAGGATTTCCCATCGGGCTCGCGGTAGGGTTTCCTCATTGCAACAGACTCCTTCAGAAAGGATCTATCCCAAACTCAGCAATGCAAGCAAGAATCAGCTAATCATGATCATGAGCTGGGTTGCCGAGTTCATCCTGAAAAAGGAACGACGGGACTGCTAATTAAGCTTGCCGCATATTCCGGCAGTCCGCCTGCAGGCCTCGCGCTCCGCCGACAGACCCCGAGCAGCAGGAGGGCCACTGGGCCTTCTCAGACCATCTGGCTCTCGCGATTTCGCCACCTCGGGACTAAGAAAGTTTGAAATAATAGAGCACGTATAGCGCGGCTCGTGCAACCCATGGCCTGGGGCGGTGCCCAAGCTGAAAGGTGAACACAGATGGAAGAGCCTTTGTGCAACGTGGAGTTCCTGAAGAGCAACTCGACATATGTGGCAAGAGTACAGAGCGACCTGGGTGGCCTGAGGGAGTACCGCAGCGGGAGCCTTGAGGAGATACTCGAGCAGGTCATCATCGACCTCCAGGAGGAGTTCGAGGCGGCGCGTCTCTGATGGCATAGCGAGTCTCATCGGGCCCTCATCACACCGAAGCTCTGAGCACCCCCTGTTCATCCGTGTAGGCTTGTAGCACCGCTAGAAGGCACGGACTCCGAAACGGGGGCGACTGAATGGAAGATAAGGATAAGAAGGAGTACGAAGAGGTCATCTCGACATACTACGGCGACGACCAAGTCGCCGCGCTGGTGACCTTCAAGATAGACACCAAGGGCTCCGACCTGGTCGCGCAGAAGATAGCGAGCTTCCCTCACATCGAGGACGTCTTCCTCGTGACAGGGGACACGGACATCATCGCGAAGGCGAGGTTCCCGAACTACGCCGCCTTGAAGAAGTTCATAGTGGACGATGTGGCGGAAATCGATGGCGTGAAGGAGACCCGGACGTTCATGGTCGTGACGGTGTTCAAGGAGCGCGGCAAAATAAGGCGGGACTCCGAAGAGGAAGAGCCGAAGGGAGCTGTGAAAGAATAGCCAGCGCGTCATTCGCGAAGGGTGATCATCATGGTGGACATGGAAACGAGGCTCAGACAGATCATTGAGGTGCTCGACCAGCTGGCCGAGGACACCTCCGTGCCGAGGAACATACGGCGGGGCGCCGCAGACGCGAAGGAGCGGCTGCTGAACAAGTCGGAGGCGCTGGACATCCGGAGCGCCAGCGCGGTCATGATCCTGGACGAGCTGGCGAACGACCCGAACATCCCGCTGCACGGCAGGACGCTCATCTGGAACATCATAAGCCAACTCGAGACAGTCAAGTGAGCTGCTGTCACCAGTCCGGTCCAAGGGCGCATCCGCCCACTGGATAGGTTTAAATGCGAATCCCTTCCTTTTGGCAGACAAGCGGCTGTAGTCTAGCGGTTAGGACTGAAGCTTCCCAAGCTTTAAGCCCGGGTTCGAATCCCGGCAGCCGCACTCTCATGTTGCCGATTCATCCAGAGAAGCTCTCTGAGCGGTAGACCTCTCTGCCGCCGACGACTGTCAGGACGGGCTCCACGCTCCTTATCTTGTCCGCGTCGATTCTGAACAGATCGTCCGAGAGCAACACGAGGTCTGCGAGCTTGCCGACCTCGATGGACCCTTTCAGACCCTCCTCGAACGACGCATAGGCTGCGTTTATCGTGTAACACCTGATCGCATCCGCGAGACTGATGACGTTCTGAGTTCCCACCAGGCGACCTCGCGTCACGGCCACATGGATGCCGAGGAACGGATTCATGTTCGCCACTGGCCAGTCGCTCGAGAAGGCCAGCCTCGCTCCAGAGTCGACCATGCTCCTCCAGGGGAACGACCTCTCGAGCCTCTCTGGGCCGATTGTCCTACCGTAGACATCGTCGAAGGCAGGCCCGGACAAGTCTGCATGCACTGGTTGCATGCTGGGAATCACTCCGAGTTTCCGGAAGCGCGGGATGTCCTCGGGCGAGACCACCTCGTCGTGCTCGATCCTGTGCCTTCGATCTCTCGGCCCGTTCTTGAGAAGCGCGTTCTCGTAGGCGTCCAAGGCGACTCTGACACCTCTGTCGCCGCACGAATGCGTGATGCACTGGAGTCCCCGGCCGTCCAGCTTCTCGATGAGATCTCTGAACTCCTCGGGGGGATATATCGTGTCCCCGGTCACGCCAGCAAGATCGTCATACGGTTCCAGCATCGCAGCCGTATGTGTATCCTCGACACCGTCAATGAAGAGCTTCACTGCTCCGACCCTGATCCACTCGTCCGAATAGCGCGAGTGGGCGCTGTCAAAATCAGCAAACTGCTCAGCTCCCCGCCTCCTGTCATGCTGCATCGCAACGTACACCCGCACTTTGAGCTCGCCGTCCCTTCGGAGCCTCTCGTAGATCCGCAACTCTGAGAGACTCTTCACGCCCACATCGTGAACGCTCGTTATGCCCCACCGAACCATGTCGTCGATGACCAGCTTCAGTCCGTCGTGCACGATGTCCCCGCCTGTGGCCGATATCTCCTCGACGGCGGCGGCGAGCTCCTCGGTCTTGTAGAACACGCCCGTCGGCTGTCCCGTTCTTCGGTCCCGATCTACCCCCGGAATCTTGTCGAAATCCTCCGCCAGCTTGTTCTGGGCGATCTCGAGGAACTTGGTGTTCGCGCAGGCGGTCCAGCCATCGTACGAGATCAGCCAGAGGGGCCTGTCGTTGACGAGTCTGTCAAGCACCAGCCTGTCGGGGAGTCTGCCATCGACCGTGATTGCCGAGTAGCGAAACCCAGAGCCTCCCACGAGCCGGTGCTCCGGGTGCTCATCGGCGTGCTTCCTGAGCGTCCTCGCAAGCTCCTCGAACGAATCCACTCGCGTGAGATTCGCCCAGAAGTATGTTTGATAGGCGGAGATGCAGTGCGTATGCGCGTCGATCAGACCTGGGAGCAGGAGCCTTCCGCCGGCTTCTACCACGCTCGTTTCTGGACCCACCAAGCCCGCAGCGTCCCTATCCGAGCCGACGAAGACTATCCTGTCGCCGGCCACGCCTACTGCCTCTGCCCAAGGCTGAGAGGCATTCACCGTATAAACGCGAGCGCTCTTGATCAGAAGAGTCGGCTTCCTCATTGCCAGAAATTCCCTGGAGTGGCGAATGCGTCCTTCAGCCATTTCTCCTTTTCGATGACGACACGGACACGCATTCCCTCATCTGAGCAGGTTCAGAAGAAGGGCGGCTAGCTCCTGCTGAATGGGGCCACAGCAGCCGCACTCCGTCTTCGAGAAGCCGTAGGTCCATGGCGCGCCCGCGCTCTGCACAGCATTCTTCGGCAACGAACGACGGGACAGACTTCCAGGAACTGCGAGCTTCTCGTTTCCACAAGCACTGCGTCAAGTGGTTTGGAGGGCGCTAACCTGCGCAACTGGCGATTGCGGTCCAGGCCGGCGCCCCGCACTACCAGAATGAGAATGGGGAGTCTTGTTCATGCGCGGTCCGCATCCGGGCATCCACCCACCTGCAAGGGGGTGGTTGGCGCGACACAGCCGACGCCCCACCATGAGGCCGTTCCGACCGGCCAAGCCTCCGGTTCCGCAACTGCATCATCTAGTCCGTCTTGCCGGACAAGTGCAGAACGGCGACGCCCTTTTCCTTGTCCATCGTGCGCCTGGAACCCACCGCGGGAAGCCTCAGGAACCCTATCTCGTTGCTCATCCAGACACGCCCGCCGAACAGATGCCCGCCGTAAGTGCGATGCTCCCTGTCAGCCACCACGGCATGGACATGCATCCGTGGTTCTCCTTCGGCCGCGACGGATCCCTGGAGGGCGAGCAGCTCATGGGGTTCATGAAATGACTTCTTGACATACTGGCCCTTGTCAAAATACCCCAACTCGAAATCGGTCAACATGCCGACGCCGACAGCGACGAGGAAGGTCGACTTGTCATCCTTCAGAGCTTCCCCGATGGACTCGATTACCTTCTCACCATGGCTGAGTCTCAAGAGCACATATTCCTCGGTCCTAGCAACCTCCATACGTCTCCCCGGGAAGTGGATGGCGTCTCCGGCCCTATATCCTTCGGCCCGCAATCTGCCGGTCCCACAGGGAAGACAGGCCGCGCCGCGCTCCCCGGAGCTCAAAGTGGGGGGTGGTATTTGACCGTCCTATGCGCTCTCGAAGACTTCCCTGATCCTTTCCATTGCCCAGTCAATCTCCTTCTCGGAGATGACCAGTGGGGGAGCGAATCTGACGGTCTTCTCGTGCGTGTCCTTGGCGAGCACGCCCTTCTCCATGAGCCTCTCGCATATCGGCCGGACGGTCTCTCCAGGTCCGAGGTGGAACTCCACGCCTATCAGGAGGCCTTTCGCCCTGATGGCCTTGATCTTCTTCGACTCGATGCTGCTCAGTCCTTTCAAGAAGTAGGCTCCCATCTTCTTCGCCCGACCGGCCAGCCTCTCCTCGATCAGGACATCGAGGGATGCTTCCCCGATGGCCGCCGCCAGGGGGTTCCCACCGAAGGTGCTTCCGTGGCTCCCGGGCGTGAACACGTTCATGATCTCCTTCGAGGATAGGCATGCGGAGACCGGGTACAGCCCGCCCCCGAGCGCTTTCCCGACACACACGATGTCCGGCTTCGCGTTCTCGTACTGGAAGCAGAACATCTTTCCCGTCCTCGCG
>JBBIUZ010000005.1:0-999 GCA_037439985.1 Methanobacteriota archaeon | reverse complement strand
ACGATCAGGAGAATGCCCTTCTCGCTGCATATCCGTCTCAGACTAGCGAGGTAACCTTCGTCCGGGATGAATATGCCCGCCTCGCCCTGGATCGGTTCGACCAGTATCCCGATGGTCTTCGGGCCGATGGCCTTCTCGAACGCGCTGATGTCATTGTATGGGATGGTCACGAACCCCGGCGTGAACGGGCCGAAGCCCCTCCTCGAATCGGGATCGCTCGAGAAGCCAACAATCGTGGTGGTCCTCCCGTGGAAATTGTTCTCGCAGACGATGATCTCCCCTTCGTCCTCGGGTATCTCCCTCACCTGGTGGGCGTATCTCCGGGCGAGCTTGATCGATGTCTCGACGGCCTCGGCGCCTGTGTTCATCGGGAGCGCCATCTCCATGCCGCTGATCTTGCAGAGCTTCTTCAGGAACGGCCCCATCCTGTCATTCGAGAACGCCCTCGAAGTGAGGGTCACGCGCTTCATCTGCTCTACGGCGGCCCTTACGATCTTGCCGTGGAGATGGCCTTGATTTATGGCCGAATACGAGCTAAGCATGTCGATGTACTTCCTGCCCTCGACGTCCCAGACCCATACGCCCTTGGCCTTCGTGATCACCACAGGCAGCGGATGATAGTTGTGCGCTCCATACTTCTGTTCGAGTGCGATGTAGTCCTTGGCCTTCACATTCTCCCTCTCTCCCTGGTGCAGGGACAAGAGCGATGAAGGCTGCCGGGCCTTAAAACTATTCTCCGAAACGCGACGTCCGCGAATGCGACGCGCCGTTCCCTTCAGACCGTCGAGGCCTACAACCTCATGTCCTTCGAGACGGACCTGACGACGCCGTATACGGGCTTCGGCAGGTCTGGCATCGGCTCGGCGTCTTCGACGACCGGCCTCGGGAAGCTGTACACCTTCGCCGGGACAGAGACCTCGCCTGAATAGAGCACACGATACCCCCAGACCATGAGGCACACGACGTACACGAGGTATCCGAGACATATCAACATCGAGG
>JBBIUZ010000004.1:9692-40607 GCA_037439985.1 Methanobacteriota archaeon | reverse complement strand
GTCAGTCTCAGACTTTCGAGCGGAGGCGCGGTAATGAATCTGCAGACCGACCTGCAGGGGAACGCGCAGGTACTGCTCCCGCCCGGGAGCTATTCAGTCACTTCCACCACCTACAGGACGGAGAACACCTTGAACGTGACATACTCGTACTCGGCGACGGTCACGCTCGGGTCGGCGGATCTCTTCAAGGTCCTTGAGTTCAACAGGATGACATCGAGGTCCGTGACCGCGAGCTGGTCCCGTTCCACGGAGCAGTCCGCGGCGCCCGGTCAGCAGGTCAGCTACATCATCACGGTCGCCAACACGGGGAACATCGCGGACACCTACGTCGTGACGTACACGGGCTCGGGGCTGAACGTGACGTACTCGTACTCTGAGTTCAAGCTCAACTGCGCGGTCGGCAACTGGACGACAATAGTCGCGCACGTGACGCCGACCAGCAAGACGGCGGCCGGGGAGCAGGCCGTGCCCACTCTGATCCGGTCGGTCAATGCGGCAACAACGTCCGCCAGCGTGACGATGTACGTCAATGTCACGCCCGTGCACGGTGTCACTGTCACAAGTCTGGGCACGTCGGCAGCAGTGTCCTCGCTGAGCACGGTGACGAAGTTCACCGTGACCAACACAGGCAATGCTGCGGACAAGTTCCTCCTGCGTGTTTCCAACGAGGCGGTCCTGGAATCGCTCGGCTGGAAGGCGAGGATAGTCGGCCTCAACAGCGGCGCCACCGTCACGAAAGTGACGCTTGCCGCATTCGCCTCGCAGACGTTCGAGGTGCAGTTCAACTCCACGAGAGCTAGCGCAGACCCGAGTGCGCAGGCGTTTGTGCTGGCCAGCTCGGTCAACGGCACTGTTAGCTCCTCGGGCGCGGTCGGCGTGGTCGTGCCGGACCTCGCCTTGCCTCAGAATTCGTTCATGGTGACCGGTCCGGACGTCACATACACATACAACCTGGTGCCGCTGTACACCGACTTCGGGCTTCTTGCGGCGATGGGCGTGCTGACCGTGATCTTCCTGGTCTTGCGGAAGAAGAAGGGGCTCGGAGGTGCCAAGAAATGATCTCGCTCAGGCGGACGGTGGTCGCGGTCCTTCTCGTCGCGGCGTTCCTGGGGCCGGCATTCGCGCTGCTCGAGAGCGCTCCGAACGCCGCTGCCTACAGCGGCATAGATGTGACGCTCCAGCGGCCCGCGTTCGCGGGGATCGGCCAGAAGGTCGAGTGCGTGATGACCATCACGGGTGGGCCTGCGGAAGCCGGCGGGAACTACTCCTACTCGGCCAGCGTCGTCGGGACGAACACCACGGGCGCCGGTGTCTTCCCTTCCACTGGCTCCCCGCAGAGGAGCGGGACCTTCGTGTTCAACGTTACGATGCCCACGGTCGGCGACCAGACGATCAAGATCAGGGTGAACGTCACCTCGACCTCCTCGTCTGGTGGCAAGTCGGACACGCTCGAGCGGGACTTCGAGATGAAGGTCGTCGTACCGATAACCATCTATGCCGCCGTGGTCAACACCGGGTCGATCTCAGTGTCCAACGTCACCGCGAGCTTCTTCGCGGACGGTGTGTTGCTGTCCACGCGAGTCTTCAACATCTCGGCGAACGGCACCCAGAAGCTGATCTACAACTGGACCTTCCTGACCGTCACCACGGGGAAGCACGTGATAATGGTCACCATCAACGACCCCTACAAGGTGGTGGAGTTCTCGACGGGGGGCAACGTGATGACCCGGGACATATGGGTGGGCAGCCACGGCAATCCCCTCGGCGCTCTGCTCTCGGGCGTGGTGGTGGTGCTCGCCTTCCTCGTCTTCCTGGTGTGGATTCAAAAACCCATGAGGCGGCCGAAGGCCAGGAAGTAGTGGCGAGAGCGTCCTCGGATAGCCTCAAATATGAAAAATGGCTACACCAGGTCCAACGGAACCGGTGATGACCTTGGCAGACGACATCGTCGACCTCAACGACTCGACCTTCGAATCGGCTGTGAAATCCAGTGCGAGGCTGATAGTGGACTGCTGGGCCCCATGGTGCGGCCCCTGCAGGATGCTCGCGCCCACCATCGAGGCGATGGCGAACGACTACGGTGGCAGGATAGCCTTCGCGAAGCTGGACACGGACGAGAGCCCGAAGACCGCGATGAGCCTCGGGATCTACAGCATACCGACAATCCTTTTCTACAAGGACGGGGAGCAGGTGGAGCGGCTCACGGGGACGCACCCCAGGCAGAACATCGAGGCCGTCATCAAGAAGCATTCCATGGGCTAGATCCTCTTCAGGGCCTGCTCCAGCTTCTCCTGGAGGTTCTTGGCGCTCGTTGCGACTGCGACGTCGCCCCTCGTCTTCTCGAGTAGGCTCCGCGCAACGTCCTGCTTCCTCCTGATAGGCACGATCGCGTCGGGGAGATCGAACCTGACGAGCGCGACGAATATATCCTCCATCCTTTCGAGGAAGTAGTTTGCCCGGTCGGTCCTTCCGGCCTTGAGCTCCTCCAGGCAGAACCTGCGGAGCTCTCCGACAGTGTCTGCCAGCCCGAGGAGGTATCCGACGCTGGGCACATCGAGGTCCTCCGGAGAAGGCACGTCGTCCTTCTCGAGTATTGACAGGACGATGCTGACTTCCGAGAACTCCTGGAACGCCGTCATGACATACCCGGTGAATGCGAGGTCCTGGTTGGTCTTCAGAAGGCCGGACAGCCTCGACATCTCGTCCCTGAGCTCAAGGAGTTCGGTCTCGCCCTTCTCGCCACCGTGAAGCCCTCGCAGTATGGTCCCGGAGAGGCGGACGATTGCCCTCGATGACTTCAGCGCGATCTCCCTCACCTGGTCCTTCTCGTCCAGCTCGGCCTCGATCATCGAGGCCACCTTGTCCAAGCTCTTCACGTGTCCGACCTCCTGATCCTCTCCATCCTCTGAACCTTCGCATCGAGCATGTGCCTCTTCGCGATGTCGTGACGGACGTAGATCCGGCCAGACACATGCCCGAGCCCGCTCTCGGCAATCCTCTCGGCCTCATCGATGGTGGGGGCGACGCCCACTATCCCCACGGAGCGGGATGTCGTGGTGAATATCCTTCCGTCCTTCTCATTTACGCTCGCATAGTAGAGGACGGCTCCCTCGTCGGCGATCGCCTTCTCGTCGACCTTGATCTCCTCTCCCGCAAGAGCCTTCGTCCCGTAGCCCTCTGGGACGACGTACTTGCAGACGGTCGCGCTCGCATCGAACCCAAGGAGGCTTCTGTAGATGTTCCCGTCTGCCATGCCCTCGCAGATGGCTGCGAAATCACCGTCGAGGATCGAGAGCACGTTCATGGCCTCCGGGTCCCCGAACCTGGCATTGAACTCGATGACCTTCGGGCCATCCCTCGTGAGCATGAACTGGCCGTAGAGCGTTCCGCGGTATTCCGATCCGTCTTTCCTGAGCGCGGCGACCACTTCCCTCATTATGTCTGTCGCTGCTTCGTACTCGTCCCTTCTCAGGAACGGCAACAGCCCGTCCTGCTGGGAATAGGAGCCCATGCCGCCGGTGTTCGGACCCTTGTCTCCCTCGCACGCCCGTTTGTGGTCCTGGACAGCGGGCATCGGGAAGACCCTCTTGCCGTCGCAGAAGGCCTGCACCGTGAACTCCTCTCCCGTGAGGCGCTCCTCGACGACCATGAGTGCGCTCCCCCCGATCTTGTGCGACAGTATCTCGTCCGCGTAGTCTAGGACCTCCTGCGTGTTCGCCATGTGCTCGCCGAAGACCTTCACCCCCTTCCCTCCCGTGAGACCGATGGGCTTCAGGACGATGTCCGTCCCGAGCTCGTCTATGGCGTTCTTGACGTCGTCCCTGGAGTCGGCGATTCTGAACCTGACGGAGCCGTCGATCTTGTGCGTCGACATGAGTTCGCGCATGAAGCTCTTGGAGGTCTCGATTCTGGCGGCCGCCCTCGAAGGGCTCGCAGTGGCGATATGGGCGGTGATGAGCGCATCGGTGAGGCCCGCCTCAAGAGGAGCCTCGGGACCGACCACGGCGAGGCCGATCCCTTTCGCCTTGGCGAACGAGACGACCTTGTCGGCCTCGGTCTCATCGACAAGGCGGAACTCCTTCGCCCTGCGAGCGATCCCCGGGTTCATGTTCTTCATGCACGCGAATATCTCCGCGCCCGAGCATGCAAGCGCCTCGACGATTGCGTGTTCGCGGGCTCCACCCCCGACGGCCAGTACTCTCATGCTATGCGACCGTAAGGGGATGAGGGTTGCATCTTAAGAACATTGTCCATGGGCACGTCTCCGCGCACGGGACGCGCTTGGCGAATCATTTAAAACGAGCAATCCTATCACATGATCGATGACCTATCCTGGCCTTGTCGGTCAGCTCCTCGAGGCTGCAGGAGCGGAGATCGGGGACGTCATCGAGATACGGAAGGGCAAGGACATCTACAGCGGCGTCCTGATGCCCCACCACGACTTCAGCAACCCTTCGATAGCCACGCTCAAGCTGTCGAACGGCTACAACATCGGCGTGCGTGTCGACGCCTCCTCAGAAGTGAAGGTGATCTCGAAGAAGGAGGTGAAGGAGCAGGCCAAGCGAAGCCTTCCGCGGGACCCGTCGAAGAAGGATGTCGCAGTCATCAGCACGGGGGGTACGATTGCCTCGTATGTGGACTACAGGACGGGCGCTGTCCATCCGGCGATATCGGCCGAGGAGCTGGTGTTCTCTGTCCCTGAGCTTCTGGACCTGTGCAACGTCCGCGCGAAGGTCCTGTACTCGATCCTGAGCGAGAACATGAAGGTGACCCACTGGCAGGTCCTGGCCAGGGCCGTGGCCGCCGAACTCAACTCGGGCGCGGTTGGCGTAATCATACCGCACGGCACTGACACGCTCGGGTTCACATCTGCCGCGCTGTCCTTCATGCTGCGCAACCTGCCCGGCCCGGTCGTCTGTGTTGGGGCGCAGCGCTCATCGGACAGGCCCTCTTCGGACGCCATAATGAACCTCCTCGCGTCCACTCGGATCTGCGTCCAGGCGGACCTGGGAGAGGTGGTCGTGCTGATGCACGGAGAGTCTTCGGACTCGTACTGCCTCGCACACAGGGGCACGAGGGTCAGGAAGATGCACTCTTCCCGACGGGATGCGTTCATGAGCGTGAATTCGGACCCGATCGCGAGGATCGACGGGTCGGAGATAGCCTTCCTGTCGGAGCACGCGAGGAGATCGAAGGGCGAGGTCGAGCTGCACGACAAGATCGACGGGAATGCCAGCATGCTCCACTTCTACCCGGGCTTCGAGGCAGAGCACTTCAACCTCATCGCCGGCAAGGTCAAGGGGATAGTGGTGGCAGGCACGGGGCTCGGGCACGTGTCCGAGGAGATCGTCGAGGCCATCGGAAGGGCGGTGAAGGACGGCGTGCATGTGTTTGTGACCACGCAGTGCCTCCACGGGACAGTCAATCTCAATGTGTATTCCACGGGCAGGGACATGCTGGCCGCTGGGGCGGTCCCCCTCGGGGACATGCTGCCAGAAACGGCCTACGTCAAGCTCATGTGGGCGATGGGTCAGACGAGCGATCCCGCGGAGGTCAGGAAGATCATGCTCGCGAACATCGCTGGCGAGCTCGGCAGCAGGAGGCTGATATGAACCTGGATTTCGGGGTGCTCGGGCTCAAAGTGGGCATCGAGATACACCAGCAGCTCAGCACCGGGAAGCTGTTCTGCGAGTGCCAATCGGAGCTCTCTGAGGAGCACCACAGGGAGTTCGTGCGCCGGCTGAGGCCGACCCAGAGCGAGATGGGCGAGATAGACAGGGCGGCCTTGGAGGAGGCCGAGAGAAACCTCCACTTCAGATATCAGACGGTGCCGTACTCTTGTCTTGTGGAGGCGGACGAGGAGCCGCCGCATGGCGCGAACCCGCGCGCGATTGCAGCGTCGCTCGAGACGGCGGCCTTGCTCGGGATGACCTCGGTCGACGAGGTGCACTTCATGCGCAAGATCGTGATTGACGGGTCGAACACCGGGGGCTTCCAGAGGACCGCGCTCGTCGCGACGAACGGCAAAGTCGATGTCGGAGGCAGGACGATAGCCGTCAGGACGCTCTGCCTGGAGGAGGACGCTGCGAGGAGGATGATGGAGCACGGCTCGGAGGTCGTCTACCGGCTGGATAGGCTGGGCATCCCGCTCATCGAGCTCGCGACGGACCCTGAGATCACGACTCCCGAGGAGGCCAGGCTCGTCGCCGAGAGGCTGGGGTCGCTGCTCCGGGCGACCAAGAAGGTCAGGCGCGGGATCGGGACTATCAGAGAGGATGTGAACATATCGATTGCCGGAGGCGCGAGGGTCGAGATCAAGGGCGCACAGGACCTCCGGCTGCTGCACGTGTACGTCGAGGAGGAGGCCAAACGCCAGCTGGCCCTCCTGGACGTGAAGAAGGCGCTGAGGGACAGGGGGGCGACCATGGTGGCCCCCGAGGCCAGGGACCTATCGTCGCTGTTCGGGAACACCCGCTGCAATGTGCTGAAGAGCGAGCTAGACGAGAAGGGCAGGGTTCTCGGGATCAGACTTGCGAGATTCGGCGGGTTGCTCGGCCCAACGGAGGCCGGCGTGAAGCGTCTGGGCCCCGAGATGGCTGCCCATGCGCGCGTGGCAGGCGTGAAGGGGCTGTTCCACTCGGACGAGCTTCCGGGGTACGGCGTCACCGTGGCCGAGGTGGAGGGTGTGTCCTCCGCGCTCGGTGTGGAGCCCGGGGACGCGTTCGTCCTGATAGCGGCGCCCGAGGATCGCGCGCGAGCCGCCATCGCGAAGGTCGTCGAGAGGGCTAACGCAGCTATCGAGGGGGTCCCCGAGGAGACCCGCGACCCGCTTCCGGACGGGAAGACGGTGTACAGCAGGCCACTCCCTGGAAAGGCGAGGATGTACCCGGAGACGGATGTCCCGCCCATCCTGATCGACGAGAAGATGCTCGAGAGCATCAGACTGAATCTGCCCGAGATGCCGGAGGTGAGGGTCGAGAGGCTCGTGAAGCAGTTCGGGATCAGCAAGGAGCAGGCCGACTCGTTGATCAAGAGCGGCTACGAGGAGGAGTTCGAGCTCATGGCCTCACGGTTCGGAAACCCGCAGGTCGTGGCCAGAGTATACCTGAACGACTTTCCCGAGCTGGAGAAGCTCGGGCGCAATCCGTCGTTGATCAGCCTCGATACGATCAAGACGCTGCTCGAGTCTCTCCGCTCCGGCAGGTTCGCCAAGGAGGCCATCCCGAGGATACTGGCCTCGGTGCTCGAGAACGGCCACACCGTCGACCGCGCGGTCGAGACGCTCGGTATGGAGAGCGTCGACCTGGAAGAGGTGAACGAAGCGTGCGACCGGCTAGTGCGGCAGCGCAGGAAATTCATCCTCGAAAGAGGTGAAGCGAGCCTGGGGCCACTGATGGGCATCGCGATGAAGGAACTGCGCGGGCGCGTCGACGGGAAGATCCTCAGCGGGATCTTGGGCGAGAAGATACGACAGCTCCTGAAGCAGGCTGGTCCTGAGACAGGATGACCAGAAACCTCTTGCAGTATTCCAGGGCCGCCCCACTGTCAGTGTCCCGCGTCGCCAGGAAGCTCCGACAGAGCTCGTCCAGGTCATCTGGGTTGTTGTACTTCCTCGGTTTGCTCATCGGCGGCCTCCAGAGTCGCGCTGGGAAAGCTCCAATATGAAATCTGGCTATTAAACCTTCCCGGGCGGCCGCGCAGTCGTTCTTGTCGGACCTGTGTTCCAGCCGACCTGGGCGCGCCCTCGGGGCCCTACGGGGTAGGCGTGAAACGGTAGGCGAATAACGACTCGAAGAGCATCCTGTGCTCCTCGAGCAGCTCCGACTTGTATCTCCCTTTCGCGGCCTTCAGAACGGCCGTGACGCCCATCAGGGAGGAGAGCACCATGTACATCCTGCCTCGAGGGGCAAGATGTCGCCAGGCCTCTCCCAGGAACCTCACCGAGAGCTCGCTCCCCTCTCTCCCGCCCGACCACGATCTCTCGATCCAGCTCGTCGGGGCCGGATTGCCAGGGAGGTAGGGCGGATTGAACGCGATAACATCGAACTCCCCCTCCACATTGGCGAACAGGTCGCTCGTTATGACTCGCAGCCGCGCCGCGTTCTTCGCGGCGTTTCTCCTGGTCAGCTCTATGGCGTGTGGGCTTATGTCGACCGCTGTCGCATGCGCTCCCTGCCTCGCCGCATGAATGGCGATGATGCCCGTGCCGCAGCCCATGTCGAGGATGCTCTCGCCCTCAGACACATCGACGACCCTCAGGAGAAGATAGGAGTCGTCGCTGGGGTCGTATACGTCCTCGTTCGTGTCCATGTCGATCGACATGTCCAGTTGCATCGATTGGCTGAAGGACGGTCTGCGTCTTAGCTTTTACTCGGCGGCAGTCTTGAATAGGGTTCCGTCCATGAAGGCAAACCGAGAGGACGCGCCGTGAATCGGGGATGTGAGGCACGATGAACGCATGGGTGCTGGCCGTGTTGGCGTTGATCGCCGTGAGCGTCATGCTCTCGGCCTGGAAGGAGTACAACTTCTCGATCATCGTCAGCATAGACTGCGTGCTCGTCTACATCCTTACCTACGCGGCGGCGCCATACACGCAGAGCGAGATGCTCTACCAGCTAGGCTTCTCACCTCACGACCTTCTGGACACTGGCCGGGTTTACACGGTGCTCACATCGATGTACACTCACGAAGGCATCATGCATCTCTTCCTCAACCTCATCGGGATAGTGGTGATCGGGCTCGCGTTCGAGCAGAAGATTGGCACGAGGCCGTACATTCTCCTGTACCTCCTCACCGGCCTTTGCGGAACTCTGGCCTTCGCTGGAGTGAGATGGTTCGGGGCGCCGGTCGTCGCGGTAGGGGCGTCGGGCGCCATATTCGGCGTCCTCGGGGCCTTCGCGAGGCTCTACCCGAGGGAGAGGTTCATGTTCATCCTGTTCCCGGTGGCGATTCCCCTGTGGGGCATCGTCGTGGGGTACCTCCTTCTGCAGCTCCTGGTGATCCCTACATCGTCCAATGTAGCCGTCGAGGGGCACATCGGCGGCCTGGTTGCCGGGCTCGTGCTCGCCCCATTGGCCTTCAAGCTACCCGCGGTCCGTGCCAGGACCCGGAAGGCGACATCCACGTCCGCGCTCAGGCAGCTGGCCACGACACCGGAGCTCGAGGCCATGCTCGACAGGATCGAGCACGAGAGCGTCGAGGACGTGAAGGCCGCATGGATCGACCATTTCGTCTCGAAGGCTAGATGCCCGCGCTGCGGTGGTCCCCTGACGGTTCATAAAGGCGTAATCAAGTGTGAGAAGGGGCACCAGGTATGACCCATGACGCGGGCGGGTGCGCTATCCGCGTCCGTGTGATCATGGACGGTCGCCTGAAGAGGAGTGGCATCGCAATCCTTGAGGCTTCCTCGACCGTGGTTCTGGTCGCTTCATCGGGCAAGAAGGTGATCGTGGACACAGGCTCCCCGTTGGATCTGGATAGTCTGCGGGGAGCGCTGCGTTCCATCAGTCTCGATCCAGACGATGTCGACATCGTCGTGAACACGCACCTCCATCTGGACCACATCGGTGGGAACGAGCTGTTCCGGAGGACGAAGTTCTACGCGCACGCTCTCGAGTTCCCCCCACTGGGGACGACCAGGGTTGCTGACGAGCTCGTCCTTCTCCCTGGTGTCCTGCTGCTTCCGACGCCTGGTCACACCGCGGGCAGCATATCGGTGCTGGTGAACGCCGACAGGCGCTATGCGATATGCGGGGACGCGATCCCGACGAAAGCGAACTTGGACAGCATGGTGCCGCCCAAGATGAACATCAATCCCAAGCTGGCACTGAGGAGCATGGAGGTCCTCAGGTCCAGCGCGGATGTCATCATCCCCGGCCATGGTCCTCAGTTCGAGGTAGAGGGCCGGAGATAATAAGGCCCTTCAGCGCAATGTACTGGCGAGAGTAGGATGACCATCCCTTCGAGCATCATTGTCGAATGCCCTGTCTGCCACTGCGAGACGCTTCACGAGGTCCTGCACGGGAAGGTGGGCGGGAAGACGCAGACGGTTCTCGAGTCCACGGTCAGGTGCAGGGAATGCAATCAGGTCCACCAGGCAGTCCTGACGGTCGAGAAGCCGATCTCGGTACCGACGATCGTGAGCTGGCTTCAGGAATCGAGGCGGTCCTCGATGGTCCTCGGGCCGGACGACGCCCTAGCCGTCGGGGACGAGGTGATGTGCGGTGACGAGTCCGTTCAGATTACCTCGATCGAGTCCGCTGGCGCGAGGGTCAAGAAGGCGAAAGCAAGGGACATACAGACGATATGGGCCAGGAGGTTCGACAAGGTCCGGATACCGTTCTCGGTCAGCCAGAGGGGCAGGAGCTTCTCGGAGCACGTCCAGGCCGTCCCGGACGAGGAGTTCTTCGTGGGGGACATGCTCAAGGTGGGCAAGCACGAAGTGGTCATACACTCGATCAAGATCGAGGACAGGTCGCTGAGGACCGGCGGGGCGAGGGCGCGCGACATCGTCAGGGTCTACGCCAGTATCGTGAGGCGGGCCGACAACTGCGCCTCGAGGGGCGGGAGAAGCCTTTAGCCTCCGGGAAACCATCCAGACTCGATGGTGGACTTCGAACACGAGCGAAACCGGCTCGTCGACGATCTGAAGCTCAGAGGCTACATCTCGGACAAGGCGATCGAGCAGGCCATGAGAAGGGTGCCCCGTGAGGAGTTTCTGCCCGATGACCTCAGGAGGGAGGCGTACTTCGACTCTCCGCTCCCCATAGGCGAGGGCCAGACGATCTCTGCGCCGCACATGGTCGCCATCATGGTCGAGAGCCTGGACCTGAAGCCTGGCCAGAAGGTCCTGGAGGTTGGTGCGGGCTCGGGGTACCATGCGGCCGTTTGCGCCGAGGTGGTCGCCCCGGAGGGCCATGTCTACACCATCGAGAGGATACCATCGCTCGCATCGACGGCTGAGGACAACCTGAAGAAGACGGGCTACGCGAACAGGGTGACGGTTGCCCTGGGAGACGGCTCGAATGGACTTCCGGCGCAGGCGCCTTTCGACAGGATGTTCGTCGCGGCGGGGGCGCCGGATGTCCCCGCCCCGCTCGTCGCGCAGCTGGCCGAAGGCGGCAAGCTGCTGGTGCCCGTGGGCGGCCGCTGGTACCAGGACCTTTTCAGAATCACCAGGGAGGGCGGCAGGACGAGCAGGGAGAACCTGGGCAGTTGCGTGTTCGTCCCGCTGGTGGGAGAGCACGGGTACTAGTCGCTCCAGACCGAGTCCAGAATCCTGGAGAGATTCCCGTCCTCGACGATCGCCCCCGCACTCCCTCTAACGTCCTCGTCCGCGGGACGGAACGCGATGCCCAGGCGGGATTGCTCGAACATCGGGATATCGTACCTGGAGTTCCCGACGCTGACCGTGTCCTCGATCGTCGCGCCGAGCCGTTTCTGGACATCGGCGACGGCCGCTCCCTTGTCCGCTAGCCGCACGCGCAGGATGCCATTCCCCGAGAGCCTCCCGCTGGAGTCCTCCTCAAGGCCGTTCGCCAGCTGGAGGTCGATCGGAATCTTCTGGGCAACGAGCTCGGCGAGCAGGTCTATCCCCGCGGACACTATCGCCGTCCTGAAGCCCCTGGCCTTCAGCCTCCGGACCGTCTCGGCGGCTCCGGCCATCAAGGGAATCTCCGAGAGGATCCGGCGGATGCCGGCGGATGTCACGTCCGGGTCCTTGTCCTTCCAGAGGCGTATGTCCCGGTCAATAAACTCGAGGTCGGTTATCTCCCCCCTCAGGTATGCGCAGAGTGACTGGTCATTGTTGACGCCGAACCGCTTGTGCACGTACACCCACGAGCTCTCGACGTCCGTGAGAACGCCGTCCATGTCGAACACGACCAGCCTGGCCATGTCTAGCCAATGGTGGAAAGGCTTAATAAAAGGCTGGCCCGATTGCCCAAACCTCATGATAACTCTGGTCGGCGTAGGGCACGTCTTCGCGATATCCGATGAGGTCAAGAGGCTCGTCCTGGAGCGGCGCCCGGATGTCGTCTGCGTCGAGCTTGACGCGTCGCGGTTCAACGCTCTGATGCAGAGACGTTCCGGCGTCAAGGGCACCAGGAGCGTTCCCATCCAGTACCGCATGCTCGCGTACTTCCAGAAGAGGATGGCTGAGCAGTTCGGGACCGAGGTTGGAGACGAGATGCTCGCGGGGGTGTCAGCGGCGGAGCAACTGAATGCGAAGCTGGCGCTCATCGACATGGACGCCGCGGGCGTGTTCTCGCAGATGTGGAGGCGCATGTCGTTCCGAGAGAAGCTCGCGCTGTTCACGGGGGCCTTCGCCGGCCTGTTTGCGTCCAAGAAGCGGGTGGAGACTGAGATGAAGAAGTACGAGGCGCAGCAGGACGAGTACATCGAGGCGCTCTCGCAGGGCTTCCCGTCGCTAAAGGAAGTGCTCATAGATGACAGGAACAGGTTCATGGCGGAGAGGATACTCCCTCTGGTGAATGACTACCAGAGCATCGTCGTGGTCGTGGGCGATGGGCACATCCCCGGCCTGGTCCCGCTCCTGAAGCAGACGGACCTCGAGGTCATCCGGCTGAAGGATATCAGAGACCACAGCGCTGCTCAGCAGACGGAAACCGCCCAGTTCAGCTCCTCGTTCTGGTACCACAACGACTGACGCGCACGACCGGCTAGAAAGGATTTAGTTGGGGAACGCGTTCCATACATCGGAAGCGGGTGCCCGATTGAAGGTGTCGCTGCTCAACTACACGAAGGATCCGGACAGGATGTGCGCGGCCGCCGCGCAGTCGTGCTACTCTGAGAAGGGAGCTTCCGAGCTCCTCACGACCACGACTGACGAGAAGGCGAAGAAGATGATCAAGAAGGTCGTCGGGATGGGCCATCTGTCCGTCACCGAGCACGCCTACTTCACCTTCAGCGTGGAGGGCGTCTCGAGGACGCTCACGCACCAGCTCGTGAGGCACAGGGTCGCCTCCTACTCGCAGCAGAGCCAGAGATACGTCGACATGGACAGGGCGATGTATGTTGTCCCGCCGGCGATTGCGAGCGACCCTGCGGCGAGGGCCACGTACACGAGATTCATGGATGAGGCATGGAAGGCCTATAGGCAGCTCGCCAAGAAGGTGGAGAAGGAGGATGCCAGGTACGTTCTGCCAAACGCGTGTCATACCAACATCACGATCACCATGAACGCGCGCGAGCTCTGGCACTTCTTCGGCCTTAGGTGCTGCAGGAGGGCCCAGTGGGAGATCCGCATGATGGCCTGGAAGATGCTCGCCGAGGCGAAGCGGGTCGCCCCGATTCTCTTCGAGAACGCGGGCCCGGGATGCTTCCGCGGGCCGTGCCCCGAGGGGGAGTACGCCTGCGGGAAGCCCTACAAGAGGGGCGAGATACCTACGGATGACGAGCTTCTGGTCGAGAGCCTGAAGGCAAGTGGATGACACGAGGGGTTCATTGAGGCCGCAGACCGCGGATAGGGTGCTGGCCGCTCGCGACTCGTCCCGGTCATCTTCCACAACACATAAATACAGGTTAATCTTACCAGAATCCCAATCGGTGAGCCGATGGGCAACATCAGACCGACTTACATAAAGAGGGTAGCAATCGAGCTGGTCCAGAGGTACCCGGAGCAGTTCAGCGAGGACTACCAGCACAACAAGCAGATGGTGTCCAAGCTCACGGACGTGCAGTCGGTCTCGATGAGGAACAAGATCGCGGGCTACGTCACGAGGTATCGGACCCACTACGAGGCGTGAACCGGCCCTTTGTGGACTGTCCGCGGTGCTCGAGCTCTCGTCACCACGTTCGAGTTCGCCGGGAAAGGGGCCGTGGGCAGGTTCGGTGCATTGGGGTAATATTATTATTTCAAGGCAATAGATAAATACTGGATGACCCATACGAACGCCATCCAGGTGCGTGCGACATGCAGTACGCGGTGGAGACGAAGGCGCTCACAAGGATATTCAACCCGAAGAGGAAGAAAGAGGGCAAGTCGATCACAGCGCTCGCTGATGTCGACCTCGCGATCAGGCCGGGTGAGCTCTTCGGCATCCTCGGGCCGAACGGCGCCGGCAAGACCACCCTCCTGAAGATACTCAGCACGCTCCTTTTGCCGAGCTCGGGGAGCGCACACGTCGCAGGCTTCGACGTCGCGAAGAACTTCCTCGATGTCCGGAAACGGATCAACATGGTGTCCGGTGGAGAGGTATCCGGGTACGGGCTCCTGACGGTGAGGGAGAATCTCTGGATGTTCTCGCAGTTCTATGGAATCAAGAGCTCCATCGCGCACGCGAGGATAGACGAGATGCTCGAGCTCTTCGGAATGGCCGCCAAGAAGAACGAGAAGGTGAGGACGCTCTCGACCGGCGAGAGGCAGAAGATGAATGTCTTGCGTGGCTTCGTGACCGACCCCGAGATCCTCTTCCTCGACGAGCCGACGCTTGGCCTGGACGTCAACGCGAGCCGCGTGATCAGGGATTATGTCGTCGATTGGGTGAAGAAGGGAACGGGGAAGACCGTCCTCCTCACCACCCATTACATGGCGGAGGCCGACCAGCTCTGTGACAGGATAGCGATCATCGACCGCGGGAGGATCCTCGCGTGCGACACTCCGCAGAACTTGAAGCGGCTGGTGAGGATGAACCAGACGCTGAAGCTCGAGGTGACCACGCTCAAGAACAAGGACCATTTGGGCTCGCTCCCGGGGGTGGTCAGTTTCACGTACGCGGACGACAGCGACAGAGGCGTCACCTCGCTCAGGTTCATGCTGTCCGATGAGTCCGCAGTGGCTGACATCGTCTCCGAGCTGCTCAAGGAGCATGCGAGGATCGTGTCGCTTCGCAAGACGGAACCGACGCTCGAGGACGTCTTCATGAAGATGGTCGGGAAGGGATTGGAGTGAGCGATTCCTGGCTCGTCAAGAACCTGAGGGCCATCAAGGGGCGTGCATACCCGAGGGTCATCGGGGCGAGAAGGGAGCCGAGCTGGCTCGTCTTCGACGTCGTGCTGCCGCTCCTGACCGTTGCCGCGATGGTGTACTTCTACAGATACTTGAACGCTCCGAAGGTGTATGTTGGATTCGTCATCCTGGGCGGAGCGATGACCGCGTTCTGGCTGAACATCCTGTGGAGCATGGCGTCGCAGCTCTACTGGGAGAAGGAGACCGGCAACCTCTCCCTCTACATGATGGCGCCTGTCTCGCGCATGTCCATCCTGGCGGGGATGGCCGCCGGGGGGTTCTTCTTCACTTCGGTCCGTGCGGGCTCGACGATGGCGATAGGGATTGTCATCTTCGGCGTCACTCTCAGCCTGTCGAGCCCGGTCATGCTGATCGCTGTCTTCGTGGTCACGATGGTCGCCCTGTATGGCATGGGCATGATGTTCGCCTCGCTCTACTTGCTGTTCGGAAGGGAGGCGTACAACATGTCGAACCTCATGACTGAGCCCATCTACCTGCTCTCGGGGTTCTACTTCCCCGTGAAGGCACTCGGGTTCTGGACGGCGGCCGGGGCGTCGCTCATACCGATCACTCTCGGGCTCGACGCCTTGAGGCAGCTGTTCTACCCGGAGACCGGTGCTCAGTACGCGTTCCTGTCGCCTGGCATCGAGTTCGCCATACTGTTCGTCCTGTGCTTCCTCTTCATCATATTGGCGAAGGTCGCGCTCGACTACATGGAATGGCTGGGGAAGAGCACGGGGAGGTTGACGCTGAGATGGCAATGAGGAGCGACCTTCGGACATTCAGGAACGCCGCGTGGCTAGGCTGGCAGATGGAGTCGAACTGGACGGACCCGTTCCTGTTCGCGACGTACTCCATCGTGAGGCCGCTCGCGGGCACGCTGATACTCGTGTTCATGTACCTCGTGGTGTCGCAGGCGAAGACCGACACGTTCTCGTACATGTACGTGGGCAACGCGTTCTACATGTTCGTCGCCGAGGTGCTGTTCGGCGTGACATGGGTGATCCACGACGACCGCGAGCACTACATGACCCTGAAGCAGGTGTACATCGCGCCCATCAGCTTCTACTTCTACATGTTCGGCCGCGCGGCCATCAAGATTGCGATAACCGCGGTCGGTGTGCTCATCACGCTGCTGTTCGGCGTCCTCGTGCTCGGCGTCGACATCTCGTTCGCGGGAATCTCGTGGCCGATCTTCTTGGCCTCCCTGGTGATAGGCCTCGCCACGCTCTGCATAATGGGCCTCGCCCTCGGCGGGATCACCTTCCTCACTGCGGAGCACGGCATCGGCATCAACGAGGGGGTCGCAGGCGTGTTCTACGCCCTGTCGGGTGTCATCTTCCCGATAACCGTGCTGCCGACTTGGGCGCAGTCAATCTCGAGGGTGCTGCCTGTCACGTATTGGATGGAGGCGCTGAGACGGGGGCTCGAGCCGCGAGTGGTATCGGGCCTCGGAAGCGCAACCGGGCTGAGCGGCATGAACGACTGGCTCCTGATGCTGGTCCTGCTGCTCTCGGCCGTGGCCTTCCTGATCATATCGGTCGGAATCTTCAAGCTCGCGGACTGGACGGCCAGGAAGAAAGGCAAGATCGACTGGACGACCACCTACTAGATCTGGCATCGATAGCAGCCTTTTTCTACCGAAGCCCTCATGGAGGTGTCCGCACGACCCGGAAGCCCGAGTGGGGTAGCTTGGACATCCTAGAAGCCTGCGGAGCTTCGGACCTGGGTTCGAATCCCAGCTCGGGCGCATCCTCCCCCCGCGTTCTCACAATGATCTGACGATCCTCTCCAGCGCGGCGGACTCTTCGTTGGTCGTCACGGGTGTCCTGGGAGCCTCGAGCATCCTCGTGACTTCCTTTTTCGCCCTCCTGAGCAGGTCCTTCCGGTCTCCGGAGGACGGCTTCCCCGAGAAGATGGCCTCGGGCTTCCTGAGAACGGCCGACTCCTTCTTGAACCTGGTCAGCGTGTGCCGCTTCCCGAGGAAGTTGCCGTCCAGGGCGGCGGCGCTGATCGTCTCGAACGAGACCGCATGCTGGTCCGTGCTGAACGCGCGCGCGAACTCCTTTGCGACATCCCAGACCCACGCATCCAGCACGAGCTGTTCGAACGAAGCCCCGGCGGCGTTGTCGATGCCGCCCAGCCCCGCGGACAGGTCCGAGTCTACGAGCGCGTTCATCGCCATGTACGGCACCCCCTCCCGGACGTCGGCCAGGGCAAGGGAGGTCTCCTCGAGACCGCACCCGGCACACATGGTCGGGAGACCGTGGTGCCTTCCAAGCTGTCCCGCCCCGGCCCTCAGCAGGTTGGCTTCCAGCGCCCCGTAGGCAATCGTCCCGGTCGTGAGGTCTCCCGGGGAGGAATCGCTGCTGTAGATCCACGGGGCGCCCCTCCTGGCCGTCTGCGTGATCACCAGGCTCGCGAGGTTCTCGGCATTGAGCTGTGCGAGAGTGCCCGAGAGCGTGATCGGCGAGGTCAGCCCGGCGATGGAAGCAACCATGGCAACCACTGGCACTCCGGCCCGCGCGAACTCGACCTGTGCCTCCGTCAGACCGCCCTCGAACGCCAGCGGCGAGATCGGGCATTGAACGGCGGAGAAGAACGGCCTCTGCGAGAAGCTCTCGGGGCTTCCTGCCAATGCGGGCGCCATCTCGACCATCGCCCTCGCCTCGATGGCGTTCATGGCGCCTCCTTGGATATGCTTGGTCGTGTGTTCCAGGAGGGCCTGCATCTCGACGACGCCCTTCCTGTTCGTCGGCTGGTCCAGGGCGCCGACCATGGTCCAGCAGAAGTCTATCTGGTCCAGCGACTGGACCATGAACGCAAAGTCCCGGACATCGTCCGTCGTGGGCGTGCGGATATCTCCTGTCACGAGGTCCTTGATGTATGTCCCCTCGCCGCCGTTCGCGACGAAGAACGGTCCGTCCGTCGGGATGCGCATGTCGTGCTTGCCATCCCTCGATGCCAGAGTGAAGGACTTCGGGGCGCTAGAAAGGGCAGCCTTGACCATTCCTTCAGGTATGAGCACGCGGTTGCCGTCCTCGCTCGTCCGAGCCCCTTCACGGACGAGCATCGATGAAACCCCGCCGCTTCCCACGACTATGCCCACTTCTTCGAGGATTCTCAACGAGATCGCGTCGATGGCCTCCGTCTCAGCCGACGAGAGAAACTCCAGCCTTCCCCGGGCTATGCTAACACCCGGATGGCCGTGATGCGTTGCCCTTGGATGTACTTTTTGACGCCATGGCGGGGACCTTTCTACCAACGGTAAAATACGGCTGGCCCCATTGCTGGTTCGGTGCGCCGGTCAAGGGGGCGGCGCCGACGAAAGGGACTTGCTTATGGACGCGGAACTCGCCCGCATGGCCGAGATCGCCGAGGCATGCTCGAGCTGCAGGTGCGGATGCTGCAAGGACGAGTGTCCGATGTATTCCGAACTGCTTGAGGAAGGCGTCTCCCCGAAGGGCAGGAACGCGCTCATAAGGTCTGTCCTGCAGGGCGTTGTCGAGCCTGACGGACGCGCCGTGAGGCTGGCCTACTCCTGCCTCCTCTGCCGCAGGGACGAGCAGAGCTGCACTGCCGACCTGAAGAACTCGTACGCGACGGAGGTCTTCAGGCGCTACCTCGTGGACGGAGGAGCCAATATGCTCCCGGAGCACGCCTTGCTGTTGAAGAGCCTGGAGAACTACGGCAATCCGTGGCAGGAGCCGAGGACCGCGAGGAGGCGCTGGACCAGGGGCCTCAAGCAGAGGAGGCTCGTGCCTGGCAAGGCCGACACGCTGTTCTACGTGGGTTGCACGTTCGCGCTCGATCGCACGCTCGAGGAAGGCCCGAGGGCGCTGGCCAGTCTCATGGACAAGGCCGGAATCAAGTACGGCCTGCTTCTGGACGACGAGGTGTGTTGCGGGTCGACGGCGAAGAGGATAGGCGCTGCTCGCATGTTCGAGAAGCTCAGGGCCGAGAACGAGCGGAGGATACGGGCGACCGGCGTCAAGACAGTAGTGACAGCGTGCGCGGGTTGCTTCAAGACGCTTGCTCAGGACTACCCGGGGTTGTCAGACGATATCTCGATAAAGCATTCGACCCAGCTGATGGCGGAGCTCGTCTCGGATGGCCGGCTGCGTTTTCCGGACAGGACGATCAAGGTGACGTATCACGACCCGTGCCATTTGGGGAGGCACAGCGAGGTCTACGATGAACCCAGGCGGGTCCTGCTGTCGGTGCCCGGGCTTGAGCTCGTGGAGATGAGAAACTCGAGGGAGATGTCGAGATGCTGCGGCGGAGGGGCCGGCGTCAAGACGGCGTACCCGGAAGTATCCATGAAGGCCGCGAGGAGAAGGCTGCTTGAGGCGGAGACGACGGGTGCCGAGGCCGTCATCACGACGTGCCCCTTCTGTGTTCAGACGCTCCGCGGCGCGGCGTCCTCGTCCGGCTCGCGCATGAGGGTCGAGGAGCTGTCGGTGTTCCTGGACAGGCTGTCGACAGATGCGGAGGGCGGACGCCGATGATGAGCCCGGATGAGAGGGGCGAGCTGCTGGCTCGTCTAGCTTCGGCCATCGGGCAGGAGAAGGTCCTGTCGAGCAGGTCGGACCTCGTGCCCTACACAAAGGACACCTTCAGGATACGGTTCGACGAGGACTACAAGTACTTCCCGGACGCGGTCGCGCTCCCGGAGACCACCTCTGATGTCCAGAAGATAGTGACGATAGCGAAGGAGCTGAAGGTGCCCGTCATCCCGAAGGGCGGCGGCTCCAACAGGACGGGCATGATAGTACCTGTGACCGGCGGCATCGTGGTCGACACGATCCGTATGAACAACGTGGTGGAGATCAGCGTGCCGAACCTATGTGTGACCGTCCAGCCGGGCGTTACGCTCAAGGCGCTCGAGGAGAGCCTCGCGGAGCACGGGCTCGCGCTCAACCAGGAGCAGGGATCGTTCAGGGTCGCGACCGTTGGAGGATCCATCTCCACATCGGGCTTCAGCAGGAAGCACCAGAAGTACGGCACCATTGCCGATCGGGTCATGTCCCTCGAGGTGGTGCTCGCGAACGGGCAGGTCATGAGAACCGGTCCGAAGATACTCTACACGTCCACCGGTTACCGACTGCACCAGCTTTTCGTGGGCGCGGAGGGCACCCTCGGCATCATCACGGAGGCGACGCTGAGGGTGGAGCCGCTCCCGGAGGCCAAGGAAGCAGTGCTCGCCTTCTATTCCGACTTCTGGTCCGCGAACGAGGCGGCCATGCGGACGATGTCGACATGCGTCACGTTCACCGGCGGGGAGGCGTACGAGGCCGAGGACGCCTCCTCTCTGAGCGCTCCAGAGGGCAGGAACGGGGTGTTCTATCTGGGCTTCGAGGGCACGAGAGGAGAGGTCGAGGCCCAGATCGAATATGTGGAGAGGATAGTGCGCGAGACGGGGGGCGTGCTCGCGAAGCGCGAGGATGCTGCGAAGTTCATGGAGAGATACACGATACAGTGGTGCGGCGCCAGGGCCATGACGGATCCTCAGGACGTGCTGACCACATATGTTCCCATCGAGCGGATGCGCGAGTTCTACGACCGGCTCTGGAACGAGGTGATGCCCAAGCACCGCTCGAACCCTCTCCCGGGCGAGAAGCTCTCGCTGGATGTTGGAAGGTACAGGATGATGGCCGGGAGATTCTACCTCCCGAAGGGGCCCGATGCATGGAACGAGTACCAGGCCCTCCTGAGGGACATCGCGGAACTAGCCACGGGCCTCGGGGGCTCGATATCGAGCTGCCACGGCGTCGGCATCGAGCACAGGGATAATCTGGACCTCGAGTACTCCGAGGTCGCCTTGGACGCCATGAGGAGCATCAAGAAGGCGCTCGACCCAGAAGGCATCATGAACCCGGGCAAGATGCTCCCCGAGAAGAGGCGACCTGATTGAAGTCGGCGTGGAAGTCGGCCATCATGAGACTCCTCATCGACAGCCTCGGCAGGATGGAGCAGGAAGATGTCGATGCGTGGCTCGACGGGAACTTCAAGTTCGCCGAACTCCTGGAGCGGGCCTTCCGAAACATCGCTCCATACCGCTCCTCTGTCCTGAGGGAGCTCTATCAGATATCGCCTTCGGAGGTCTTCGATGCGTGGTGCCTGGAGCACCCCGAGATGCAGTTCCCGGACAAGGATGCGGTGATCGTGAGGATCGGGGGCGAATTGACCGACATCAGGGCACTTGTCCTGACTTTCGGAGCGGGTGGCGGGACCAAGAAGGAGTAGACGGGCCGCGCCAGGGCCGTCCGCAGCGTGCTGACTGACAGCGCCGTTTCGGAGCGCGTACAGACGCAATCGTTATAATCGGATATCGTGTAAAGAGCATCAGGACTCGCGCTGAGAAAGAGGTTGAGTATGTCGGAACACGCCAATTCGCATGCGAAGAGCGTGATCAACCCAGACTGGCAAAAGGACTACCCGGACAAGCTGAGCACCGCTGAGCGCGCCGTCGCAGGGGTCAGGCGCGGGGACAAGGTGTTCATCGGCTCCGGCGCAGCGGAGCCTCAGACGCTCGTGAAGGCGTTGATCGAAGGTGCGGGCAGGTTGGCCGACACCCGGATCATGCACATAATGACGCTCGGCGTCGCGCCGTACACCGAGGAGAAGTTCACGGACCAGTTCCGGCACAACGCCTTCTTCATCGGGGCGAACACGAGGATGGCCGTCGCTGAAGGAAGGGCGGACTACACGCCTGTGTTCCTCTCAGAGATCCCCGCGCTGTTCAGGTCCGGGCAGATCCCGATAGACGTCGCGCTCATCCAGGTATCGCTGCCGGACAAGCACGGATACTGCAGCTACGGCGTCTCCACCGATGTCGTCAAGTCGGGCGCGGAGTCAGCGCGGAAGGTGATTGCGGAGATCAACCCGCGCATGCCCCGGGCCCTCGGAGACTGCTTCATAAACATGGACGACATCGACATCGCGGTCCCTGTCGACGTCCCGTTGCTGTATGCCCAGCACGAGAGGGCGGACGAGGTTGCGAGGCGCATCGGGAAGAACATCGCAAGCCTGATCGAGGATGGGTCCACCCTCCAGATGGGGATCGGGACGATCCCGGACTCGGTCCTGCACTACCTCACCGACAAGAAGGACCTGGGAATACACACGGAGATGTTTTCGGACGGTTTCATCGA
The DNA here is from genome assembly GCA_037439985.1 of Methanobacteriota archaeon. Taxonomy (GTDB): domain Archaea; phylum Thermoplasmatota; class Thermoplasmata; order UBA10834; family UBA10834; genus COMBO-56-21. The sequence continues at coordinate 18,485 of JBBIUZ010000004.1, read as the reverse complement.
CCTCGTCGAGAGTGGGGTCATCAACAACTCGAAGAAGCCAATACACACGGGTCATACTATCGCGTCCTTCTGCATGGGGAGCCAGAAGCTGTACGACTTCGTGGATGACAACCCCGCCGTGGAGTTCAGGCCGACTGAGTACACGAACGACCCGTTCGTGATTGCGCAGCACCCGAGCATGGTCGCCATCAACTCGGCGATAGAGGTCGACCTGTCGGGCCAGATATGCGCCGACTCCCTCGGGACCATGTTCTACTCTGGCATAGGCGGACAGCTGGATTTCGTCCGGGGTGCCGCCAGATCGAAGGACGGCAAACCGATTATCGCCCTGCCGTCCACCGCGAAAAACGATACCGTGTCACGGATATCCGTGAACCTCGCGGAGGGCGCAGGGGTCGTAACGACGAGAGGGGACGTACACTACGTCGTCACGGAATGGGGCGTCGCGTATCTGCATGGGAAGAACATCAGGGAGAGGGCGATGGCCCTCATCAACATCGCCCACCCAAAATTCCGCGCGAAGCTGCTCGAGGGCGCCAAGCTGCTCCACTACGTGTACGAGGATCAGATGCTCCCGGAGGAGAGCGTCCGGTATCCGGAGGAGCTGGAGACGACGATGACGACGAAGGACGGGCAGGAGCTTGTCGTGAGGCCGATCCAGCCGACAGACGAGGAGATGCTGAGCGACATGTTCTACGACCTGAGCGACCAGTCGATCATCAACAGGTTCTTCAACATGCTGAAGTCGATGCCCCACAGGAAGCTCCAGCAGCTGTGCTGCATCGACTACGAGACGGAGATGTCGCTGGTTGCGATTGCCGAGAGCGGTCCCAAGCAGAAGATCGTGGGCGTGGGCAGCTACTACCTGAGCCCCGCCACGAAAAGGGCGGAGATCGCGTTCCTCGTCGCGGACGCCTACCAGAGCAAGGGCATCGGCACCTTCCTGATGAAGTCCCTGGTCTCCATTGCCAAGGCGAAGAAGATCAAGGGCTTGACTGCCGAGGTCATGCGGGACAACATCGCCATGATCGCCCTGATGCACAAGGCCGGCGTGCCGACGAAATCCAAGCCCGCAGACGGCTCGTACGCCTTCGTGATGGACTTCGAGAACCAAGGGTAGATTCTAGGATTATGTAGTCGTTCGTGGATAACCATCCGGAGGTCTCGACCTTGGGTTGTCTGGGAGCGCACATCTCGATAACGGGCGGGGTGGAGGAGGCGCCTGAGCGCGGGCGCGCGCTCACCTGCGATTGCATGCAGATATTCTCGAAAAACCAGATGCAGTGGAAGGCCAGGCCCCTGGAGCTGGACGAGTGTGAGAGGTTCAGGGACAACTGCCGCAAGTTCGGGATCGTCGAGACCGTAGTACACGACTCGTATCTGATCAACCTCGGCAGCCCCGATAGACTCCTCCTCCGGAACTCGAGGGAGGGATTCCTCGAGGAGATGGTCAGGGCTAGGCACTTGGGAGTGGAGAAGCTGATCTTCCATCCGGGATCGCACATGGGCTCCGGCATCCGGACGGGCACGAAGAGGATTGCAGAGTCTCTCGACTGGGCCCGCAAGGAGTTCGGCGGGAGAGAGGTGATCCAGGTGCTGGAGATCACTGCGGGAGCGGGCAATCTGCTGGGGAAGTCGTTCGAGGAGCTCGCGGAGATCATCGACACCATGGAGGATCAGAAGAGCGTCGGCGTGTGCTTCGACACGTGCCACGCATACGCATCAGGCTACGACATAAAGACGAAGAAGGGGTACGAGGAGACGATGCAGAGGCTGGATGACGTGATCGGCCTGGACCGCCTCAAGGCCGTCCATCTGAACGACTCGAAGGGGATGCTGGGGTCCAACAAGGACAGGCATGAGCAGATCGGCAAGGGATACCTTGGGCTCGAGCCCTTCCGCAGCCTTGTGAACGATGACAGGCTCGAGAGGGTGCCCATGATCCTGGAGACGCCCGCTGGAGACAAGATGTACAGGAAGGAGCTGAAGGCCCTCCGGTCGATGATCACGAAATGACCATGCCGACCTGTTCGACGACCTGGATGTCTCCGGGCGGGAGGATGCTCTGGACCTCTTCGACGGGCACCTCGAACACGGCCGCAAGCTTCATCGCGAACTCGTCCTTGTCGACCTGGCCGGGTCTGATGACGACGAACCTCTTCGAGTTGGCCCTTACGGCGCCCTCGGGTCCGCACATGACCTTCCGATGCCCTTCGAAATCGATCTCGCCCACGCCGAGCTTGATCTCGAGCTTATCGGAGTAGTTCCGCCTCCCGCGGATGACGAAGGCCCCTTTGGCGAGATACTCGCCGCTCTCGGGCGTCTTGCTAACCTGCTCGGGAAGGACCCAATAGCCCACTCCGGAGCCGACCCTGGCGTTCCATGACCTGGAGGTGGCCACCGCGAACTCGCACGCCTCGCGGAGCGTCCTCTCCGTCACGCCGTCCTTCATCTTGACGACCACGCTCGGAGCCCCGTGGATGTCGGCATGCGCATACCTGTCGCCTGCCTGCAGGTGCTTCTTGACGAGCATATCGTTGCCCCTCGCGTCCTTCCCGCCCAGCACGATCGCGCCCTCGCTCGAGACGAACCACCTGAACCTCTCGAACCAGAACTTCTTCGTCTCGGCATGCCTCTTGCGAGATTGCTCGACAGAAGTCTTCTCGCCTTTCGCGGAGTCCTCGATCGCCTTCCTCGTCTCGTCGAGCGCGGCGAGCACCCCATCGAGCTTCTTCCTCGCACGCTTGGACTCCTCGTACGACAGCTGGGCGTTGGACTCGACCGAACCTTTCGCATCGAGCTTCACCTTGACGTCATTCACCCTAACGACGAGGGTCGCGCTTTTGCCGTCGTATGAGACGAACCCCGGGATCCCCTCCATCGGGCTCGATTCTGACAGGCTCTTCTTGGCGGAGAAGAGGATGCCTGAGATGGCTAGATAGCTCGCGAACATGAAGTCTCCCATGAGCTGGTGCTCCCTGACCTCGTCCTGCAGTCTCGTGACTGCGGCCTCCTGCTGTGCCAGCTTCCTCCTCAGCCGTTCCATCTCGAGCGCGGCCTCCTTCGGCTTCTCATCCGTAGCTCTCGGGATCTTGCCGATGTAGCTCTCGACGGCCTTGGAGTACGTCTCGTGCTCCTCCACCCGATGGTCGCAGTAGATCCGCATCCTGACAGGGACCACATCCTCGACCGTCGGGCCCTTGAATATGACGAACCCCTGCCCGCTCGCAAGGATTTCGCACCGGATCTCCTTCACTGCCCGCAGGACCGCCCCTGCCTCCTCCGCTGTCAGATCCTTGGCCAGCTTCCGCTTGTCGATGGCCGCTCTCGAGCATATCTCCTCGCTGTACCGTCCGCCAGTGTTCAGCCTCGTCGCAACTGTCCTGACCAGGTCCGTTTCGGACGCCCTCAGGAGCGACAGCAGCTCATCCGTGGAGATGGATGACGGATTGGGCACGGGCGGGGGGAACAGGAACTCCCGCCTCGCCCTCACGTCCCTGTGCTTCCACGTATGGCTCGTGAGCGGCTGGACGATTACGCCGTCTTTGACAAGGACGATGTTCCCCTCCGCGAAGAGTTCGAACACGAGCTCCCATGCCCCGTCCCTCTCGAGCGTGAGCACGGCTATCCTGTCGAACCCCTGCTGCCTCACAGCGGAGATCCTCGCATTGGCGATCCTCTTCCTCAGCATCATCGCGAAGTCAGAAGGCGGTTTCCCCCCTTCCTGACCAGCGTCCGATCTGTAGAGCCATCTCCCCACGCGGAAGTGGATGAAAGCCTTGCCCTCCCCTGGCATCCTGACGGACAGGACGAGGTGGTCGCGCTCGGGGTGGTATATCTTGTCGATGTACCCGCCGACCATATCCTGAAGGTTTCTGACTGAGGCAGTGACATCGAAGCTGCTTTGCGATTCCTTCATCTGGCCGAATCATCCCTGTGCGTTCTAATAAATGATGCGGATACCGATGGCCAGATCCGCAGGAGGCCGTCGTGGGGCAAGGTAGATAAACCCAATTGCCTTGACCCGCACAATGGCATCAGCACCTTTCGTCAGCACATTCATTGCGCTCGCTCTGATTCCCGTGGCCGCACTCTACACGCATGCCTACTACACTGGCAAGAGGAAGCTTCCGTATCACAAGCTGACAGGCCCCGTCGGGGTCCTCTGGGACCTGAGCGCATCGCTTCTCTACATGCTCGCGCGGACGACCGTGGTGGTGACAGGCGGCCTGTTGATATTCGGCGCAGTCCATGGCACGATCGCGGCGGTGGTGATCGTCCTCGAGCTGATCGTCCTGTCGACGGGGCTGCTCCAGTGGAAGACTGGAAAGAAGAGCAGTCTCCACAAGAGGTTGACCCCAATCCTCTATGTCGTCTGGTTCGTCGCGTTCATCTCGGGCGAGATCCTTTACATCGTCACATACGTGCTCTGATGAGCATGCCCGCTGGCAGGTCTTTCGGCGCTCGCCAGTCAGGCCAGCATAGTGAACGGAGAAGGGGCCCAACAACCTTTTAATATGCATGGCAAGATGCCTTGCGGCCGAGCACGAAAGCCACTGTGGCTTAGAGGCATAGCGACGCCTTGGTAAGGCGTAGGTCGAGGGTCCGAATCCCTCCAGTGGCTCTTCGGGTTTTTCCGTTTCGCGTCGTGGGCCGTCGAGAGTCCATCTCGCATGCATCCAGATAACTGGCGTGCGCGCGCCCGCGCGGACCAGCGCACGCGCGGGCGCGTGGCTGGCCCGAGGACCAGAACTTCTTAAATACTAGTGGCAACCAAGTATACCTACGGGATGCACCATGCCAAGAAGTCTTATTGAGGGTGCACTCGGAATGGCACCCGGAGATCACGAGCAGAACGCTCAGACCATGCCGAGGACGGCAGAGGATGAGGAAATTGAGAAGATCGCGAACCAGCTCGACATCTGCATAAAGCTTGTCGGATGCGGTGGCGCTGGATGCAACACCGTGAACCGGTGCGTCGAGAATGGTCTGTCCAACGTGGAAATGCTCGCGGTGAACACGGACGCGAAGCACCTTCTGACAATCAGGTCCCCGAGAAAGCTCCTTATCGGCAAGACGACAACGCGGGGGCTGGGCGCGGGAGCCCGGCCAGAGGTGGGCGAGAAGGCCGCGTTGGAGAACGAGATCGAGATGAAGGAGTTCCTCAAGGACGCTCAGATAGTCTTCGTCACCGCAGGGATGGGCGGCGGGACGGGAACCGCAGCCTCCACTGTGGCCGCCCGCGTTGCCAAGGAGACGACGCGCGCGCTAACGATAGGCGTCGTCACGTTGCCTTTCAGGTCGGAGGGCGAGCTGAGGATGGAGAACGCCATGAGATGGCTCTCGAGGCTCTCCAAGATATGCGACACGACCATCGTCATCCCCAACGACACGCTGATCGAGCTCGTCCCGAACCTGCCCGTCCAGGCGGCCTTCAAGGTCGCTGACGAGTTGCTCCTCCAGACGATCGGAGGTCTCACGGATATGTTGACGCGCGCGGGCCTCGTGAACGTCGACTACTCAGACCTGAGGACGATCCTCAACGAGGGCGGGGTCTCTCTCATAGGCGTCGGCGAGGCCGTTGGCAAGCCCGGGGAAAGGATAGAGGATGCAGTAAGCGAGGCCTTGGAGTCGCCGCTTCTGGGGAAGATCGATCTGAAGGACGCGAGGGGCGCGCTGGTGAGAGTCGTGGGCGGGCCCGACCTGAACATCCAGGAGGCCGCGAAGGCCGCCGAGCTCATCACCGGCAAGATAAAGCCCGACTCGAGACTGATCTGGGGCTGCTCCGTCGAGAAAGAGATGGAAGGTAGGGTCAAACTCCTGCTGATAGTCACGGGGGCGAGGTCCCAGTATGTTCTGCTGAGGGACGGGGACGAGCCCGTCCTGACCAGGACTACAGAGGACTACAGAGGACAGGTCAACGTCCCAGTGCGCATACACACGGACGAGGATCAGTCGATGTTCGTGCGGTAGCGCCCGAGCTCACAGCACATTGAGGAGCAGGTTCGCAAGAGCGCCCATCGCGAAGGCCATCCCTATCGATGCCGCAGTCACGCTCGCAGTGCTCCTGAGCCCGAACTCCTTCAGCATCACGGCGATCGTCGCGAGGCAGGGCATGAAGATGGCCATGATGAGCGCGAAGACGAACATCTGATGGTTCGTCAGGAACAATGGTAGGTCGAGATTCCCTGCGAGTACTATCAGCATCTGGAGGGCCATCTCCTTCCGGAGTATGCCGAACACGAACGCCACGGCGGTTATCGCGGGCAGCCCGAATGCGGCGGCCATGAAGGGACCGGCGGGCTGAAGCAGCGTCTGCAGCACGTTGTATGTGATCAGGATCTCTATGACTACACTGCCTGCGAGCAGCAGCGGGAAGGCAATCGTCAGGAACTCCTTGATTCTGATGTAGGTCTTGATGACGGTCTGCCTCGCCGTCGGCCATCTCATGTCCGGGATCTCGATGCAAAGCCCAGTGGGCTCGAACTTGATCACCTTGTGCAACAGGAGACCGATGAGGACCAGCATCCCCATCAGGATGATGTAGATCAGCAGGGCCCACCAGATTCCGGCGTACTTCGCGACGGCCCCCATGATGATGGCGGTCTGAGCGGAGCAGGGGACCGTCATCGTGATCAGGGTGGCGAGTATCAGACGCTCCCTCTTGGACCCCATCGCTCGCGTGGCTAGTATCGCCGGGACGTTGCAGCCGAACCCGACCACCATCGGGATTATGGCCCTGCCGTGCAGCCCGAGCTTGTGCATGACGCCGTCCAGGAGTGACACGACCCTCACTAGGTAGCCCGTGTCCTCCAGGACCGAGAGCATGAGGTAGAACACCATGATGTACGGCACGACGATCGCGAGAATGGCCTCTATTCCGAGCGAGATGCCGTCGAGGACGCCGGCCACGAGGCTGCTCCCGCTCCTGGCCCCGAGGTCGCTCATGAACGACCCGCCGGTCTGCGCCCAGGCGCTCGTGAGGAGGTTCTCTATCGCCCCTCCGACGAACACCAGCGTTAGGAACATGAGGGCGAGGACGCCCGCGAGGATCGGGAGTCCGGTCAGCGGCCTGAGGGTGATGTCCTTCGCAATGCTCTTGCCGCTCCTGGCGCCCTCCGCTCTGCTGACCACCTCCTTCGTTGTCCTGCCAGCCTCTCCGAACCGGTCCCGCTGAATGTGGACCACGATGTCCTCGTCGTGGATCTTCCGGAACTCCTCGCGCATCTCCGCGGACCGCTGCCTGGCCTTGGCCGAGGCCTTGTCCACGACTGCCCGCTCGCCCATGAGGAGCCGGATCGCAGCGCTCCTTGCCGGAGGCCCTCCCGTCTCCGGCCCGATGACCTCTTGGAGCTCCTTGATCATTTCCTCGATGTGCGAGTCGTATCTCACCTCGAACTTGCTCCTGTGCCTGATCTGCACGGCGGTGTAGAGCAGCGAGTCGATGCCCTCTCCCTTGGTCGCGACCGTCGGGATGACCGGAACCATGAGCAGCAGCTCAAGCTTCCGTATGTCCACCCTGAGCCTGCTCTTCCTCAGATCGTCGTACATGTTCAGCGCGACGACGACGTTGTATCCTCCCTCGAGAAGCTCGAAGAGGAACACGAGGTTGCGCTCGAGTCTCGTCGCGTCCAGGACCGCGATGACGACGTCTGGCCTTCTCTCCGAGAGCAGATTCACGGTGACCCGCTCGTCTTCGGTGCTTCCGGCCAGCGAGTATGTGCCTGGCAGGTCGATCACGGTGAGCGTTAGACCCATGAACTTGGCCTTCGCCTCGGAGAACTCGACGGTCGTGCCCGGGTAGTTCGATGTTATCGCACCGACGCCTGTGAGCCTGCTGAAAACCATGCTCTTCCCCACATTGGGATTGCCAGCCAGAGCGATTTCCAAGAAACGCAGCCTCCTATCCGGGCCTTGTGACGTGAAGCATGTCTCCTCGGCTGCGGGCCAGGGCGACCCTGGTCCCCTTGAGGCTTACTATGATGGGCCCTCCCATCGGAACCCTTTTCTCCACCTTTATCTCGCACCCTGGCACGAACCCCATGGCCAGCATGGAGCAGAGCTCGTCGGTGTTCTTCGACACGAGATGTGATATGACCGCCGTCTCCCCCTCGTCCAATATGGACAGGGGCACGTCGAAGCTCGTGCACTTGTCGCAGGTGATGTCTCTCTCGCACTTCGGGATCCTGCGCCCGTCGGGGCATTCCCTTGGATGATGCATCATCCTGCAGAGGCTGTGCTCCGCCTCGTCCGTGAGAGCGTGCTCCATCTTGCATGCCTGCTCGTGCGTGCTCGCCCCTCTGATGCCTACGAAATCCGTCAGGAACCGCTCCAGAAGCCGGTGCTTCCGCGTGACCTTGGCGGCGATCCTCCGTCCCTTGGGCCTCAGCTTCACGCTCCTGTACGGCTCGTGCCTGACGTATCCGCTAGCGGAGAGCTTGTGGAGCATCTCGGTCACGCTCGAAGGCGCCACGCCCAGCTCGGAGGCGATGTCCGAGGTCGTGGCCTCGCCGCCGTCCTCGGTCAGCCTGTAGATCGTCTTCAGGTACTGCTCCGTGATATCCGAGCTCATCGTGGAGGAGTTAGGCCAACCTAAATTATATAGCTTGCCATCCAGCTCCTAGCTACGGTTCTGCGGGACGGCAGGGGCCGAGAGGCCGTGGAGGAATCCCCTAGGTTCCGGCCGATCTCTCGGACGACGTCAATGGGCACATGTGGTCCTCGGCGAACAGATTGCCAGTGCGCGCGTAAGACCGCGCCCTGCAGCCGCCACACATCTCCCGCTGCGAGCAG
>JBBIUZ010000004.1:0-9640 GCA_037439985.1 Methanobacteriota archaeon | reverse complement strand
CCCATATTTGCCGCGGGGTGAGCTCCCTGAGATTCCCTCCGCTCATCGGGACGAAGGCGCAGGGCCAGACATCGCCGTTCGGTTTGATGTAGAACATCCCGTTCCCGCAGATGCACCCCCTGAGCACGCTACTCCTTCTTCCCCCGTTCTTGAGCACGTTGTGGAGGGCCCAGTACTCGGGCAGTCCCACGGGCGCGATCACCGGGTGGAGGTCTCTCTGCTGTGCTCCGGCCTGCAGGATCTCCTCCCTCAGCTGCTCGCGGGTCAGCTCCAGCTGGGCGTTCTCCGTCCCGCGGCCGGTCGGTATGAACTGGTAGAGCAGGATGACGTGCGCCTTGAGTCGGTCCGCATACTCGATGATCATCGGGAGTTCCTCCCTGTTCACCTGGGACGCGGTGATGTTGATCTGGATGTACATCCCCTCCGCCTCGGCGTTCGCGATGCCCTCCTTTGCGAGTCTGAGGGCCCCTCGCTTCCTCCTGAAAGCGTCGTGAACGTCGTCAATGGTCGAGTCTATGCTGACCGCGACGCCCAGCGTCCCTGCTCGCCTGAGCTGGCCGGCGACCTCGGGCGTGATCAGCGTCCCGTTCGTCGCCACGAGCGGGTAAAATCCTCTGTGCTTCGCATGGGCTATCAGCTCGAATATGTCCTCGCGGACGAGCGGCTCGCCGCCGGAGAACACCAGGCTCTTGAAGTCGGAGACCTCCGTCAGCCGGTCGATCACGAGGGTCTTCCCTTCCTCGGTCGTCAGCTCGTCGGGCGTGCCCTTCTCGTCGCCCCTAGCATGGCAGTGCTCGCACGTGAGGTTGCACCTCGACGTGACCTCCCAGACGGGATGGACCGGATAGCCGAAGCACCCGATGCCCTGGCATCCGGCGGCTATCCTGAAGAGCTTGTCCGCCTGCGTCGTCCACCAGGGCAGGCGGGTCCAATCGGTCAGCCTTCGGATCAGGAGGGCGCTCCTTATCTGCTTCGCCAGGAGCGAGGGCGGTTCATAGAAGGGCTTGGTCTTCGGCGCGCCCAAGCGCTCACCATATCAAGACGACGGGGATGAAGAGCAGTGCCGAGAGCAGGTTCGCGACGAGGGTCACTGCGGACAGCATCTGTTCCGATTGTGGCTTGAGGAAGCCCCCCTTCGCCACGCTTCCGATGGCCATCGCCGAGAGGGCGAGGACCGGCAGGCCGGCAATTGCGATGGTCCACGGGACTCCGAAGAGTATGCTCGCCAGCATGAAGGGGTAGAGGAGCCCCATCGAGACGGCGTACATGGCGGCCCCCTTTTTGGGCCCCATCCTGGCAACCAGGTTCATCTTGTGCACGACGACGTCCGCCTCGTAGTCGGGTATCTCGTTGCAGACTATGACCGCGAATATGCTGAGGGAGGCAGGTATCGCGATCGCCACCATCTTGAGCGAGAGCTCCCCCGAGGAGACGTAGTATCCGCTCACGACCGCGAGCACGCCGTAGCAGCCGCCAATCAGTATCTCTCCGACCCCTCTGTAGGACCACTTGAACGGCGTGTGCGAGTAGAATACGCCGCAGAACGCCCCGAAGAGCGCCAGAGGAAGCAGCAGCGGGTAGTCCTTGAAGTAGAAGAGCATGTAGATTGCTGCGTACATGGCGAGTACCGCCACCGTCGCCCATCCCGCGATCTTCGCGACATTCCTTGACACCATGCTGTCCGGGAGGGCCCTGCTGCCGCCCGAGAACTTCGTGAACTTCCTGTTGAGGACGTCCCCCTCGAAGTCGAAGTACTCGTTGAAGTAGTATGTTGCGAGCATGATCAGCGCGATGCCGGAAATGGCCATCCACACGAGCCCCGTCCGGGCCCCCGGCATCGCCTCCACGCCCAGACACACGCCCGTCACCATGGCCGCCAGACCCGGAAGGAGGAAGGGCAGCCTAGAAAGCACGAGGAATCCCTTGACCCGTTCGCGGCGTGTCCTTGTGCCGACCTGATATTCGCCCATCGAACCCGCATATGTGCATGATGTATGTCAAGATGTAGGTTCGACGCACTGTCTCGGTGTCCGGCAATGTTCTTATCCCCCGACCCCATTTCGCGCGTCATGGCAAGGCAAGTCCATGCGGCGCACATCCTGGTCAAGAACGAGGACAAGGCGAGGGACCTCCTGTCCCGTATGAACGCTGGCGAGAACTTCGCGGACCTGGCGAAGAAGTATTCCGACTGTCCGTCCGGAAAGAAGGGCGGGGATCTGGGATGGTTCGGCCGCGGGCAGATGGTCAAGGAGTTCGAGGATGCGTGCTTCTCCGGCCAGAAAGGCGCCACGGTCGGCCCGGTCAAGACCAAGTTCGGGTACCACCTGATCCAGATCGTTGACCAGAGATAGCCAGCGGGGCGCAAGCCTGGCGAGCGGCTCCTCGGACGCGTTCGCATCAGCCCACGCAACAAGGGCTATTCCACGATCGCGTGGCCCTTCGCCCTCCGACCAGCGTGCATGGGGGAGACGAGCGCAAGATTACTGAGAGCGCATACGCCAGCCACGCCCGAAGGACGGCGTGCGCTTCAGGAGGGGCAAGCCGTGGGTCGTCAGCGACGCGCTCCTCCACGCCCTGAAGAGGAGGCGTATCGAGAAGCTCCTGGACGACATCGACGGGCGCATGGAGCTGTTCCTTCTGTCACTGTACCCCCCTTGCGTGAACCCTATCGAGGGATTATGGCTGTTCCTGAAGCCGCATGTTCTCGACCGGGTGGGATCCGAGGCCGAGCTCATGCGGATCGGCTAGCTCGCCTAGCATCCCGGAGAGTGGAGATGAATCGCTTACTGCGCACAATGGGAGAGGCTTCGAAAAAGGGAAAACGCATGGCTTGATTGCGCGGACCCTAGCGCCGCTTCTTCGCCTTGGTCTTCCTCTTCGGCTTTGCCTTGCTCTTCTTCGGGGCCTTCGCCGTCATGGGAACCTCGCAGCACACCAAGTCCTCCACCCAGCCCTCGCCGCCTTCCATCAGAAGAAGTCTTGTTCCGCACACCTCGCACACATACTCCGTGCCTTTCTTCGATCCCGCCAAATCAATCAACTCCTCAAGGAATCTCCGCTTCGTGTCTGTTGCCTAAGGTGGCGCTTCACCCGTGCGGCTAGGTGTATGGGGTCAGGACGATATTTCATGATTGGGCCGTGGTCTTTCGGCTGAATCTCACTCCAATGGGTCCGTACGACCCTCGAGCGACGGCAAGACCAGCCCTGAAGAAAGGCCCCACAGAGGAGGCGACACTTCCATCGCCTTGCTTCCCAGGGTCATCAGTCCGGCAGGATCGAGAATCGCGTGCAACGCAAAACCCCAAAACGCAAGTTGGATCCTAGCTAGTAGAGTGGGTGCGGGCCCGCCGGGATTCGAACCCGGGTCTTCGGCTTCGAAGGCCAATAGGATGTCCTAGCTACCCCACGGGCCCTGGGAGAGGGATTGGCCGGCTGTATTATATGCTATTGTATGCGGGTCCGTCGGGCTCTCGCGGCCTGTGGGGAAGTAGTTTGAGAACCACTTACACGAAGGTGAGTAGTAGCCCCATCAAGACCAGGCCGCAGACGTCCTGAACCATGGAGGCGGTCATCCATCGGGGCCCAGCGCCTCAGTCGGTCAATGAGCATGGGCCGTCCCTATCCGTCAGCTCCCTTTCCCTGAGCTGTTTCTTTATGAATGGCACGAGACCGCCCTCGTCCAGGATCCGCTTCACGTGGGTAGGCAGAGGATCGAGTGACGCCTCCTTGCCTCCCCCTGCAGCCACGACTCGGTTATGGTCGAGGTCAATCCCTACGACTGCGCCCTCGGGAAACACGTCTACCGCGTCCCGCGAGACCGCGACCAAGAGGCCAAGGTTGACGGCATTGCGGTAGAATATCCGCGCAAACGACCGCGCCACGACCGCGCTCACGCCGCAGTGCTTGAGGGCGATGACCGCCTGCTCCCTGCTTGAGCCGCTTCCGAAGTTCGATCCCGCGATGATGATGTCGCCCGGCCGGACCGCAGCGGCGAACTCCTTGTTCGCGCCCTCCATCGCGTGAGACGCCAGGTACGACGGATCGTAGTTCTCGAGATACTTGCCCGCGATTATCAGGTCCGTGTTGATGTCGTCCGCGAACCTCCAGACGCGCCCTTCGATGGCCATCACATCATCCTCCTCGGGTCCGCAACGCTTCCCTCGACTGCGCTGGCCGCGACCGTGGCGGGGCTCGCAAGGTATATCTCGGCCTCCTCGGAACCCATCCTCCCTCGGAAGTTCCTGTTGCTGGACGAGATGCACACTTCCCCGGCGCCTAGAACCCCCTCGTGCGCTCCCAGGCACGGGCCGCACCCAGGAGGCAGGATGGTACCCCCAGCTTCGACGATGGCCTGCACGGCGCCCTTGTCGATCGCCTCGATCAGCACATTCCTGGATGCGGGCGCGACTATGAGCCTGCACCCTGCATGGACCTTGCGCCCTTTGAGCACGCGGGCCGCGGCCACGAGATCCTCGAGACGCCCGTTCGTGCACGTGCCTATGAACGCCTGGTCGACCCTGACGCCTTCCATCTTCTCGACGGGGTAAGCAGCCTCCACCTTGTGGGGGCCCGAGACCATGGGCGGAAGTGCGGAGACGTCGATCTTGAGACGGCGGCCATAGACCGCGTCGGGGTCCGAACGGACGATGCCATCGGAGACATCGATCCCCTTGTACCACTCGACAGTTGTGGCGTCCGGCTCGACCATCGCGGTCTTTGCTCCGGCCTCCATCGCCATGTTGGCCAGCACCATCCGGCTCGGCACGGTCATGGACGACACCCCGTCTCCTGCGAGCTCCAGGCACTTGTAGTCCGCCCCTGACGGACCGAGCACACGGACCATCTCGAGCGCGACGTCCTTGGCGTACGTTCCCGGCAGGAGATGACCGGTGAACTCCAAGTGGATAGTCTCCGGAACCTTGAGCCAGAGACTCCCCGTGGCCCACACACCGGCCATCTCCGTCGCCCCGATACCCGTCGCGAATGCGCCGACAGCACCGGCGGTGGTCGTATGCGAGTCCGTACCCAGAACGAGCTGGCCCGGCCTGACGAGGTGCTCCTCGGCCAGTATCTGGTGACATATGCCCTCGCCTGCATCGAAGAACCTGCCGATGCCGTACTCCTTGACCATGCTTCTGATCCGTGCATGAACGGCTGCCGTCCTGGCGGTGTTCGCAGGCGTCCGATGGTCCAGTATGATCGCGATCCTGCCCGAGTCCCAGGGGTTCTGGAGCCCGAAAGAGGAGAAGGCCTTGTCGACGAGGAAGCTCGTCTCGTGAGACATGACCAGGTCTGGACGCGCGTCGACTACATCGCCGGCTTTAGCGTCTGGGCACCTGGATGCTCTCCCGAGGATCTTCTCCGAAGCGGTCCTTCCAGTCATGCAGACTCGAACCAGGTGATTGTATTTGAAAATGCCGAGCAGAGGCGCCAGCCGCCAACATACCTAGATTCTGGTTGGGATTCAGGCGACGCGCAATTTGGCGGATAGCTCGAAAAGGTATTTCCTGTGCGGTTCCAATCCCTCTGGACAATGGAACGTATACTGGAAGCGTCCCCAGGTTCGAAAGTGCTCCTCCTGGGCAATGAGGCCATCGCCCGCGGAGCGCTCGAGGCAGGGGTGTCGATTGCCACGACATACCCTGGGACGCCGGCATCGGAGATCGGCGACGCGCTCGCGAGAGTGGCGAAGGATGCGGGCATCTACTTCGAGTACTCGGCGAACGAGAAGGTCGCTGCGGAGGTCGCGATTGGCGCGGCGGCCTCGGGCCTGAGGGCGCTCGTGAGCATGAAGCATGTCGGAGTGAACGTCGCCTCTGACGCGCTGATCACTTTCGCATACACAGGCACAAGAGGGGGGTTCGTCCTCGTCACGGCCGATGATCCGTCTTGTCATTCGAGCCAGAACGAACAGGACAACAGGTACTACGCCCTGCTGGCGGGACTGCCCCTGCTCGAGCCGTCCAGCCCGCAGGAATGCTACGAGATGACCAAGGAGGCGTTCGAGCTGTCCGAGAGGCTCGAACTGCCAGTGATCGTGAGGACGACTACGAGGGTCTCGCACGTGAGAGGGCCCGTCGTGGTGGGGGAGCTCGTCAAGGGACCGGAGAAGAAGGGGTTCGTGAAGGACCCGAGCAGGTTCGTGACAGTCCCCGCGGTGGCCAGACAGAGGCACCTCGTGCTGCTCGAGAAACTCAAGCAGGCCGAGGGCCTGGCCGAGACCTCGCGGTTCAACAAGGTTCATCGCGCAGGCAAGGGAGGGAAGAACGGGATCATAGCCGCATCCGCAGCTTTCGGCTGCGCCATGGATTCGGTGAGTTCGCTCGGAATCGATGCCGACGTGCTCAAGCTAGGTCTCTCTCACCCGATCCCCTCGAAGCTGGTATTGGACTTCCTGGAAAGCCATGACACTGTGCTCGTTGTGGAGGAGCTCGAGCCCATACTCGAGAACGAGGTCCGGGCTCTCGCTCAGCATAGCTCCATCGGGACCAGGATCGTCGGGAAGGCGGACGACGCCCTTCCAAGGGCACACGAGTTCAGCCAAGACATCGTGGATTCCGGGATCATGAAAGCCTTCGGGCTCCAAGAGAATGCAATGGCGACACCGAGGGCCTCCCCGGACCTTCCTGAACGGCCGCCTGTGCTCTGCGCGGGTTGTCCGCACGGGGCCACATACTACGCCGTGAACAAGGCCGTTGGGAGGAAGGCCATACTTGCCTCGGACATCGGCTGCTACACGCTCGGCGTGGCCCCGCCATACAAGGCGGCTGACCTGCTCGTCTGCATGGGATCCAGTGTCGGGACCGCAGGCGGCCTCGCGATGGCGAACGCCGTCCCGGTGATAGCGTTCATCGGCGATTCCACATTCTTCCACGCGGGCATCCCGGGACTGATCAACGCCGTGCATCACAAGCACAAGTTCCTGCTGATGATACTCGACAACCGTACGACGGCCATGACCGGGCATCAGCCACATCCAGGCAGCTCGGTCGGACCATCGTGCGGCGAGGTCGTCGCCGTGTCCATGGAGGACGTCGTCAAGGGCTGCGGTGTGAAATGGCTCAGGATCGTGGATCCCTACGATATCAAGACGATGACAGCGACCGTGAGGGAAGCGGTCGCCCAGGAAGGGGTGTCGGTCATTATCGCCCGCCGCGAGTGCGCGCTCCTGGCGAAGAGGGACAAGACGGGTGCGATCTCGAAGAGGCCGCACATCGATCAGTCCATATGCACTGGCTGCAGGATATGCGTGGACAAGTTCCAGTGCCCGGCGATCTCCAGCGTCGACAACGTCCAGATGATAGACCAGGCGCTCTGCGCCGGCTGCGGCGTGTGCACGCAAATATGTCCTGCGAAGGCCATCAAGGAGGATTAGCGATGCCCGACATCTACCTCGTGGGCGTCGGGGGCCAGGGAATCATCACGGCCTCGAGGATCATAGGCGACGCGGCGATCATGGCCGGGAAGGCAGTCCTCCTGAGCGAGACCCATGGGATGGCCCAGAGGGGCGGCTCCGTCGTGTGCACTGCCCGGATTGGCGATGTCCACAGCCCGCTGATCCCTGCGGGAAGGGAGGATGTCATCCTGTCCTTCGAGCTGCTCGAGACGGCTCGAGCGGTCTGCGACGCCTCGAAGAAAACGCTCGTGATCTCGTCCACCGAGCGGATCATCCCTCTGAGCGTCTCTTCCCAGAGGCTCAGGTATCCGAGCCTGGAGGAGGTCAGGGCCAGTGCGCTCGAGCGCGCCGGAGGCTTCGTCCAGGTGGACGCGACCGAACTCGCGGAGTCTGCGGGTGCCAGAATGTCATCCAACATCGTCATGATAGGCGCCCTCGCAGGCACTGGGATAACGGGCCTCGACGAGAGCAGTTTCAAGAGCGCGATATATTCGAACATCGGGCGCATGCAGGAAGAGAACCTCGCCGCGTTCGAGAAGGGGTTTTCTGAGACCAGCGGGCGCAGTACCGCCTGGAAATCATTAAGGACGGCATAGAGCATTGAGCTCGTCGAGGGCCCATGGTCTAGCGGTTATGACAACGCCCTTACACGGCGTAGGTCACCGGTTCAAATCCGGTTGGGCCCACGTGTCCTTCTCCTGGACCTGCCAAGCTCTGCTCTGGCTAAATGGGTCCGCGTCGGCTTTGGCGGGAACATGCTCTCGGACGATGCACTCCGATGTCGTCCCTGACAGTTCACATTTTGAGCTAGAATCAATAAGGAGATGAAGTGATTGGGTCTATCGATGACGGCGTGGTGCTGATGATTGCAGACCAGTTCAACGAGATTCTGTGGGTCATAGTCGCGGGAGTGTCTCTCGTTCCGTTCCTGATATTCCTAGTCAGCCAACGGAGAGTGAGGAGCCAAAGGCTGCTCATCCTCACATTCGCGTTCCTCCTCTTCTTCATCAAATCGGCTACGCTCGCAATGAAACCATTCATCCAGAACTACAACGACGAGTTCTGGTGGTCCATCGCAGCCGTGCTGGACGTGTCGATAATAAGCCTGATCACCTACGCCCTCGTGAAGAAGAAGTGATCCCAGATGGAGGGAGAGGATGGGCAGCTAGAGAACTCGCGAATCATCTACAGGCATGTCTCCGAGCACCCTGGCATACATCTGAGGAGGATCTCCAGGGAGGTGGACATCCATCTGAGCACTGTGAGATACCATCTCGACTGCCTCGAGAGGGTCGGGCTCATCACGAGCAGGCAGGAGATGAACACCAAGGTCTACTTTGCCTCTGGAACCCTGAATGCCGAGGACAAGGACATCGCTCCTCTCCTGCAGCAGAAGCGGTTCCGGGACATAATCCTCCAGATGATCCTGGCCCCTGCCTCGATCCACTCGGAGCTTTGCTCGAAGCTATCCATCAAGCCGTCGACTCTGTCGAAGTACATTTCGATACTCGAGGCGCGAAGGGTTGTCTACCATGAGCAGGACGGCAGGGAGAGAAGGTACCATGTCTTCGAGGAGAGGAGGGTTCTGGACCTACTGCTGAGATTCAAGAAGTCGTCATGGGATCCGTTCGTCGATAATGTCCTTGAGATCATCTACGAGAGATGAGCAGAGATTGC
The DNA here is from genome assembly GCA_037439985.1 of Methanobacteriota archaeon. Classification (GTDB taxonomy): domain Archaea; phylum Thermoplasmatota; class Thermoplasmata; order UBA10834; family UBA10834; genus COMBO-56-21. Next base: position 567 of record JBBIUZ010000004.1, on the reverse strand, counting down.
CATCGAATCGAGCGCGGAGTTCACGGATTGTGTCAGAATCCTTTTACTTGACCACGACATAGAAGGGAATCGTGGAGAACCACAGGAGGTGTGAAGACTGAAGGGAAAGATCATCTTTGCGACTGTAGGTGCACTTGCGTTGCTCGGAATTGGGTTCAGCATGCTGGCCGGTGCGGCTGTCCCCGCCCACACGAGCGCGGCCACGAACCCGCCGACGACCACACCGTCGGGTGAGATTGAAGGCTTCGAAGTGTCAGAACACAGCTTGAATGACACAGGCCTGCAGAGCACCCATGAGTTCCAGGGAGAGGAGCAAGGAGAGTTCTAATCTCCCCCCTTTTTTGGAAGTTCAGTTCACATTTCGAGCCAATGCAGGCTCGTCGGTGGGACGATTAGAGAGCCGGTGGGCCTGCGCCCATCATCTCGGGTGACACCCCGACGGCCGGAACGGATTCCCACATCCTCTCGAGGATGAACTCGATCCCTCGTCCGAACCCTTCTCTGTCGCCTCACAACCCAGGTTTGACAGTTCAGTCGTGAGATAAGGAGCGACTTTCTGATCTGAGC
>JBBIUZ010000003.1:18630-40649 GCA_037439985.1 Methanobacteriota archaeon | reverse complement strand
GTTATGGAGCGGAGATACTGCTGGGATGTCTTCCCCTAGAGGGATAGAGGACCCCCAAACGTGGATTCTTGGACGCAGCACCGCCACAGCGTTCCCTCTCTCCGCGTATCTAGGTGTCCTGGACGGATTGCAGGTCGAGGCTCGGACCGGTCGTCCGACAACTCAGCCGATGTAGTTCCAGAAGTCGTCTCGCCAGAAATCGACTTCCTCCTTCACGCGCCGGAGAGGCACGGGCTTCATCCCCTCCCGCTCGGCCGCCATGAACCGCTCCCGGAGCTGGGTGATGGTCTCGTTCGACAGCTCTTCGAGGATTCCCGCAAGATCGCTCTTGAACCCGACTTCGAGCACGCGTTCCGGATGGCGCACGATCAGCCTGAAATGGTGTCTGCTGGATTCGTCGACCCGCAGCACCTGCCAGTCAAGAGCCTCCCCGCGCTTCTTCTGGAGTCTGTATGCGGCAAGGTTGCCGATCGCCCGCGCTACGAACTCGTCGCCGTGCAATCCGGCCCTTAGATGTATGTCTATCTCCACGCCCCGGTGCATGCGAACCCGACGTCCGGGATGATACATATACCTCAACCCATGTTTCGCGGCCAGCGCTCCTCAGGATGTGCAGTACCGACAGCGTCCGCTCCGCTCAGCCCTGGTGTGGAGCCGGCCTGTGTGGGCGGCTTAGTAGCCGGTCCACGACGGCAATGGACCTGCTGCGCACTCTCGAGTAAAGCCCTTCGCGCTCCGCGAGCCTGCGCATGGCGAGTGCGAGGACTATCCCCAGCAGAGAGCCGGCGAGCACATCGGACGGCCAGTGGACCGCTAGGTAGATCCGGCTGAGTCCCACTAGGACTGCAAGGGACATGCCCGCGGCCCAGTAGTTCAGGCGCTTGCCGAGGCAGATGAATGTCGCAACGGCGAAGATGCGTGTGGCGTGCCCGCTCGGGAACGAGTATCCGCTCGCGAGGCCGTAGAACGAAATGGTCTTCACGTTGGTCAGCACGTCGAACGGCCTCTCCCGGCCGACGGCATACTCGATTGCCTCCGAAATGATTGTCGCCACCATCACAACGGCGACGAAGTCGAATGCGAGCCGCTTGTTGCCCTTCAACCATGGCCAGACCGCGAAAAATGGCAGGACATAGACTGCACCGATGGTCGTCAGGAGGATCATGACGCAGTCGAGTATCGGGTTGGAGCCAGCACCGTTGAGCGCGTGGAGGACGGACTTGTCCAGTGCGTACAGCTGACTTGGAATGTCCATGGGGCCGAATCGCTCTCTTCGTTAAGTTCTTTTCCGTGGCACGGGGCCGTTCTTCCGCAGTGGCAACGTTCAAGACCGGCGTCGCCATCCCGATGCGGAAACAGCTGGCAGACGACGGAGGAGGCGGAAGCACGATGCGCGTAGTGGAGTTGGGCTGCGGGGTCTGCGGGCTTGTCTGCGCAGAGCACCTCGCGAAGAACCCGAAGGTCGATGAGCTTGTCCTAGCGGACGCGAGGACGGGTGCCGCACAGGCGGTGGCAGACCGCCTTGGTTTGGACAAGATATCGGTGGTGAAGGTGGACGGGACCGATCCGAAAGCATTGCGCGGGCTGCTCAGCGGCTTCGACATCGTCGTGGCAACGATGCCCTGGAGGCTGAACAGGATTCCGCTCGAGGTAGCCGCGAACGTTGGCACTAACTACCTGGACTTCGGGATGCCGCTGGACAGCACGGGCCCCGAGTTCGACTGGCTCTCGAAGATGTGCAGCGACTCCGGGATCTCCGCGATGGTCGGGATGGGTGAGGAGCCCGGGATATCGGACGTGTTCGCCTGCCACGCGGCGAGCCTGCTCGACAGGGCGGACGAGGCGAACGTGTATGACGGCGATACGGGCTCGGTTGAGGGGCTGAGTTTCTTCTCCCTATGGTCGCCCGTCGACCTCCTCGACGAGACTAGCGTTCCCGCGGCGGTCTTCAGGAACGGGAGGATCGAGTTCGTCCCGCCTCTCAGCGCTCGTCAGATGTTCGATTTCCCACCGCCCCTGGGTCGTCTGCCGGTCTACAAGACCAACCATGACGAAACCTACTTCATGCCGATGGCGATCAAGACCCTCAAGAATGCCTCGTTCAACATCTGCATTGAGGATGGGTTCGCGAGCGCATCGGCCATGCTGAGGAAGATCGGCATGCTGAGCAAGGAGCCTGTCGATGTCAAGGGAGTCAAGGTCCGGCCCCAGGATGTCGTGGCGGCGCTCATGCCCAAGCCCACGGACTTCTCGGGCAAGGTGAAGGGGGACACGGGACTTGGACGTCAACCAGGAGATATTCCTGGAGGACGAAGGTGAGGATGTGGACGATCATGTCCCACGAGGAGTCCTTCAGGCGGTACGGGACCAACGCGGGCGCATACTACGTCGGAACAGGCGGGGCGATCGCGGCCGAGATGTTCGTCGAAGGCGAGGTGAAGCACAAGGGGCTCGTCATCCCGGAGCAGCTCCCCACCACGAGCTTCCTCGACCGCCTTGGGAAGAAGAATGTGGAGTTCGCCGTGGAGATAGCCCCTCTCTGAGACCAGCTGCGGCCTGCCGAGCTCAGCCCGCCGTAGCCGCGCGGACCGCTTCAAGCAACCGTTCGACTTGGAAGGGCTTCGCGACGAAGTCGATTGCGCCCGCCCGAAGCGCCTCCTTCTTCAGCGCCTCCTTCACGAGAGCGCTGACGACGATGATCTTCGCCTTCGGGTCGATCTCCATGATCTTCATGATCGCGGAGAGGCCGTCCATGCCCGGCATCAGGATGTCTACGAGGACGACATCGGGCTTGAGCAACTTGTACTTCTCGATTGCTTCGAGCCCGTTCCCCGCTTCCCCCGATATCTCGTGGTCGTGAGATTCCAGGATGTCCCTGATCATCTCTCTGATGAACGGCGCATCCTCAACAATGAGAACCTTCGACATCGGACACCTCTCAGACTACTTGAGTGTGGAAAAGGCTCCGCACATATATAAGTTGGTCATTACCGTTATCGCGCTCGATAATAGACCCCGAGCGTGGTCCCGGCCGGTTTCTCAGCCTCTCGGGGCGGCACGTTCGACCGTGCTCAGCTCTCGGCCTTCGCGCTCGGATCCTCTGACCCGTTGTCGAATGCCGAAGGCATTTGCGTCTGACGCGTCCGTGCCCGAAGGGCGTTCCTACCAGCGATTCACAACTAATATATATGAATGAGCGCATTATCAGTTTTGTCTGACGAATGTCGGACTCAAGGGATGGGCATGACATTGCGTGCACGCAGAAGGAATGCTCGAAAAGAGGCCGAGGCTCCCGTCCACAGGGGTGTGCCATACAAGTTCGCGACCTATGAGCATGACCGCGAAGGCAAGAAGTTCAAATCGAACGAGGTCGTCTACAGCTTCTGGAGCGCGTCGAAATATGTGCTCGTCCTGTCGATCATGCTGTGGTGGCTTCCCATGTTCGGGCAGATGATCGCCGGCTATGTCGGTGGCAGGAGAGCAGGCGGCCCGTGGAGAGGCATCGCAGCATCCATTGTTCCGGTCGTCGCAATCTACGGTGTGCTGGCAGGTTTCTCGACCGGGCTCATTCCATCCCACCTGTACGGCGTGACCATCGCGCCCGCCGCGCTCGTGACAGTGCTCAACACGAACATACCGCTCCTCTCGCCGTACCTGCAGTTCTCTACGCAATACGTGGGCGCGTTCGTGAAGGGCCTTGCGGGGGTGAGCCCATACGGCATCAACACCTACGTTCTCACGGTCGCGTTTGCATACGTGGGTGGCGTGCTCGCCGAGCAGAATAGGAGGGAGATCGAGTACACCTCCAGGGCCGCGGCGACGAACACCACAGTGTTCATCAACGATCCATCCGCCTTCGGACCACAGCACATGCCACATGCATGGCTGTCCGGGGTGGGCTCGATGTTCCATCTGCCTGGGATGCACACCTCCGGGGATCAGAGGATGGTCTACCAGGGCCGGAAGGATGCGTGGGCTAGTGCGCAGGGCGTCGAGTGCGATGACCGCGTGCTCAACGCCGGCGATACCGAGGAGATGTACGGCGACCGCGAGATGCGTTTCTACGACCCGCGCGCGAGAGAGGTTCACAAGTCCAAGCACCATCACCACAAGAACCGCGGATACCCGCGCCCGCATGGCGTCGACCCTTGGAAGGCCAGGCAGAATAGGAGGGGGGCCCCGAACTACTCGGCCAAGCCGAGGTTCAGGTACCAGCAGTACGAGAACTCCGGGCGCCAGAGCAACCCCAGGAGGCGCGACGGCGGTTTCTCGAAGTTCGTGGTCTCGCCCAACCAGAAGTCGATCAGGCGCGCCGAGAGGATAATCGACAGCGAATGGGGACACAGTAGTTACCCGCGCTTCTCTGAGGTCGACGATGGAAGGCCGGACGACATGGAGGAGACGGAAGCCGTTGCTGTCCCCAAGCCCAAGGATCACCACAGGCCCGTCCACCAGTGGGACCAGATCTAGGCCTGCATCCGCGTGCGTCATTAAGAAACCTATTTATCCATCCACGGCTTCGCTTTTCCGTAAAGGGATGAGAGCGGAGTCGTGTTTTGATGTTCTGTGAAAAATGCAAGAGCCTTCTCTTTCCGAGCGAAGGCAAGCTCGTATGCAGGAAATGCGGTTCGGTGTACGAGCCCAATCAGAAATCGCAGGTGATCAAGCACAAGAGCAAGGACAGGGAGATCGAGGTCATGTCGGAGGTCTCAGGCACGCTTCCCACCGCGGACACCGAGTGCCCATCATGCGGGCACAAGAAGGCCTACTGGGTCCTGAGGCAGACCCGCGCGGCGGACGAGCCAGAGACGAGGATATTCAGATGCGTCAAGTGCGGGCATAGCTGGCGCGAGTACTAGTGCCCACAGGTTTTAAGAACGCTGATTTGTTACAGGTAGGTACACGGAAGGGGGGTTAATGTTTCAGGCCAGAGCCAGAGCTGACATACTGAAGGAAGTGATGAACGTCGTATCGACCCTCGTGGACGAGGCGAAGTTCACGGTCAACGCGAACGGTCTCACGCTCAGGGCGGTGGACCCCGCGCACATCGCGATGATTGACCTGCAGCTCAGCAAGGAAGCCTTCGAGGAGTTCAAGGCGGAGGAGACCGAGATTGGCATCGACATCGACAAGCTGAGTCAATTCCTCAAGCTGGCAAGATCGGACGATATAGTGGACATCAAGCACGACGAGGAGAAGCGCAGGCTGAACTTCGTCGTCGGGGACATCACGAGGCGCATGAGCCTGATCGATACGACGGGAATGAGCGACCCGAAGGTCCCTAGCCTCAACCTTCCCGCGAAGCTCACGGTCAAGGTGGACGCGCTCGTCCAGGGCATAAGGGCGAGCGAGAGCGTGTCCGACCACGTGGCGCTCGTCGCTAGCCCTGCGGAGTTCGAGATGCTCTGCGAGGGCGATCTGGACCAGGTCCAGTGGAAGAAGTCGAAGAAGGACCTCGAGATGCTTGAGAGCCCAAGCAGCGTCAGGAGCCTCTTCCCGCTCGAGTACTTCTCGAACATGCTCAAGGCCGTCTCGTCAGGCAGCGACGTGACGATGCACTTGGGGAACGACTATCCCGTCAAGGTTGAGTTCAAGATCGCCGGCGGCAAGGGGAGCGTCAGCTATCTGCTGGCACCGAGGATAGAGAGCGGTGACTGATGACGTGCGCCCGACGGCGGGCCCAAGGGTTCATCCATTTCTTTCCGGGTAAGTAGGTCGTCTCGTATGCGAAGGGTGCGTATAGGCGTCTTGGCTTCGGGTGGCGGAACAAACCTCCAGGCGATAATAGAATCCTGCGAGAGCGGAGAGATCTACGGTGACGTCGTCGTCGTGATATCCAACGACCCAGAGGCGTTCGCGCTCGAGCGCGCCCGGAAGCACGGCATACCGGCGTTCGCATTCCCGCACAAGGGCATGACGCGGGAGGATCACGAGAAGGAGATTGTCGCCTGCCTCGAGCGGAACGGCGTTGACCTTGTCGTCCTTGCCGGATACCTCAGGATGATGACGTCGGTGATGGTGAGCAGATACGTCGGCAGGATGATCAACACCCATCCCGCGCTCCTTCCCTCCTTCGGTGGCAAGGGGATGCACGGCCTGAAGGTGCACCAGGCGGTGATCGACCGCGGGTGCAAGGTGTCAGGATGCACCGTGCATTTCGTCACGCTGGATGTCGACGGGGGCCCGATCATCGCCCAGAAGGCCATCCAAGTGCTCGAGGACGACAATGCCGAGACGCTCCAGGAGCGCGTGCTCAAGGAGGAGCATAAGCTGCTGCCGAAGGCGATCCGGCTGTTCGCCCAGGGGAAACTCAAGATCGAGGGCAGGAGAGTAAGGGTCATCGAGACCTAGCGTCTCTCGCCGGTCCGGTCTCGTACTCGAATGCTTTAAGCGGGGCAATGGATATCCCAGGGGCGCCGCAACACCGCACCGCGAAAGGGGGCCCGACGTGGAAATCTACGATGGCGAGTTCATCAGCGAGCTCGAGGCGACAGCCAAGAAGGTTAGGTTGCATTCGATCCAGATGATCTACGAGGCGGGCTCAGGGCATCCCGGAGGGTCGCTCTCGTGCGCGGACATCCTCGTCGCCCTCTACTTTCACATAATGAAGCACGATCCCAAGCGTCCGGATTGGCCGGATAGGGACAGGTTCGTGCTTAGCAAGGGCCACGCGGCGCCCGCACTCTACGCCGTCCTCGCGCTGGCCGGCTACCTGCCGATGGAGGAACTGCACTCGCTCAGGAAGATGGGCAGCAGGCTCCAGGGGCACCCGAGCATGACGAAGACCCCGGGCATCGAGATGTCCACGGGCTCGCTCGGGCACGGGCTCGCGGCGGGGAATGGCATGGCCCTCGCGGCCAAGCTCGACAGGAAGCTGTACAGGATATACGTGCTCGTTGGCGATGGAGAGATGGACGTCGGCGAAACATGGGAGGCGGCCATGCTGGCGTCTCACTACAAGCTCGACAACATTACCGTGTACCTGGACCGCAACAAGCTGCAGCTGGACGGCCCGACAGAGAAGATCATGTCCCTTGAGCCACTGGCCGACAAGTGGAAGGCCTTCGGGTGGCACGTGATCGAGATCAATGGCCACAACATGAAGGAGCTGATCCACGCGACGAATGAAGCCAAGGGCGTGAAGGGCAGGCCGACGATCATCATATGTCACACCATCAAGGGCAAGGGCGTGAGCTACATGGAGGGCTCCCTGCACTTCCACGGGAAGGCTCCCAACAAGCAGGAGTACGAGCAGGCGATGAAGGAGTTGGGGGGATGACTGGCATGGAGTGGAAGATGGAGAGCCAGAGGAAGCAGTACGGCCGCGCGCTCGTCGAGCTCGGCAAGGAGCGGGGAGACATCGTGGTGCTCGACGCGGACCTGTCCAGCTCCACGAGGACGGCCGACTTCGCGGCGGCGTTCCCCGAGCGGTTCTTCAACTGTGGCATCGCGGAGCAGAACATGATGGATACCGCGGCCGGCCTGGCGGCGTCCGGCAAGACGGTGTTCGTCTCGACCTTCGCTGTCTTCGGGACGGGCAGATGCTACGATCAGATCAGGCAGTCGATGGCGTATCCGAAGCTGAACATCAAGATCGTCGCGTCGCATGCGGGCATCACCGTGGGCGGGGACGGCGCCTCCCACCAGATAGTGGAAGATATCGCGCTCATGCGCGTCCTGCCGAACATGCAGGTCGTAATCCCGGCGGACTCCCCGGAGACCTACAAGGTCGTCAAGGCGGTCGCGAAGACCAGGGACCCGGTCTACGTCAGGATTGGCAGGGCGGACGTGCCCACGATAACCGACCCGGAGGCGCCCTTCGACATGAACAGCGCGCCCGTGATGCGTGACGGGAAGGATGTGACGCTGATAGGATGTGGCATCATGGTCTCGAAGTGCCTTGAGGCCGCTCAGGAACTCTCGAAGCACGGTGTGGACGCCCGCGTGATCAACCTACACACGGTCAAACCCATCGACGAGAAGACGATAGTCAAGGCTGCGAGGGAGACCGGGGGCGTCGTGACGGCGGAGGAGCACTCGGTCATGATGGGGATGGGCAGCGCGGTCGCGATGGCCCTCGTGGAGAACTTCCACGTGCCCATGAAGCGCGTGGGCATCCCGGACGTGTTCGGCGAGTCAGGCGGGTGCGACGAGCTGATGGAGAAGTACGGCCTGACGGTGGACAACATCGTCGAGGCCGCGCATGACGTGCTCAGAAGGAAGAAGTGAGGTGTTGGGTCGATGAAGATATTCATAGACACGGCGAACCTGGAGCAGATCAAGGAGGTCAGCAGCTGGGGGATCCTCGACGGCGTCACGACGAACCCCACGCTCGTGGCGAAGGAGGGGTGCGGTTTCAAGACCCGCATAGACGAGATCTGCGAGGTGGTGAACGGCCCCGTCAGCGCCGAGGCCGTCTCGATGGATGCCCAGGGCATGATCAGGGAGGCCAGGGAGCTCTCGAAGTGGCACAAGAACATCGTCGTCAAGATACCCATGACCGCGGAGGGGCTCAAGGCGGTCAAGGTGCTCTCGGGAGAGGGCGTCAGGACCAACGTCACGCTCGTGTTCTCGCCGAACCAGGCGCTCCTGGCGGCGAAGGCGGGCGCGACCTACGTGTCGCCGTTCGTGGGCAGGCTAGACGACATCAGCCATGACGGAATGCAGCTCGTGAGGGACATCGTGACCATCTTCAGGAACTACGGGTTCGAGACCCAGGTCATCGCTGCGAGCATCAGGCATCCCGTGCATGTGACCGAGGCGGCCATCGCGGGGGCGCACGTCGCGACGGTGCCGTACGACATACTGGTCAAGATGCTCAGGCACAACCTGACGGACGAAGGCATACAGAAGTTTCTTAAGGACTGGGAGAAGGTTCCCAAGAAGTAGCCCGCGCGTTCAGCCGATATAGGGCGTCGTGCTGCTCCTGTCGAACCCCTTGATGAGCTCGAACTGAGGCTCTTCCTGGGGTCTCCAGCCGTGGACGGGATACACGAGCTTGGGGATGAACCTCGACAGGTCGGCCGCGAGTTGCGTGACCGGATGGCTCTCTCCGAACGCTGCCGCGCTGATCTCGTACGCTTTCTGCCGCGTCGCGGCCTCGTCTATGATCCCGAGCGTGTGCAGGTATTCGTGGAGCAGGATGTGGAACACGTAGGGTTTGTATACTGCCGGCTCCGTCTCCCGGACGCGGTCGAGGGGAAGACGGTTCATCGCGATGATGTTCGTCGCGAGGGGGTAGAACGCACCGACGAACCCCTCCGGCCCCACAGTGAGGTTCGCTAAGCCGAGCATCAGGCCTGCGCGCTCCCTGCCAGTCTGCTTCCTGACGGTCGTCTTGACAAGCTCGAATATGTCCGCGAGGTCTTTGGCGGACTCAAGGTCTTCCGCCATCACGTGGTCGCTGCCGCTCACGTGCACCTATTCGGCGCCGGATACTCGTTAACCAGTCGCCATACATTCGTCTCCTCGACCAGCTGATGGACAACGCTGAAATACGCGTCACGGCACTCCTGCAGACGTGCAAACCGAAGTACTGGTGGTCGGCGGAGGTCCTGCAGGATCGACCGCGGCGAGGCTGCTCGCGAAGGACCACGACGTGGTTATTGCAGAGGAGCACCAAATCGCTGGTGAGCCCCTTCACTGCGCAGGCTTGGTGACCAGACGGGGCGTGCCTGAGTTTGCTCGGCAGAGCATCCTCCGCGAGATCAGAGGCGTGCGGTTCCATTCCCCCCTCGGTTTCACACTTACCCTGGAGGCGAAGGCCTCGCGCGCATGCGTCCTTGATAGGGCCATGTTCGACAGGACCATGTTCAACAAGCCCGTGGACGAGGGCGCCGTGCCACTCGTGGGTGCCTCCGCAAGGGCACTGACGGGCTCTCGCGAGGGTGTCGACACGCACGTGAGGATCGAGGGGCAGCTTGAAACCGTCTCGTCCAGGATCGTGGTCGGCGCGGATGGTCACAAGTCGCTCTGCCGGAGGTCCGCTGGGCTGCCGCCGCCTAAGCACATGGTCAAGGGCATCCAGGTCGAGCTGAAGAGCGTCGACTTTGACCCCGACTTCGTCGAGGTGCATCTGGGAAGGGAGGTTGCGCCTGGGTTCTTCGCGTGGGCCGTCCCGGCAGAGGATTCCCTCAGGGTAGGGCTGTGCACGTGGGACCTGTCTCGCTCGCCGGCCGAATATCTGAAGAAGCTGCTCTCCGGGCGCAGGTTCGTCGGCGGCAGGAAGGTGTCCGTGACATCCGGCAGGATACCGATCGGCGTGGGCAGGACCGCGGTCAGCGGGAGGATGGCGCTGGTAGGCGATGCGGCCTGCCACGCGAAGCCGCTGTCCGGGGGCGGCGTGTACACGGGCATCAGGGGGGCCGAACTCTGCGCAGGCGTCGTGGACGGGCATCTGTCAGCCGGACGCAGGCTCGACGAGTACGACTCTCTATGGAAGTCCGAGTTCGGCCGCGAGCTTTCGAGGGCGTTCAAGATCCGAAAGGTGTTCCTGAACCTCACGGACAAGAAGCTGGACAAGGCCCTAAGGCTCTTCTCCGAGCCGGAGGTGAGGGCGCTCCTGGAGGAGCACGGCGACATCGACTATCCTGCGTCGATCTCAGCCTCGGTCCTCAAGATTGCTCCTAAGCTCGCTCAGTTTTCCCCTCAGATAATAAAATCCCTTTTCTAGCCTCGGATATCTCCCGGGGTTCTCGAGCACGATGTAGTACAGCGCCAGGACAGAGGCGCAGACGCACGCGGCGCTCAGCACGCCTAGAGGCCACATCGGGATGGGGACCTTGATGCCGAACGAGGAGTCCGGGAGCAGCCCCGTGACGTTGAGGGAATGCATGTAGGTCGTGTTGACCATCGGTTGCCCTGCGACGAACGAGACTATCTTCGACCACTCCTCGTCTGTGAAGTACCCCTTTGACTGGAGCACGATGCGCGCGGAGCCGTTCTCCAGGTTGAATACGAGCCTGAACCTGACGAAGTAGGTGCTCTGCAGGAAGTAGGATCCGTGGGGCGTTTGGACCGTTGTGTCGATCGGGATATGCATCGGCCACATCATCCCCGGGGACATGTTCTGAATCGAGAACACCCGCTCGTAGGATGTGCCATCTATCATCGGGGGGTTCGTGAAGCTCGAGTTGACCATCCTCGATTCGTCCTGGGTGGCATACTTGTACACCCCCATGCTCAGGGTGACATTCCTCATGACGTGCGAAGAGACATTGTACGGGTTGGTCAGGGTGAAGGCGAAGTTGACGGTCTGTCCCGGAGCGACCGTGGGCGTCACGAACCCTCCCAGCATCCTGTCGGTGTAGGTCGGTGAGCCAGGATCGAACCTGTCCGCGGATACGAGCGGGGCGCCCGCGATAACGATCATAAGGGCGGACGCGAGCACCGCGAAGGCCATCCTCATGCGTGCTGGGAAGCGGCGAATCGTCTATATCACTTTCGGTACTAGGCAGGCCGGCGCCTCGAAGCGTTTATAGGCGGACCGGGCGTTGCGAACTCATGCTCGGCGCATCGGTTCCCAGGGAGAAGGCCGAGGGGCTCAGGAGGCTGCTGTCTCGGGAGCACTTGGTCGATAAGAGGCACGCGATCGTCGAGAACGGGGACCGGATATTCATACCGCTCACGTCGGTGCCGGACTCCACTGTCCTGGATCGTTTCGGCGCGTCGCTCGTGGAAGGCGTATCTTCTCCTAGGTGCTGCTTCGTCGATCCGTTCGACGAGATTGTAGCTCAGGCATCGATACCCGACGACCTCAAGCTGAAGCTCCCTCGCAAGTGGGAGCGACTTGGGGACGTGGTAGTGATAAGGCTCGATGCCGAGTTCGAGGCATACGAGACGGAGATTGCACGCGCGTACGTTGCAGTGCTGGGGCTCAAGACCATGTTGCGCGAGGTCGGACCGATAACGGGGGACTTCAGGAGGCCCACGATGAAGCTGCTGTTCGGAACCGAGACTGAGACGGTGCACACGGAGAACGGCGTGCGGTACAAGCTCGACGTCTCGGACATAATGTTCTCATCGGGGAACCAGGAGGAACGGCTCAGGATGGCGGGCCTCGCATGCGACGGCGAAACGATAGTCGACATGTTCGCCGGGATAGGCTACTTCTCGCTCCCACTGGCGGTCCATCGCAAACCCCGGAGAGTGATTGCCTGCGAGATCAACCCGAAGGCGCACGGCTACCTGGTCGAGAACATCCGGCTGAACGGGGTGGGAACAGTGGTCGAGCCCGTGCTCGGGGACAACAGGGACCTCCCCGGTGAGGAAATCGCGGACAGGGTCCTGATGGGGTACGTGAAAACGACGCACGAGTTCCTTTCAACCGCGCTGCGGCTGGTCAAGGATCATGGCGTGATACACTACCACGAGACATGCCCGAACGAACAGCTGTCGACCCGCCCGTTACGCAGGCTCGAGGAGGCCGTCAGACCTGGCTCGGTCGAAGTCTTGAGGTCCAAGGTCATAAAGTCGTTCGCGCCCGGAGTGTCCCATGTCGTGATGGATGTGAGGGTGCTCAAGACCTCCTGAGCTCCTCCGAGCAGCCCGCCTCCCTGAGGAACGTCTCGAACGACGCGTGATGGCCCTCGGAATCGTGGCTCTTCAGCAGCGCCTCGGCGTATGTCTTCAGGTGCTCCCCGTACTGCTTCTCCTCGTCAGTGAACTTCCACGATTTCGTCATGTCCCCGAGCGCGAGATAGAACGCGTTGGATATGGAACGCATCCTGTGGTCGTTCGACTTGAGAGTCTCGAGCACGGCCATCGCGCCTGGCAGGCCCTTCGTCTTGTAGGCCCTGACGACCTTGTCCGCGAATTCCCCATACTCCGACAGGCGCGCGTAACGCGGGATGGAGGCGGATATCTCCGCGTGCCTGGCCTCCGTGACCGCGCCCTCGATGACCTTCATGGGAGACCTCAGCGCCTCGCTGTCGTCCCTGTAATGCCTCTGTGCTAGCTCGTCGGAGACGACTGCTCTCAGCGCATCCATGCCGTGGTCCGCCCAGTAGGCGGTCATTATCTTGTTGACGGAGTCGGACGAGTCGGCCACCACTGGATGCGAGATGTCGGAGAGGAGCCCTGTCAGAGCCTTCTGCTCCATCTCGTCGTGCGTGACGTCCGCAACGAACCCCTGAAGGTCCTCGCCGAAGCACTTGTTCCCCCTCAGATAGACCCTCCTATCCAGGCCAACCAGCCTAGCCTTGATCTCGTCCATGTGCTTCTCAATCAGCTCATGGTCGCCGATCTTGCCCTCTGAATACTCCGACAGGATTTCTTTGCTGACCTCCAGGTCCAGCAGACCAGCGCAATCCGTCTTGCCGGATACGGTTGACAAGGGCCGGACAAGCAAGATGTCGAACTCGCTCAGCACATTCGGAACCGCCATGCCCTCTGCAAGCTTCCGCAGCGCGTTCTTGGCCTTCACGGCACACTGATCGCACAGGATGGTCTTCTTCCCGGCGTTCACCCAGTCGAACTCGATGTGATCCACGGATTCCGGGGAGTGAGGGCACACGTACGCGTCCCCCTCAAGCTTGGTCGCGCCAGCCTCCTCGGACGCCAGCCGCACGTACTCCTCGGGCGGATGCGAACGTCGGCCAGTGCACACGAAGTGGTCCCCGTACGAGTAGAAGTGGAGGCCCTTCCTCTGGACGAGGTCTATCACGCCCAGGACCCGCCACTTCGGCGAGTCGAAGTTCTGCACCCCTATGAGCTTCTCCCTGGGCGTCTTCCCTCTCTGGGCGTACGTGATGGTGCCCGCAGGGTACCTCACGGAGGCAAGGTATGGTGCTTTCTCCTCGTGGACCAGACCTATTGTCGCCGCGTATGCTCTCGCGAGCTTGTCCCCGCGCCTCGAGAGTCTCGTGAGCATCGCCAGGTCGTCCTTGTACCTGCGGCCTCTTTCGATATGCGCCCTGGTCTTCCTGAACGGGCACGAGCTGCAGTCCTCGGTACACTCGGGCAGGATGAGTTCGGGGTCGTCCATGAGCATCCTCGCCTTCTCGAGGAGGTCCCTCTCGCGCACTTTCGAAGTCGTGTGAGCGACGATTCTCGCGCCCGGGATGCGCTTCTGTTTGGCCATCGGGATATCGGTGCTCGGTACCACCGTCCTGCTAATAGTCTTTTTGAGCTAGCCGCACGGAATCCCCTGGCCATCCACGATTCTGGCAAAGGTTCATAGTCTGGCTTCCCCATGACGAACCACATAGCACGGATGGGAAGATGCCGCCAGAGGAAGACTCCGCCAAGGGATACATCAAAGGGTTCCAGGAAGGCCTTCAGGAGGCTTGGGACGAGATAATCAAGCTCTCCACCAAGGGGTACACATCGCGCGAGCTGCAGATCATGGCCAAGACGAAGCGGACGATGCTCTACCAGAGGGTCCAGCAGAAGGTGGACGAGCTGGAGCGGGTCCTCGGCAGGAAGCTGTCTGGCCCGGGGACTCCGGCAGCAGGCCCGGCAGCTCCGCCTCCGCCAGTCCAGCTCATGGCCGGCTGGAGCTACGTCGTTAAGGAGGAGAGGCCGGAGAGGAGCTTCTCGCTGTTCGCCGACCTTATGACCAAGGGCGGGCGTGGCCTATGCATATCGAGAACTCATCCGGACGTGCTGAAGCAGAAGCACAGGTTCGACGCGGAGAGCCTCTGGCTTACCAAGACCGAGACGGCCCAGGGGCAGCCCGAAGGGAAAGGGGTCGAGTACGTCTCGCCGAACAACCTCGCCCATCTCGCCTCTGCCATACGCGACTTCCTGGCAAAGGGGGAGAACGGGGCTGTGATAATCGAGGGCCTCGAGTACCTCACGACCCAGAACGACTTCAAGAGCGTCCTCAAGTTCATCCAGCTGATCAACGAGCAGGTCGTGCTCGACAAGGGCTATCTCCTAATCCCAGTGGACGAAGGAACGATGGACCCAAGGGACCTCTCGCTCGTCGAGCGCGAGATGAGCCAGGTCTTGTGACCACCGGAAGAGGTCACATGTGGTCCTTGATGAACTCCACGAAGTCCTTGGAGAACATCGGGTGGTCTTCGGCGTCCCCGACATCGAACTTCTTGCACAGGTAGTCGCTGCAGTCCGCGCATGCCCTGACCCCGTGCCTCCTCGAGCACTCGTACAAGGAGCAGAAAACCTTGCCCTGCTTGGCCTTCGTCTCGTTCTCGGGAATGCATCCGTCGCAGTTGCCGTTCCTGTAAACCCCGCAATAGCCGCAGTAGAGCATGCATGGACCCAACAGTCTAGGGTCGAGCTCCTCGCCTTTCCTGGCCGCCGTCTTTTTCACGGGAGGGATAGCATCGCGCGGCGACAAGAACCTTCGGTGCCCGAGGAGCGGCTATCTCCTCTTACGACCCTTCTCGAGCCTGGTCCTCCGCCTTGGATAGGCGACCTGCGTCCTCTTCGTGATGAACGACGAGTCGATGTCGTCAGCCATCCGCCTCGCCACTTCGATCGGGATGGCTATCGAGAGCTGGTCAGCGGGGAACCACGAGTTGCCGGTCGGGTCGCAGGGCCCTATGACGACGGCGTCGCCTGGCCCGTTCGCGGCCATTCCGGTGGCGTAGGTGACGAACGAGGCGCAGGCCGCTCCCTGAGGGACTATCACCGAGTGGAACGGGTCCTCGGACCTGAAATGGACGAGCGCGCACATGTTCCTGATCTGCTCCCCCGCGCCGAAGCACAGGAACGACCTCACACCCGGGTCCTCCCAGTCGAGGTCGGCACACGCCCTCACGATGATGTTCTTGCCCAGGGGCGCAATCTTGCCAACGGCGCGCCTGTTCCGGTCCACGAGCTCAGGGCTGGCCCTGAGGAACTCGGCCGCGCCGTTCATGAACCTCCTCGAGCCAGTCGAAACGAAGTACTTGATGTAGGGGGAGGGCTCTCGAAACCCGAAGTACGCCAGCCCGCCAGCGCAGCATCCTTCGAGCGCGCCCTCGCCGATATATATCGGCGGGGTATTCGGGTTAACCGCCGTGCTCATAATCGCTTTGGCGACGCAGCGGTCGACGTCGGTCATCGGCACGGCGTTGTCGGGCGCCTTGTCCGCCCCGTAGACGCACAGGGGCCTGATCTTCAGTCTTCCAGCAATCGTCAGTTTGTCGCCTATCTCCTTGATGGTCATCGATGTCATCGTCTCGCTCCTGCACGGTGCGGAACCGCATTGTGCAGTCAAAAAGCATGTGCCTGACGCTCGCGATCATAGTGGGAGGGCGGTCCTGGTCACGAACCGTCACCTGAAGAACCGCACTTTGATGACCTGCTCGTCGCGATCTTCTCGCAACGCATAATAGGCTATTATGCAGACGAGGATCAGACCTATGCCGATGCTCAGGGCAATGCCCGGGAGGGCGAAGAAGAACGCTATCAGGATGCAGATTCCAGCCACGGTCAGATAGGGGAACAGGGGCATGTTGAAGATACCCTCGCGCGGCACCCCTGCCTCATCGAGGGCGTCCCTGTGCCTCTCCAGACTCCTCCGCATCCTCCTTATCTTGACGAGCGCGAAGCCGCTCATGAGGTAGCTGAAAAGCACGCCGAAGTTGCTCACGGCTGCAATCACATAGATGTTCCCGACGAACATGAACGCGATCCCCAGGAGGGCCGTGACAGCCACCGAACCGACGGCGGTCCCGCCAGTCCCTCGCGTCGCTCGGAAGAAGCGCGGGAGGAGCCCGTCCTCTGAAAGCTGCAGCATCAGCTGCGAGCCCGCGATGATCATCGCGAGGCTCGCTGAGGCCGTCGCCGCTAGTGCCGCGAGGCTCACGAGCTCGAAGAGCCACGATGGTGCCCCCGCGCTCGTGAGCGCGTGTCCGAGCGGGTCGGCCACGAAACCGAAGCTGCTGGAAGGCGCAAGGGCCAGCAGGGCCAAGGTGACGAGGACGTACAGAACCAGGCTTATCGCGACCGCATACAGGATCGCCTTGGCGGCCGTCCGGCCGCCGCCCTTTATGTTCGGGGTCATGGTCTCGATGGACTGGAAGCCGGAATAGGCGAAGACTGCGATCACGCTCGCGGCGAACACACCGCTCAGCCCGCCTTTGGGAGCATGGCCAAGGTTCGTCGGGAGGAACTTGCCAGCTATGAGCGCGAACAGGATGAATACCACGAGCACGGCAATCTTGAACGCCACGATGCAAAGGTCCGCCTTCGCAGCCTCGGACACCCCACGCAGGTTGAGCGACGCAAGGGCCAGGACAAGGATCATCGCGAGCAAGTAGGGCCATTGACCACCTCCAAGGTTGGCCATGGATGCGAGGTACGCGCCGAACCCGAGCGCGATTGCGGACACAGACACCGTGAAGCTGAGGTAGAGCAGCACGCCTGTGATGAACCCAAGTTCGCTCCCGAAGGCGTTGTAGACGAAGGAGTAGGACGCGCCTGTCGTCTTCGGCATCGAGCTCGCAAGTTCTCCCATCTCGAGCGACAAGATGACGGCCACGAACCCCGTCATCAGGAACGCGAGGAGGGCGCCGGTCCCAGCCAGGTTTACCATCGTCCCGCTCAGGACGAATATGCCGGCTCCGATGATCCCTCCCAGTCCGACGGAGAGGGCTGCGGCGAATCCGACTTGGGCCATTCGGTCAGCCATCGCACAGCGTTGTATAAAGAATCTCCCCAGTACGTCCTGATCCCCGCGGGCGGCGGTCCGTCACGCAATCGCGGGAGCGTGTGAACGCTCGTTCCGTTGTCTGCGGGCAGGAGAGTGTGCCCGCGCCGGGGTGGCGACCCTGAGTTTGCCTGAAAGCAATACTGGAAGCGGGCAGGGAAATGCGCTATGATGAACAGAGTTGCGACTTGGCCAACAGGCACTTCCCTCGCTCTGCCAGAAGCCGGTTGCGGTGTGATGGGGGATCTTCAACCTGTAGCCCTCTGCGGGGTCTACCGCGCGTCGGGCCGCCCTCGGGTCTTATGTCGCGCGCCTGCGCGATTGGGACGTGCACGTGCCTGGGCGTGCGCCAATGCGTATTTGCGCCGATACATGCCCAACTGATGTTGTGCTGAGCGCGGGGGCACCAGTCGCGCGGACTCTTCACTTGATGACCCAGCTCTTGCTGTCCAATCGTGAGATGAGAGGCGGTTTGCGTGTCCGAGGCAGGAAGAACCGTGAACCTATCGCCTAAGAGGGACTTCTCAGTTCAAGGAGCTGGCGGTGTGGATGTTCGGCCGCCTTCAGTGCGAACGCTACCGTTGGCCTTCGAGACACCGGCCACTCCATCACTATCTCAATCGAGAGACGCGCGAGAGGAGGGCGATGTCCTCATCGCCGGGCAGGCGGAGCTGGTTCCAGTAGATGAGCTGAGCGGCCAGCTCATAGCCGTCATGATCGTCCACTATCCGCCCGGGATCCCGAAGCTCATGCATGGCGAGGTCGTTGGGGGTGCTTCCATGCACGTGGTCGAGCATCTCCATCTTCAATCAGACCTTGGGCAACGTCTTCCCGGGTTTCGAGGGCGAGATGCAGGGAGTCACTGTTCGGACGGATAAGACGGGCCGGAAGACCTATCATACATGCTCGGCAATGCCTGAGTCAATTCCTCGACGAGCTGGCACTTCGTTTCTTTGACTAGGGCGCTCCCAGGCGGCCTGCCGTCGTTCTTGTCCCATCCCTGCGGTCTCTATCCCGTGCCTATGATGAACAGATACGAGGATGCTGCGGTGCCCGACCTGGCGATAGCCCTCTTGACCGCCTCGCCCTCCTGTTTCATGCGCTTCCTCGCCCGGGAATCGAGGTGGTCCTCCGCCCTGCTGTATGTCTCGTTGACCCCTCTGACCGAATCGTGGAACTTCGCCTGGTTCTTCGGGTCCCCGCACAGCCGGTTCCTGTCGCAGAACAGGCAGTCGAGAGGGCGGTCGGAGTCGAATACCTCGAGGTCCCTCAGGCGCAGGCTGTCAGCTATGCCCTTAATCCTCTGCCTCGTGAAGGTCTTGTTGTGGGTTGTCCCCAGCAGGTTGTCGATCCTGGCGCCCCACTCGTGCTCGAGTTCGTCCACCCTCTGAGCCTCCGTCTGGTCGCCGTCGCAGTAGGACTCCTGAATGATGAAGATGCCGCCGGGCCTGAGCACGCGCCTCATCTCGGCCAGCACCGCGTCTACATCGTCGAGGTGGTGCAGGGAGTACGACATGCATACAGTGTCGAAGCAGCCGTTTCTGAACCCCAGGTGCTCTCCGTGCATCACGATGAACTCGACGGGCCTCCCTCTGAACTGCGCCCTCGCATCCCTCAGCCTCTCTATGGCGTCGTGCGAGCCGCAGCGGTCTATCCCCACGAAGGACTCATAGTCCTTTAGGGTGTTCATCAGGAGGTCGACGAACCCGCCTTGGTCGGTGGCTACATCGAGCACCCTGCCGCCTGAGACGGAGCCTAGCCTCGCCGCTATCTTGGGCGCCTCGGATGACGCCAACTCCTTCGGCAAGGGCCTGATCGGTCTTCTCACGGACGCCAATCTCACCTCATCCCTTATGATTCTTGTCGAGGTAGATTATCAGTCAGACTGACCGATGTGCTGGGTCTGCCGTAGGTCTCGTGGGGGTGATATCCGCAACAGAGGCTAGACCCCTGTAGCGGTTTGGGACGCTCACCCAAGAGCAGACGATGTCATGAAGAACCAAGGTCGTCGCCCCAGGAGGGGGACTGGAATGAGGACGTAGCCCTTCAGGGGAGTCCCGCCCGCGGCTAGAATGTTCTTCCCCCTGATTTGGCCGCCCGGCAAGTCCCGGCATCGGCGCAGTAGATCGTCTGGCCTGTTTCCGGTCTACGGGTGTATAGTGTGCTCCCGCCGGGATTTGAACCCGGGTATCCAGCTCGAAAGGCTGGAATGATTGACCGGACTACACTACGGGAGCGCCTCTGACGTCCGGATACCTTCTCGGGCCTATGAAGTCAGCTTATATAAATGGTTCTCGTGGCTGGCTTCCGATTCTGAACCTCATGCCTGGGGAGAGAGGTGGACAAAGCTTAATGCCAGAGCTGTGGATTCGCCCCGCATGGCAGAGCCGAAGGAGAAGCCGAGTGCCGCGGAACTCACGAGGAAGTACATCGACAGGCACCCGAGCATCCGGGACTGCATCAGCAAGGACCTGATCAACTACTCGTCTCTCTCTAGGCTGATCATGAAGGACCTGGGCGTGAAGAACGAGGAGGCGGTCCTGGCCGCTAGCAGAAGGTACGGGATGAGGCTCTCGAAAACCGATTTCGAGGGGGACATCATCAGGGTGTTCGAGGCGAGCAGGCTCGAGCTGAAGACGAGGATATGCATCGTCATCGCCAAGAACGAGTGGGTCGTGCTGAGGAACCTCGAGGAGGTCGTCAGGAAGATCCTCGCTGAGAAGAGCACGATGCAGGTCCTGCAGAGCACGAACGGCATCACGGTCATATCCGAGGACAAGCACCTTCCGGCGGTAATTCGAGCCATCGGCCATGAGTACATAATCAGCGTCAAGGAGAACCTCGGGGAGATCACCGTCAAGAGCCCTCCGGCCATAGAAGAGACTCCTGGCGCCTTCGTCTATGTCATGAAGATGCTCTCAGAACAGGGCATCAACCTGCTCGAGGCAGTGAGCTGCTACACCGATACCATCTTCATCGTCAGCAGAGAGGACATGATGCGCGCCTTCGACATACTCTCGTCGACCATCGAGGACAAGATCGCTCCTCAGGACTCCCGCTGACTACCTCAGGAGCCTGTCCACAGCGGACAGGTCCTTCTGCATGCGCTTCGTGGCCTCAGCCGTTCTCTGAAGCCCGCGCTCCGCCTGCATGATCTGCTTCGCGATCGCATGCCCCGAAGTGCCTCCGTCTATGTCCCTCCGCTCGACCGCGCTGTCGATGCTGAGAAAATCCGCATCTGGCAGGTCCGATCCGATGGTCGATTCTGCGAGCATGCCCTCGGCGAGTGCTGCGAACTTGCGGTCATCACCACCTGCCTGGGCCACAAGGTCCTTCACCACGCCATGGGCCTCCCTGAACGGAACGCCCTTCGTTGTGAGGAAGTCGGCGAGATCGGTTGCTGTGACGAGTCCGGTCTCGGCCGCCCTCCTCATCCTCGCCTCGTCGAAGTCAGCTTCTGCCAGGAACCTTGTGAGGGCTCGGAGTGATGCTCCCGCGGTGTCGACTACATCGAAGAGGTTCTCCTTGTCTTCCTGCAAGTCACGGTTATACGTGAGGGGAAGAGACTTCAGCAAGGTGAGGATTGCGACGAGGCCCCCGACAGCCCTCCCGGACTTCCCCCTGACGAGTTCGGGTATGTCCGGATTGAGCTTCTGAGGCATCATGCTGGAACCGCTGGCCATGTGTGGAGATAGCTTGAGGTACCCGAACTCCGTCGAAGACCACAACACCAGCTCCTCGCTGAGCGATGACAGGTGTATCTGGAGCAGCGAGAGCGCGAACGCAGCCTCGGCCACGAAGTCACGGTCGGATACCGCATCCATCGAGTTCTCCGTTATGCCCTCCATGCCAAGCATGCTGGCGACAAGCTGCCTGTCGAGCTTGAAAGAGGTCCCCGCTAGCGCGCCCGAGCCGAGCGGCGACACGTTCGTCCTGCGATAGCAGTCAGTCATCCTCTCGGCATCCCTCTGGAGCCGCCAGAAGTGCGCGAGGAGATGGTGCGGCAGGAGCACGGGCTGCGCGTGCTGGACGTGCGTGAGTCCGGGAAGGACAGCCGTCTTCGACGCCTTCGCCACACCTAGTAGGACTCCCTGGAGCTCCGCGATTCCGCCAACGATGTCCGCGATTGCCTCTCTGACCATCAGCCTCATGTCCAGGGCGACCTGGTCGTTCCTGCTGCGGCCAGTGTGCAGCTTCGCGCCTGTCTTGCCTATCCTCGCCGTTAGCAGATGCTCGACATTCATGTGTACGTCCTCAAGCCTCGGGTCGAAGACGACCTTGCCCTGGCCGATCTCCTCGGCCAGGCCTCTCAGACCCGCGGCCATCAGCTCCAGTTCCTCATCGTCGACGACGCCCGCACGCGCGAGCGCATGAGCATGCGCCACGCTTCCCGCTATGTCGAACCTCCACAGCCTCGAGT
>JBBIUZ010000003.1:16304-18620 GCA_037439985.1 Methanobacteriota archaeon | reverse complement strand
GACGGGAGCACGATCAGGTACCAGTGGTGGGCCGTGAAGTCGAGGAACGCGTCACTTGCAGGTCGTGCAGGGTTCTTCCTTGGCGGAGCTTTCACTTATGGCACCGTTCCCGTTCTCCGTCGCCTTCTTGGCCATGTAGCTGACCTTCAGTGGGAGCCCCCAGACGTAGATGAACCCTTTCGCGGCCGTGTGGTCGAATGAGTCGCCCTTCTCGTAGGTCGACAGGTGCGTGCTGTAGAGGGAGTACGGCGATTCCCTTCCCACGACCACGGCGCTCCCCTTGAACAGCTTCAGCTTGACGTTGCCCGTGACGCGTTCCTGGGTCTTGCCCATGAACGCGTCGAGCGCCCCCTTCAGGGGCGAGAACCAGAGGCCGTCATAGACCATGTCCGCGTAGTGCTGCTCGACTGTTTTCTTGTAGTGCAGCAGGTCCTTGGTCATCACCAGGCTCTCCAGGTCTTGATGCGCCTTGATCAGGACGAGCGCGGCAGGGGCCTCGTAGACCTCTCTCGACTTGATGCCGACGAGCCTGTTCTCGATGTGGTCTATCCTCCCTATCCCATGGCTGCCTGCGAGTTCGTTCAGCCTCCGGATGATTTCGAGGAATTCCATGTCCTCCCCGTTCAGGCTCACTGGCGCCCCTTTCAGGAACCCGATCTCGATGTACTCCGCGCTGTCGGGTGAGCTGGTAGGCCCCTTGGTCCATCCGTAGATGTCTTCGGGCGGCTCGGCCCATGCGTCCTCGAGGACGCCGCACTCTATCGCCCTGCCCCAGATGCTCTCGTCTATGCTGTAGGGCTTGTCGACCGTGACGGGGATGGGGATGCCGTTCTGCTTGGCGTACGCGATCTCCTCCTCCCTCGACATCCCCCAGTCTCTCGTGGGGGCGAGTATTTTGATGTCGGGCGCGAGCGCCATGATGGAGACCTCGAACCTGACCTGGTCGTTGCCCTTCCCCGTGCATCCGTGGGCGATCGAGCCGGCGCCGATTCTCTTTGCCATCTCGACGAGTTTCGCGACCATAAGTGGTCTGGCGATAGCCGTGCTGAGCGGGTAGTTGCCCTCATAGAGCGCGTTAGCCTTCAGCGCGGGCAGTACGTAGTCCTCGACGAAATCCTTCTTGGCGTCGATGACCCACGCCTTCGCGGCCCCTATGGCCTTCGCCCTCCTCATCGCGTCCTTGAGGTCATCCGACTGACCCACATCTATCGTCACCGTGACGACATCGCAATCGTACTTCTCCTTCAGCCAGTGGATGGCCACCGACGTGTCGAGGCCTCCCGAGTAGGCCAGGAGTATCTTCTCCTTCTCCTTTGCCTGAGCGAGGCTTTCCATGTACGCCGCCTTCGGCCCTATTCAAGCGGGCGGGCGTATATGGGCGTGGTGACGGTCGGCGTACAAGCCGGTCGCGGGCTGTCCGATTTCGGACACGCGCACACGCACCCTCAGGAGGTAGAAGCCATAGGTACCGTGGCTCATTCATGTCAGGGAACTGGGATGGCCGGCGATCTGACACCCGAAGCGAGCATGAGGATCGAACTTGAGAGGCGCAAGGAAGCTTTCACGTACCTGGCGGTCGGGATATGCATCATGGTGGTCGCGCTGGTCTTCCTGGCGATGGGCGCAATCTATCAGGACATCCCTGTTATGGCCGGGCCCTTCGTCGTGATCCTTGTCGGGATGTATCTCTACAACAAGGGGCATCACAGCCGCGTACAGATCATGGCCATCGAGCAGAGACTCGCGGGCATGACGGCGGGTCAGACGACGGTCTCAGCGCACGCGGATACGAAGTCCTGAAAGCACTGCGGCAAGGTCGTCCCCAGGGACTCGTCGTTCTGCGAGCACTGCGGAAGGCGTCTCTGAGCCGGAACGGTCGGGCGAAGATCGATGTCTGGCTGCTGGCCGACCTCCAGCACCCTTAAGTAGACCGAGTTCATTACGAATACCAAAGGAGTGAGCTACTGCCATTTCGACGCGAGGAAGAGCAACCCACGCTAGGTCCCGACGGACAGCCCGAGTTCGTCAGGGTGAGGCTTCCGAGGAAGAAGGACAACGAGATGTTCGGCATAGCTGACCAGCTCCTTGGCGCCTCTCGGATCAAGATTATGTGCGCGGACGGGAAGTACCGCATGGGACGCATCCCCGGCAAAATCAAGAAGCGCATGTGGATCAGGGAGGGGGACCTCGTGATCGTTGCGCCCTGGGCGTTCCAAGACGAGAAGGCCAACATACAGTACAGGTACACCAAGACGCAGGCGATGTACCTGAGCAGAAAGAACATGCTGCCCAAGTCCATAGATGTGTTCTGAGGGG
>JBBIUZ010000003.1:0-16273 GCA_037439985.1 Methanobacteriota archaeon | reverse complement strand
TATCACGAGTTCGAGCGGGACATCGACAGCTGGCGGATGAGGAAGAAGGACTCGAGCGAGAGGAAGTCCTACGACGAGGTCTTCGACCAGCAGAACCTGATGATCATATACAAGCTCCTCTCGAACGGCGTGTTCGACAGGCTCGACTTCCCCATATCCACAGGCAAGGAGGGGAACGTGTTCCGGGCATCCACGAAGGACGGGACGCTTCTGGCCGTGAAGATATACAGGACGGCCACATCGACCTTCAGGGATATGGCGAAGTATATCCAGGGCGACCCGCGGTTCAAGGGACTCGCGACGAGGAAGAGGAAGCTCATCTACGCGTGGGCGAACAAGGAATACCTGAACCTGATTGCGCTCACCAGGGCGGGCGTGAGGGTGCCGAAGCCGATCGCGCAACAGCAAAATGTCATCGTCATGGAGTACATAGGGGACGAGACCGAACCCGCGCGCGAGCTGAGGAACGTACAACTCGAGGATCCGGAGAGGACCGCGCGGAAGATACTCGACTACATCGCCCTAGCTTACAGGAGGGCCAAGCTGGTGCACTCCGACATCAGCGGGTTCAACATCCTCATGCTCAACGGCGAGCCGGTCATCATAGACGTCGGGCAGGCGGTCCTGCTTGACCACCCCGACGCCTCCAAATGGCTCGAGCGCGACGTGAGCAACATAGCCAAGTATTTCCGAAGGTACGGTCTGGAGATAGACGTGAAGAAGGAGCTCGAGGAGATAAGGAAGACATGATACAGACGGTGAGGATCCCGTCGGAGAGGATTGCAGTCCTCATAGGCAAGGGCGGGGCCACGAAGGACAGGATCGAGAGGCTCGCTGGCGTGAAGCTGGTGATAGACTCCGAGGAAGGCGACGTGCAGATTGACATGACCCATGCGAAGGACCCCGGGGCAGCCCTCGCGGTCTCGAAAGTCGTCACTGCGATCGGCCGCGGGTTCTCCCCTCAGAAGGCCCTGCTTCTCCTCCAGGACGAGTACTACCTGGAGATCTTCGACATCAGGGACTACGTCGGCAAGAGGAAGGAGAGCGTCATCAGGATGCGGTCCAGGATCATAGGGACCGGCGGGAAGACGAGGCAGATAATCGAGGAGCTGACGGGCACATTTGTGTCCGTCTCGGGGAACACGGTCTGCCTGATCGGCGACACGCTCCAGCTGGATGTGGCCAAGAGGGCGGTCGACATGCTCCTCTCGGGGAGCGAGCATGTGGCCGTCTACCACTTCCTCGAAGGATGCCGCGCCCGCCTGAAGGTCGATGAGATGGGATTCTAGGGAGAATCGACCACGCTCTTCCCGTTTTCGGTTTTCCTCGGGAATCGCAGCACGTCCCTCTTCACCTCCACCAGGTCCCTGTAGAGACGGTTGCTCGCAGCATCTGGCCAGAGTGGCTCGCTCCATGCGTCCGCCGAGATCGCCCCGGACTGAGAGCCTGTTCGTGACTCCCTAGCCGGCATTTGAGGCACGCTGAGCCCGCTCTCTTGCGGGTCTCAATGCTCCGGCTTTCGACGCCATTCCAAGGAAGTACTCGTGGAGACGCGTGTCCCCCGCGAGCTCGGGATGGAACGTGAGGCCGAGGATGCGGCCCTGCCTGACCGCCACTATCTGGCCATCGAGCTTGGACAGCACTTCGACGCCTGGACCGACAGATCTTATCGACGGGGCGCGGATGAACACTCCCCGGAACCTGTCTCCCCCTACGATGGGTATCTCGAGGTCCACCTCGAAGGAGTCCGCCTGGCGGCCGAACGAGTTGCGCTCGACGTCGGCATCGAGGGTCCCGATCAACGGCTGATGCGTCTCGCCGACGACGCGATCTTCCGCCCGCTTCGCGAGCACGATGACACCCGCGCAAGTGCCCATCGCGGGCATGCCGTGCCTCAGACGTTCTCCGATCGCTGAGAGTGACTTGCTGAAGGTGGAGAGCGATCCCATCACGGTGCTCTCCCCGCCGGGAATGATCAGTCCGTCGAGCGCCTCGACCACCTCCGGGCCCTTGACCGCGACCACCTCGCCCCTCAGGCCCATCTTCTCAAGTGCCGCCATCGTCGAGCTCACATGCTCCTCGATGTCGCCCTGGAACCCAAGGACCCCTATCGTCAACTCGCTCAACTCGTCCCCCTCTCCTGCATCTGGAACTCCATCGTCTTCGCGTCGAGGCCCTGCATCGACTTCGTCTCGTCGACCATCTTCTGAGCCTCGAGAACCTTCGCAGGGTCGTCGAAGAACGTGGTCGCGAGCACAATCGACCTCGCCCTAACCTCGGGGTCAGACGACTTGAATATTCCCGACCCGACGAAGACGCCGTCGCATCCGAGGCGCATCATCTGTGCGGCGTCCGCCGGAGTGGCGATCCCGCCCGCGGCGAAGTTGACGACCGGGAGCCGACCGAGCTTCGCGGTCTCCCTCGCGAGCTCGAGCGACACGTTCAGCTCCCTGGCGGTCTTGACCAACTCCTGGTCGTCGTTGCTGTCATAGAGTATCTTGATGCGCCTGATGTCCGCGTTCACGAGCCTGATGTGCTTGATTGCCTCGGCGACATTGCCCGTGCCAGGCTCCCCCTTGGTCCTGATCATCGCGGCTCCCTCCTCAATCCTCCGCAGGGCCTCTCCGAGGTTCCTCGCCCCGCAGACGAACGGCGCGGTGGAGTCCCACTTCCAGATGTGCCTCTCCTCGTCTGCCGGCGTGAGGACCTCAGACTCGTCGACCATGTCCACGCCGACGCTCTCCAGCACCCGAGCCTCCTCGGTATGGCCTATCCGACACTTGGCCATGACAGGTATCGTCACCGCAACGAGGACCTCCTCGATGACCTTCACGCTCGCGGTCCTCGCTATCCCTCCCGCCTTCCTGACGTCGTAGGGCAGCTTGTCGAGCACCATCACCGCGACCGCGCCCGCCTGCTCCGCTATCTGGGCCTGGGCCACATTGGTCACATCCATGATGACGCCGTGCTTCTGCATGTGGGCGAACCCGCGCTTGACGAGCGTGGTCCCCACGCTCTCCTCGACCTGGCCCACCTTCTTGATTCTCATCCCCCGTCCGTTCGGGGGCGCTCCAGCTTCTGACATATGTTCATTCTCCTCTCCGGACCGCGCTCGATGCGCAATCTTTTCTGGTCCGGACTAGAGGGCAACCAATAGATAAGAAAATCCTTATGTATAGGCGCCGATGCCTATACATAAGCCGGGGGCGGGAACATGTCGAACTTCACGGGTATCGCATGCGTCGAGTGCCATGCGAAAGAGCCGGTGGACTCCCCGTCGCAGGTGTGCAAGAGGTGCGGTGGGCGACTCGGGGTCGTCATGGACCTCGAGGCCGCCAAGGAGACGGTGACGAGGGAATCCATTGGCACGTCTAAAGAAAGGGGCGTGTGGAAGTACCGCGAGCTCCTCCCCCTGGTGAACCCGAGGGAGATCGTCAGCCTCGGGGAGGGGAACACGAACCTGATGCGCTCCGAGTCGCTCGCGGAGATCCTAGGCATGAGAAGGCTGTTCATCAAGGACGAGACCTCCAGCCCCTCGGGGTCGTTCCTCGACAGAGGCACGACGGTCGAGGTGTCCCGGGTCAAGGCGCTGGGCTACGGGACCATCGCGTGCGGCTGGTCGGGAAACCTCGCCTCAAGCATGGCGGCATACTCTGCCCGGGGCGGATTGCGCTCGCGCGCGTACCTCCCGAGCCAGATAGACCTGGGGAAGCTCTACCAGATCGTGGCCTACGGCGCCGAGATCATCCCATGCGCGAGCCGCGAGGAAGCGATGAGGAGCGTGTCCGAGCACGAGGAAGAGCACTACCCGCTGACGCCCCGGAACGCCTTCTTCCTCGAGGGGATCAAGACATCGGGGATAGAGATCCTGGACCAGATGAACTGGAGGCAGCCGGACTGGATCGTCGTCCCGATGGGCAACGGCTCCCACGTGAGCATGATATACAAGGGGCTCAAAGACCTCGAGACGCTGGGCGTTATAGACAGGCCGCGCGTCCGCCTGCTAGGGGTCCAGGCCGAGGGCTGCTCGCCCATAGTCGACATGATCAAGGGGACCAGCGGCCGGAGCAAGCACGGGGGGGCCGACTTCGTCCGCGACATCGCGGTCGAGGACCCCGCCATGGCCAAGGAGGCCATGGCGGCCATAGGGTCCAGCGAAGGGGACGCGCTCGTCGTGACCGAGAAGGAGATCCTCGATGCGGTCAAGAGCCTCGCGAGCCACGAGGGGGTGTTCGCGGAGCCAGCGTCGGCATCCACCATCGCAGCCGTGCGCAAGGCCCTCGAATCGCGCATCATAGGCCGCTCGGAGTCCGTCGTCTGCATGATCACTGGAATGGGCCTGAAGGACCCGTCGATGGCGCGGAGGCTCGCCTCCAAGGACAGGACCGCGAGGAGCATCATCACAAGGTACGAGGCGGCGCCGATCACGAGGAGAATCGGGGACACGAAGCTCGCGATCCTCGCAATGCTCCGTGAGAATGAGTCGTACGCATACTCCTTGCGTAGGGAGTTGGCCCTCAAGGGCCGGAGCATCAGCCTGGTCAGCGTGTACCAGCACCTCACTGAGCTGGAGGAGATGGGGCTCGTGGCGGTCGAGAGGCAGGAGCGGACGGCCGAGGGCAGGCGGCGCGTGTACTATGCCATGACGGCGAAGGGACGGGAGGCCCTCTCCTCGCTCGGGGGCGGCCCAGTCGGGAATAGGCTCTTATAGTTATGAATTAATATTCATATCGATGCCGAGACCAAGGAGGTGCAGGAGGCTATGCTGCGACCCGGGCTTCCGGTATTTCAAGCCCCGGGGCGTGCCCCTCTCAAAGATGGATTCGATCGAGCTGGGCCTTGACGAGTTCGAGGCCATCCGCCTAGCTGACCTCGTCGGCATGTCCCAGACCGATGCGGCGAAGAGCATGGGCATATCGCAGCCCACCTTCAACAGGACAGTGACGGCCGCGAGGACCAAGGTGGCTAGGAGCCTCGTGGAAGGGCTGGCGTTGAGAATAGGACCTCCAATCAATGCGCCGCAGGACGGCGTTTCGATGCAGCCGCTTCCGCGCGGCAGAGGCAGGTGTGAGAGGGCTGGGGGAGGTGGGGCATGAGGTACGCGACCATGCTCATCCGCATCCCAGGGAACTGGATCGGGAACATCTCGACTTCGTGCGACCTCTCCGTCAGGGTGCTGAAGTGCGTGCCCATGGCGGGGGGCGGCGGGCAGAGCCTGCTGGAGATAGACAGCCCGCAGGACATCACCGGGACGGAGATTGCCGAGAGAATAAGGACTGTGGAACCGAAATGCCGCATCGAACTAGCGAGCGTCGGCCCGGGCAGACACCTGGGGACCATCGAGAACACCACCTGCTCTATATGCAGGCTTGTCTCGGACAACGGCTGCTTCCTGGACTCGGCGATCTCGAAGCCGGACGGGCAGATCGAATGGAAGCTCGTGGCGCCAAACTCGACGGCCCTCACCGCGCTGGTCGAGAAGACAGAGGCGCTGGGTTGCACGGTCAGCCTGCGGAAGGTCACCTCGCTCAGCACCGTCAAGGAGCTCACGCGCGCTCAGGAGAGGGTCCTTCAGCTCTCATACGACCTCGGCTATTTCGACATCCCGCGGAGGATCACCCTCGACAAGCTCGCGAAGCAGCTCGAGATCTCGAAGGCCACGCTAGACATAATGCTGAGGCGCGCGCTCAAGAAGGTCCTGAGCAACCGCGTAGGGGAGAGGCCCCAGGGGTAGCCTCGCGTTGCGCGGCGAACAGGTTCGCCGCATTTGACTTCACCGCCCGACGCGCTGTGTGGGACGCGGCAGTGGAATGGCGAGAGGGCGTTGCGCCATGGAGCTACGATGCTCATCCATCTGCTGAGATGGGCTCGGCCCGGGAGGAACGAAGCTTGCCTGACAGGTGGACCCTAGCAATAGCATACGACTCAGTCGGACTCCCGGGGTTCGAAACGGGCTGGGGGTTCTCGGCCCAACTGTCTTCCGACAATTTCAAGCTACTCTTCGACTGCGGGTGGGACGGGCACCTCCTGAAGAGGAATCTGGGCCGGTTCGGAACCCTCTTCTCGGAGCTGGATATGGTCATCCTCTCGCACAGTCATTGGGACCACATCTCCGGGCTGACGGAGATATTGTCAGAGCCGCCGCCCTTGGGCGAACTGGAGGTGGTCGTTCCAGCAGGGTTCTCTCAGAAGCTGAAGGACGAGATCTCGAAAAGGGCCGTTCTCAGGGAGATCACCCGGCCCGAGGAGATCGCGCCAGGTATATTCAGCACGGGCCCGCTGGGAACCGACATCAAGGAGCAGTCTCTGGTCGCGGGGCTCGGGGGAACGAACGTGGTGATCACGGGCTGTGCCCATCCCGGCCTTCGAGCCGTGATCGAGCGGGCCACACAGGTGGCGCGCCCCGACTGGCTCGTCGGAGGGTTCCACGACGCTCCTGTACGGGACATACCGGCCGACATCGGACGTGTCATACCCTCGCACTGCACCTCGGCCAAGGGTGCCATACTCAAGGCCTTCGGCGAGAGGGCGTCCGAGGGAGCGGCGGGACGCGTCTTCGAGGTGAATCCCGAATGAATCGCGATGCATGGCTCTGGCATTGCTGCCCAGTGCCGATTGATAGGAGAGAAGGAGGAAGAACATGCTGGCTAAATTCCCGACAGACAGCCCGAAGCTGAACAAGGAAACGCTCGACCGCGAGCTGCTGAGGCTCGGCATGATAGCCGAGTTCGATGCGATCGACCTCTACGAGCAGCTCGCCGCCGCGACCACTGACAGAAGAGTAAAGGCGACCTTCATGGACATCGCCCGCGAGGAAAAGACGCACTTCGGCGAGTTCATGACGCTCCTGCTGGAAAAGGACGAGGAGCTGGTGAAGGAGCTCGAGTCGGCCAAGGAAGAGGTCCACGAGAAGTCCGGATGAGCCTTGACCGGCCCACCGGCGCGATGCGGGCCCCGCGCATGCATGCTCCAGGCGGTGGTCGGACAGCTAACGTGTTCGCCGCTTTTGGCTTTGTTCACCTCGAAGGTAGTGACCGTTCGAGGAATACACATGCAGAGCAAGACAGACTACTCGAGCAAGTCGTTCGTGGTCATAGGAACTCACGGCGAAGAGGATCTGGAAAGGGCAACGATGGCGTTCGCGTGCGCGAACGCGTCACTCTCGCTGGGCATCAAGACGAAGGTCTTCCTTGCTGCCGACGGTGTGAAGCTGGCGCAGAAGGGCTATGCTGAAAAAATGCCTGCGGTAAAGGGGATGGCCTCGATCAAGGAACTGATTGACGCCTTCGTCTCCAGCGGAGGGAAGATACAGATATGCATCCCCTGCCACGAGTCCCGGGGGATCAAGAAGGAGGACTTCGTGAAGGGGGCTCAGCTGATCAACCTGGTGGACTTCGCCGCCGAGACCGTCGACGCGGACAAGGTGTTCACCTGCTGAAGAGGGGTTCGAGCGGTCCATGACGGCAAAGGGAAAAGCACCTGCAGAAGGCCCGAAGGGCGGCCCAGAGGCGAGCAGCAACCTGCAGCGCGTGAAGCACAAGATAGTTGTGATGAGCGGCAAGGGCGGCGTGGGCAAGTCGACCGTGGCGGTGAACCTCGCATTCGCGCTCTCCAGGAAGGGCTTCAGCGTGGGCTTGCTTGACGCGGACATCCACGGACCTAGCGTACCGAAGCTCCTGGGCCTGCCAAACCTCCCGCTGCTGATGACGAGCGAGAACAGGATAACGCCCGCGATGGTCCCGCCCAACGTGAAGGTCGTGTCCATAGCCTTCCTGCTGAGCGACAGATACTCGCCGGTGATATGGCGCGGGCCGCTCAAGATGGGGGTCATCAAGCAGTTCCTGGAGGAGGTCGACTGGGGCGAGCTCGACTACCTGATAGTCGACCTGCCGCCAGGGACCGGCGACGAGCCGCTGAGCATCGCCCAGTTGCTGCCCTCTCCCGACGGGACGGTCATCGTGACGACGCCTCAGGACGTGGCGCTCCTGAGCGTCAGGAAGTCGATCAACTTCGCGAAGGCCGTGGGCCTGCATGTGATCGGTCTCATAGAGAACATGGACGGCATGAAGTGCCCGCACTGCGGGAAGGATATCGAGGTCTTCGGGAAGGGCTCTGCGGAAAGCGCGGCCATCGAGGCTGCCATTCCCTTCCTCGGCAGGCTCCCGCTGAGCCCCGCGGTCGCGAAGAGCGGTGACGATGGGAAGCCCTTCGTCCTGTCGGAGGACGACGGCGCGAGCGAGACCTTCAGGACAATAACGGACAAGATAATCGAATCAGTCAGCAAGAACAGGAGTTGAGAGAGGTGCCGAGATGGTACGGAAGAGGATATCGTGCGTTCGGAGCGCGTAGCGGATGGTATCTGGGATACGGATGGCCGCCGCAGTATCGGTCGACCCAGCTAACCCCGGATGAGAAGAAGGGCGCCGTCTACGTCGGCCCCTGCAGGTGTGGCGGGGGACCGCATGCGTACTACAGACTTTCGGATGGCCGCATAGCCCATGCCTTCTCCATGGCGGCCGCAGCGCCGATTGTGCGGGAGGAACCCGCGTCGGAACTCGAGAGGCTCCGGGCAGATAACGAGAGGCTCGAAGCAAGGGTCAAGGAGCTCGAGCAGAGGCTCGGGGGGCAGTGACGCGGGGCCCGAGGAATCGAGAAGGTGATAATCATGGCGGCTACGAGGAAGTTCAGATGCTTCGCATGTGGTCACGTCTGGGAAGAGCCCTACGGCACCGGAAGGCCGATGACGTGCCCGAAATGCGGAGATGTCAACATACACAGGGCCGAGGACGATCGCGGGCCGCCGTCCGGGAGGGGAGGGCACGGTGGTCCAAGAGGGCTCTCCGACGATGGCAGGGGCCGCGGCGGGGGCGGCCGAGGGCCGAGGGAGTGACATGTCAGGGGCAATCGACGAGCTCGAGTTCGGGTCTTCCGCATGCGTGTGCCCGAAGTGCGGGAAGGAGGTGCCGCACGCACGCAGGGGGATTCCTTGCGCGCAGACACGGTGCCCGGCCTGCGGCTCGCTGATGAAGGGCAAGAAGTGCGCGGAGGCCGAAGATGACTGACGGAAACAACGGCCGCCTCGTGGTCACGTCAACCGGCAACACGGCGGGCAACGCCGTCGACCCGAGGTTCGGGAGATGCCCGTACTTCATGCTCTACGATGAGCGGTCGAACATGTGGGAGGGCCTTCCCAACCCGGCAATGGCCCTCGGGAACGGAGCGGGCATCCAGGCGGCCCAAGATCTCTCCTCCAGGGGGGTCACGACGGTGATCACGGGCGACATAGGACCCAACGCGCACCGGGTACTGTCGGCGGCTGGCATCAGGTTTACTACGCGTCGGATGCCAGGGGACCGTCGAGAATGCCTTGGACGACTACATGGCCGGGAGGCTCACCGAGGCAGCTGGCCCCACGGCGCCAGGACACCATGGAATGGGCCACAGGAGACGCGGAGGAGGACCCGGATGGTGAGCACGGAGACATCGCGAGAGAAGGCGGCCGTCGAGAAGGACGGCGAGATAGACCTCCTCGTGGAGAACATCTCCCGCATCCTGGAAGGGGACAGCATAGACTTCTACTCTCCCGAGGTGATGGCGGAGTACCAGAGCCCGGCGAACCTGGGTCCGATGAAAGACCCCGACGGAACGGGGGTCGCCGACGGGCTCTGCAAGGACACGATCGAGATCAGCATCAAGGTGAGGGGCGGGAAGGTGTCCGCGTGCAAGTTCTTCACGGACGGTTGCGGCGCCTCGATTGCCTGTGCCAGCAGGCTGACCAGGCTGGTGAAGGGGATGACGGTAGACGAGGCCACGGAGATCTCGCCCGCCGAGCTGGAGTCACTGCTCCACGGCCTGCCCGACGAGCACAGGCACTGCGCGACGCTTGCGGTCATCGCCCTCAGGAACGCGCTGAGGGACTACACGAGCAGGGAGGGAGGGACCTGAGGAAGCGGATGCTGCGCTTCAGATGCGCTGGATGCGATCTCCAGATGGTCCTTCCCGAGAAGCCGGATAAGTGCTTCTGCTGCGGGTCGACGAACATAGTGAGGGAGGGATGGAAGCAGCGGTTCTCCCGCAAGAGCACGGAAAGAAAGGAAAGCAAAAGCAGGATGTGATTCGATGAGGATATGCGTGCCAACAAGCAGCGAAGGCGGTCTTCAGGACAGAGTGGCCGAGCACTTCGGTCGTGCCCAGACATACACGGTCGTGGACACCGACACGGGACATGTGACAGTCGTGAGGAATAACAGCGAGCACATGGGTGGCATGGGAAAGCCGCCCGAGCAGATAGCCGCGACGGGAGCTCAGGCGCTAGTGTGCTCTGGGCTCGGGCCGAGAGCAATCGACATGCTGGGCTCGTACGGCATAGCCGTCTACGTCGGAGCGGCCGGCACCGTCGAGGAAACCGTCGAGGCGTACAAGAAAGGCCTGCTGGAGCCCGCGACAGAGGAGACCGCCTGCAAGGAACACAGGCACTGAGGCGGGCAGGCTCCGCGACGCGGTCAAGGTGTGGGCATGCGCATCTCGATAGCCAGCGGCAAGGGGGGCACGGGCAAGACGCTCGTGGCGACCAACCTGTCCGCGGTGGCCGAGGGCGTGCTCCTCGTCGATCTGGATGTCGAGGAGCCCAACTGCCATCTATTCTTCGGCGGAGAAGAGGCGGCGAGGGACAGGGCGCACCGGCCAGTGCCCGTGGTGGACAGCACGAGATGCACCTTGTGCGGCAACTGCGCGAAGGTCTGCGAGTTCCACGCCATTGCCGCGCTGCCGAGGCAGGTGCTGGTCTTCCCCGAGCTCTGCCATGGATGCGGAGCGTGCTCGATGTTCTGCCCTGAGGAGGCGATCACGGAGCAGGACCATCCCATGGGGGACGTGGTGCGCCGGGAGAACGACGGCCGCAAGCTCCTGTACGGGGAGTTGCGGGTGGGCGAGGCGTCCGCCGTGCCGCTCATCCGGGAGGTGAAGGCCAGGATCGACACGGACAGGGCGATAATCGACTGCCCTCCCGGGACCGCGTGTCCTGCGGTGGAGAGCATGAGAGGGTCCGACATATGCGTCCTCGTGACCGAGCCCACCCCGTTCGGGCTCCACGACCTCAAGCTGGCGCTAGCGGTGTGCAGGAAGCTCAGGCTCAGATGCGGCGTGTTCGTGAACAAGCAGGGGATACCGGGCCCGGACATCCGGGGGTTCTGCAAGGAGCATGGCGTGCCGGTGCTGGGCGAGCTCCAGTTCAGTAGGAAGATAGCCGAGAGATACTCGATGGGGGAGCTGCTCACCGACGACCGCGCCTTCAGACGAGTATTCGAGGACCTGATGGACTCGACGAGGGAGCTGAGAAGGGCATGAAGGAGATTGTTGTGCTCTCCGGCAAAGGAGGTACCGGAAAGACCATGCTCGTCGCCGGCTGCGCGGCCCTGGCCAAGGACGTCGTGCTCGCGGACTGCGACGTGGACGCGCCCAACCTGCACCTGCTCATGCGGCCCTCGACGATCGACAAGGGGGACTTCACTGCCACCAGGATTGCTGTCATCGATGGGAGAAGGTGCACGAACTGCAGAAGATGCGCTGATGCGTGCAGGCCTGGGGCAATCAAGCTCATAGGTCGGGGCGACTTGCAGAAGGTCGCCATCGACAGTGGCATCTGCGAGGGGTGCGGCGTGTGCATGCGCGTGTGCCCAGTTGACGCCGTGTCCCTCGTGGACTCGAAGTCTGGCGAATGGTACGTCTCGAGAACGCCCTTCGGGATAATGGTGCACGCACTGCTCGAACCGGGCGGCGAGAACTCGGGAAAGCTGGTCGCTCTGGTAAAGCACAAGGCCAAGGAGTTGGCGGCACAGACGAACGCGAGGACCGTGCTCGTTGACGGCCCTCCTGGCATAGGGTGCCCGGCCATCTCGACGCTCTCCGGAGCCGACATGGCCGTCATCGTGACCGAGCCCTCCCGCTCCGGGATGAGCGATCTCAGGCGCATCCTCGAACTCTCAAACGGCTTCAGGGTGCCTCTCGCGATCGTGATAAACCGATACGACACGAACAGGGCTCTATCCGAATCAATCACGGACGAGGCCAAGAAAGTGGGCATCCCGGTGCTCGGCCTCGTCCCATTCGATGAGGCAGTGGTCTTGGCAATGGCCAGAGGGCTTTCCGTGGTCGAAGGGCCTGACTCCCCCGCCTCTGAGGAGATCCGGCACATCTGGCAGAGGCTGGAAGGCATGGCCGACTGTCTGGCATCATCCGACAAAAGGGCCGAGTGTCAGGAGAAGTGCGCCCCACTTCCGTGAACCAGAGGGACTGCACCGTGCATGCCCAGGCGGCGCACCGCGGCAAGGGCTAACTGGTTCGTCACATCGGTCTTATTGGTGCCGAGCGATGGAACATCCATGGCCATCCCGTGCATCCGGCCGCAACGCGCACCTGACTATGTGTTTGGCCCTGTCCCTTCGAGGAGACTGGGCCAATCGCTCGGAGTGAACACGGTGCCCTGCAAGACATGCACGTACTCTTGCGTGTACTGCCAGCTTGGCCGGACCGAACACCTGTCCGCCGAGAGGAGGGAGTACTACGAGACGAGCCCGCTGGCCCGGGAGATCGACCGAAGGCTCCACGACCCGTCAGCGAGGCCCGATTACGTGACATTCGTCGGTTGCGGCGAGCCGACGCTTGCGTCCAACATGGGCGACGTCCTCGCGGCAGTGTCGGCCGGCGCGGACTGCAGAAAGGCCCTCCTGACGAACGGCGCGCTGCTCTGGATGCCGGAGGTCAGGAGGGAGGCGCTGGGCTTCGACGTCGTCATGCCCACCGTCGCGGCAGGTGATGAGAGCCTCTACAGAAAGATCCATCGTCCGCACGCCTCGCTGAGACTGGAGAAGGTGCTGTCCGGGATGCGGATGTTTTCCAAGGAGTTTTCAGGAGACATCTGGGTTGAGGTGATGCTCGTCAGGGGAATGAACGACGGCAGAGAGAGCCTCGAGGACATAGCCGAGGCGCTCGGGCACATCAGGGCCGACAAGATACACCTCACGGCCCCCACGAGGCCGCCGGCGGAGGAGTGGGTCGAATGCCCCGGAAGAGAGAGCATCGAGCTGGCCCTCGACATCATCCCTGGGGCGACGGACACGACCGGGAAGGAGACAGGCGCATTCGGTTCTCGGAGGGAGGACGCGGCAGGCGACTTGCTCGCGATCGGAGCCACGCACCCGATGAGGGAGGAGCAGGCCACTGGAGTCCTTGTGGCCGCAGGGATGAGGAGGGAAGAAGCCCTCAATACCCTTGAACGACTTGTCGGGGAAGGCAAGCTGACGAAGGTTGAACATATCGGGGAGACGTTCTATAGGACGAGAAGGTGACATGAGACATGGCGAAGGAATGCGCAAGCTGTACATCGGTCGAATGCTACGACGGCAAGGACTGCTTCGGCCTGGCCGAAGAGGCAGAGCGAGCCTACACGCAGGACGACCTGAGATCGATGCGCGTGTCCGGGGAGATCGAGGCGGAGCACTACATGAAGCTCACGAGGCTGGAGGAGATCATCATGTACGCGAAGCGCATGAACATCAAGACGCTCGGCGTCGCGTTCTGTGTGGGGCTCCACGACGAGGCCAGGACACTGGACAAGATACTCAAATCGAGCGGCTTCACCGTGCACTCGGTGTGCTGCAAGAACTGCGGCATAGACAAGACGAAACTCGGCGTCATGAAGATGCACCCCGAGAGCCCGAAGGAGGCCGTCTGCAATCCCGCGGGACAGGCCCTGAGGCTCAACAAGTTCGGGACCGAGATGAACATAGTCGTGGGGCTGTGCGTCGGGCACGACATGCTCTTCGCGAAGCACTCGAAGGCGCCCGTCACGACTTTCATCGTGAAGGACAGGGTGCTCTCGCACAACCCCGTGGGAGCGCTGTACAGCTCGTACTACCTCGAGAACAAGTTCCACGTGGCCCCATGAGCTACCGGAGGGAGTGCCAGACTGTGGTCGGCGGAGGCGGCGGATGATCTGCGAGAACTGCATGTTCAACTCGGACTGCGACCTCGAGCGGCCGAAGGAGGGCGAGAAGTGCCCGTACTTTCAGCCCAGGCAGAGGCTGCAGATCACGTTCACGGAAGGCGGCATGAGGATTGAGTAGTGACGCGCCGTCTCAGGCGCTGACGGGCGACACCAACTATTTCAGCCAGGAATCGCCTGCACGCCCAGATGACGTCCAAGGCATTCGATGACCTGAACGAGCAGATGCTCCCCAGGCTGCTCTCGGCCAACCCGGACTGCGCGACGGTGTTCGGGAAGCACGAACCATACGACACGCAACTGCCGGATGGCGGCTCGCGGAGGCTCAAAGACAATCTGGAACTGCTGCGCGAGTGGAGCAAGGCGGCGAACGAAATCTCCGCGGAAGGGACCCTCTCGAGAGACCAGGAGGTCTCCGCCGACGTTCTCAGGTTCACGCTGGACATGTACAGGTTCGCGGTCGAGGGTTACCCCATTTGGAGGATGCGGCCAGAGGCCCTCGAGAACCCGGGGACCGCGATGCTTATGGCGGTCGTGAGGGAGTACGCGCCGCTCGAGAAGCGGGTCGAGTGGATGACATCCCGCATAGGCGAACTCCCGAGATACCTCGAGCAGTTCAGGGGCCGGTTTGCAGGCGCCAGGACCGTGAGGTTGTGGACGAGGACGGCCCTGGGCGCATGCGTTGCATTCCCGTCGTTCCTTGACGTGGCCCAGAGCCTGGCAGCGTCCTCAAGCGCAGACATGAAGGTCCGGGCCGAGATGGCGGGGAACGTGGCGCTCGCGAAGGAGGAGCTGAAGATACACGGCGCCTGGCTCGAGAAGATGCTGGATTCCTCGACCGACGAATTCGCCATGGGCCGGGAGAGGTACGAGAAGCTGATGCGGATACGCGGAATACCGTTTTCGTCCCAGGGCCTGGTCATCCTCGCCTCCGAGCACCTGATGGACTTCACAAGGCAGAGGGCGGCGGTCGCGTCGAGGATCTCAAACGGCGGAACCCTGGATGAGGCGAGGAGGATTGTCGAATCCGAGAGGCCCACTAGCACGGACGAGGGCGTCGAGAGGACCAAGGAGGTAGTGGAGAGGGCCCGGGAGTTCGTCATCGGCAGAGACATAGCCACGGTCCCTGCTGGCTCGATGGTGCATGTGATGAGGGCCCCTGACTTCCTCGGTGACAGCGTGGGCACAGCGTCGACGTATCTTCCGGCGGTTTTCGAGCGCTCGCAGGACTCCATCTTCCTGATCGCGCCCGTCAAGGACCCGAAGCAGCTCGGGAGCATCTGGAACTACCCTGCGATCGACAGCACGGGGGTCCACGAGGCGTTCCCGGGGCACCACCACCAGGGGGTGATGGCCAACACGAGACCGTGGATGCACCAGCTGCCGCACATCATCTACTCCCCTGAGGCGCTCTCCCCTCCGTACGAATCGCAGGAGGGCTGGGCGACATACTGCGAATCGATGATGCACGAGAAGGGGTTCCTCGGGTCGGACAGGCACCTGCTCGGCCTGCTCGACTATGCCGTCGGGAACGCCTGCAGGATGTTGGCCGAGGTCAAGCTCGCGTGCGGGAATGCCTCCGTCGACGAGATGGTCGACATGACGGTGAGGGAGACCGGCTGCCTGAGGGTATCGGCGGAGGCAGACGTCAAAGGGTTCACTCACATGCCGGGGTACGGCATGTGCTATCTCGCGGGAAGGCATCTGGTGGCCGCGCTCAAGGCCGACCTGCGAAAGGCTCTCGCGGGAGGGTTCTCCGAGAAGAGGTTCCACGACCTGATGGCGCAGAACAGCAACTTGCCGTTCTTCCTCCTTGAGCGCGAGGTCCGGTCAGGCATGGGCCTCCCGACGGCCTGACGATCCGCGGGCCTCAGAGGCCCACGCTGTGGATCACCTGACCAGAGTTGGCGTCGATAACCAAGGCGATCTTCTGGCCACGATGCGAGTAGCGGGCGAACCATATCGGCGCGTGGAGCAGCTCGGCCTCCGTCACCTCGACCTCGGTATGTATCTGTTGGATCATGTGGTGCTGCGCGTGCGCCTTCCTCGATTGGAGCTGAGTGACGAGCGTCTTGGCCTCGGCCTTGGCCGCCTCCTCGCCGACATCCCCGTTGAGGACCTTGACCTCCTTCGGGACATTCTCTACATCAAAGAACGACCTTTCCTCGAGGTTGAACTGGTAGTCCCTGGGCTGGTCCTGCAGGAGAGCCTTGAGCGCCACGATCGGGAAGTTGTATGTGTCCGCGAAGTCGTAGCTCTTTTTCGCGTTGT
>JBBIUZ010000002.1:15183-44796 GCA_037439985.1 Methanobacteriota archaeon | reverse complement strand
GCTTCAGCTGGCTATGAGGAGCGAGTTCTGGTGCTGAGAGTTTCGCAACGGAGCCTTGGATGAATGAACTCATCTCAACCGACCTATTCAAACTCATTTTGAACATCAAACAGGAGAACGAGGCAGAGGAAGGCCAGACAAGTCGCCCACGAATCACACCTTCTTGAAGCGGGCTCGGCCTACCCCGCTTCTCGAGCTCCTGGAGCCAAGCCTCGAAAAAGCCCCACTGTAAAAGGTTTGGGGGACTGACGAGGGAGCGACGCGGAGCGCATCAGTCGGTCGTTGTTGATTGGCGAAAACCTGGCTCGCAAAGCCTTTTGATTGAACGCGTCATCGTCGGCTCGACTACCAGCTGTCGCTCAGCGCGAAAACGCCGAACCTCGTCTTGGCGAGCCTGACCTGGTCGCCCTTCCGCTCGAACCCCGGAGCGACCCTCACGTCCAGGACCGTCATCGTGTCGGGGTCGAGCACCTGTATCTCGCCCGTCTTCTGCGAGAGCACGACCGCCCTGGGCACCTTCTCCCGGGGCTGCTCGAGCGTGCACTCGCCCGCGGTCCTCGGCCGCAGCGCGCGCTCCTCCCCGGTCCGCAGGTCGACTGCGCGCACGACCCCTCTGGACATGGCCTTGACATAGTACGCCTTCGAGTCGAAGCCGACGACATCGCCTCGCCCGTAGCCCGGGAGCCTCACGAGGAAGGTCACCCGATGGACCTCCTTCCCATCCTTGCGCCCCCAGAGGCTGGGCG
Source organism: Methanobacteriota archaeon (assembly GCA_037439985.1). Classification (GTDB taxonomy): domain Archaea; phylum Thermoplasmatota; class Thermoplasmata; order UBA10834; family UBA10834; genus COMBO-56-21. Next base: position 44,050 of record JBBIUZ010000002.1, on the reverse strand, counting down.
ACTCCTTGTACTCCGCGCAGAACGTCTCCTGGAGCTCCCTCGCGACGCCCTTCGCCGCGGGGATCGTGCTGAAGTAGAAGTCGAGCCCGCCCTTGACGGACCCGATCTTGCTCAGGAAGACCTCCCTGCTGGCCTTCCTCATCGAGGCCACCCTATCCCTGACCAGCCTGTCGATCTCGTGCTTCTCGTCCTCCCCCAGGGCCTTCCCGGGGCCCCTGACCTGCAGGATCGCCTCGTAGTACCTGCCCTGCTGCTTCGAGCACTCGGGGCAGGCGCCGCGCTTGAGCCTGACTGCGGTCCGCAGTCGCCTCTCGAGCGCCACGCCGCTCGATTCGAGCTTGACCGACACATCGGCCTCGAGGTTGCGCTCGTCCAGCTCCTCCAGCTGGACGGACACGTCAATGACCTTCGCGTCCTCGGAGACCGCGAGGGCGCTCTCGATGGCCGCCTGGGAGGCCTCCTTCACCGACCCTACATCGACCCATCCCTGCGCGGTCTGCATGGACGAGCAGTGCGCGCACAGCGTCACGTCGACGTGCTCGGGAAGCGATGCAGTCCCGTGCCTCTTCGAGTAGCACTCCCTGCACAGGGCGCCTATCAGCTCGCCCTCGCGCCCGCACTCCACGCAGAACAAGTCACATCATCCTCGCCATCTGCGCATGCGGCACCTCGCCGATCTGGAGCACGTTCTCGGCGTCCACGAAGCCGTGCTTGACGGCTATCGCAAGCGTCCTCTTCCCGACCAGGTTCGCGACGGTCGCCATCCCGAGCCTGCTGACGAGCAGTTCCTCGCCCCCGCGGTCCCCCTGGTAGAACGACGCCGAGACCGTGATCTTCAGGTCCTTCCCCCCGAAGGTCTTCCCCACGATGTCATCGTCGCAGGCCGCGACGAGCACCTCCGGGCCCTGTCGGTGCATCTTGACGAAGATCATGCGATGCGCTCCTCGCTAGCCAGCTTGAAGAAGCCCGGCTGGGGCGAGTATATCTCCCCCGACTCGCTGAGCCTCTTCAGCAGCGAGCGGACCTTGTCAGCGGGTATGTTCTCCCCGGCGGCCCTCTGCATCAGGTCGTCCTGGTTGACCCCCCTCCGGGGGTCGGACATCTGCTGTATCAGGCTCCTGAGGACGTATATCTGCTCCCTCTGGCTCCTGCTAGTGCCAGTGGCTATGAGGTCGATGTCGAGCTTGCCTCCCTCGCTCGCAACTTTGCCCAGGTAGTACTGGACTATCTTGATCGCCCGCTGGGCGTCTTCTGAGCTGACCGTCTGGCTCAGCCTGGCCCGCGCGCTCGCCTCGGACATGCGTATGAGTGCCTCGAGCTGCCTCGCGGTGATGGGCACGGACGCGCCCCGGTCCTCTCCCGTCTTCCTGATGCCCACATAGTAGCCCTCGATCGTCTGCATCGCCTCTGTGGTCATGACGGGCGTGATCCTCTTGCTGTACGCGACGTACTTCCTCAGGAAGTCCTTGTCCATCGCGGGGACCAGGTAGACGCTCTCGCGCATGATCTCCGCCGCGTCGACGTGCGTCAGCTTCTCGGGGGCCTCGTGGAGCATGACCTCGCCCCGCTGGTGCGCCTTGAGTATGTGCTCCGCGACGTTCCTGTCGTGCTTGGCCTCCGGCCGGTCGGTCATCGTGAAGATGGCGTCGAACCTGGAGAGCAGCGCTGGGGGCAGGTCGATCTGCTCGGCGATGTTCTTGCTGTCGTCGAACCTCCCGTACTTGGGGTTCGCCGCCCCCAGCACGGCGCACCTTGACTGCAGCGTCGCCGTGATGCCCGCCTTCGCCACCGAGATCGTGCCCTGCTCGAGGCTCTCGTGTATCGCGGACCTGTCCTGGTCGTTCATCTTGTCCAACTCGTCTATGCACGCCAGGCCCTTGTCCGCTATCACGAGCGCGCCCGCCTCCAGGGTCCACCTGCCCTCGCCGAACTCGTCCTTGACGGCAGCGGCCGTCAGGCCGGCGGCCGAGGAGGCCTTGCCTGAGGTGTATATCCCCCTGGGCGCGAGCTGGGCCATGTACCTGAGTATCTGGGACTTCGCGGTCCCCGGGTCGCCTATGAGCGCGATGTGTATGTCCCCTCTGATCCGGGTGCCGTCGTCCATCGTCTTGGCGACGCCACCGAACAGCTGGAGCGCCAGCGCCTCCTTCTCCTGGTCGTACCCGTAGATGGTCGGCGATATCGAGGCGATGATCTTGTCGAACGCGTCCGGAGAATTCGCGAACTCGCGTATCTTGAGCTCGTCCTCCCCCGTGATGAGTATCTCCTCGTACTCGTGCTCCTCGAACTCTATCGAGTTGATGTCCAGGCTGATCTCGAAAAGGGTCGACTTCTGCTGCCCGCCCTTCTGCTGGCTCCTGAGGATGCCGTTGAGTATCAGGCGGTCCCCGGGCGAGATCTTGCCCGAGAGATCGTCCTCGATGTACCCCACCAGGCGCTCGGGCTGGGCCCCGCCCCTGAGACCCTCCGGAGGCTCCTGGGTCTCTATCTTCTGCGTGTCGACGAACTTGGAAGGGTCCGTGAGCAGCCTGAACTTCGTCGAGCCAGACCCGCGACCGCACCCGCCCTCCTCCTTCGAGCATTCCAGGGGCTCGTGGAACAGCATGCCCTCCTGCTCGATCGTCATCCTGTGCCCGCATCTCGCGCACTCGAACTCCGCGACCGTCACCCTCGGCCTGACCTCCGTGGCCTTCCTCACGAGGCCCTCGACGGACACGAAGGCGCCCAGGTGCTTCGCCCTCAGCTTCCTGATCTCGATCCTCGAATCCCTGGGAAGTCCCTTGATCCTGAAATGGACGAATGGGTTCGTGAGCGCGTGCGAGACCATGCGCTTCATGGCGTCCTCCGCCGACCGGAGGGAGAGGGTCGGGTTGACGAGCGTGTAGTTGGCAAGGTCGGGGTCGAACTTCTCTATCTCGGAGAAGTCGACGTGCAGGCTTCTGACATCGGGGTACAGGTCCGCTATGGCCGATATCTGGTGCCTCCGCTCCTGACCACCCAGGAACTCCTCCCAGATGGCGACCAGGTCCTCAGGCGTGTATTCTTTTGGCGTTCAGCTCCCCCCACATATATCGGTCGATGACCATCCCCCTCAGGCTCGCCGGCAAAAGGGTAGAGGGAATCGCTAATGTGATACTAAAGTTAGATGGTGCCTGCCTCATCCTTCCTCCTTTCCACTGCAAGCAGCATCCTGGACTGGGCCTCGACGATGCCCGCACTCGTGGAGGCCGCGGAGTAGGCCTCGAGGCGCTCCCTGTTGATATCGATGAACACGGGGCCCCACTTGAACTTGCCCATCAGACGGGTCGCGCGCTCCCTGTCTCCGAGTATGTAGCAGGCCGCGGTCAAGGCCTCCGCGCTCGATAGCTTCTGGGCCTTCCCGAAGTTCGTGGGATTCGCGGCGAGGAGGAACGGCAGTCCCCTGTGCCTCAGCCCTGATCGCACCTGCGGGAACCCCGAGAGCTTGTTCCATGAGCAGTCGAGCACGAGCACGCCGAACCTCTGGGCCGCCTCGAGGTCCTCCCTCGAGAGCGCCTTCTCGGCCTCGGGGTCCAGCACGATCGCTCCCCTGGGTATGCTCCCGATGCGCTTGACCTCGCGCAGCTCGCCCATGCGCACGAGCTTCGAGGCCGTGCACTTCTTCGGGTCGTCCTCGTGCTCCATCAAGGCGAGGAGCCTGATGTCGCTCATCGCGACAAGATGCGCTGCATCCGATATATAGCGTGAGGGGGGATACGCGAATCTGGCTCGTGTCTGGACAAGATTTCTTATGCTTGAGGGGACAATATCTGTGCGCCACGATGACGAAAGCATTCGATGCTGAACCGTGATGAAAGACGGGCGATCCGAGTGGCACCGCCGCCTCGTCCACTTGGACTTGAACATCTCTGAGAAAGTAATATACCGGTGGCGGTTATCGGTGTGGAGGAGATTCGGTCACCATGGTCACCGGGTTCGACTACCTGAGCCGGGACAAGGCCCTGCAGGCCCATTGGCTGAGGAGATTCGTAGCGATCGTGACAGACGCCCTGATCATCTACATCCCGATCAATCTGTTCCTCGACTTCATAGGCGTGAACTCGGTCCTGACATTCCTTCTGACGGGCATCCTCTTCTTCGTCTACACATCGCTCATGGACGCGATGATCGGGGGGACCTTCGGCAAGATGCTCATGTCCCTCAAGTCCGTCTCCGTCTCGGGCAAGCTCGATCCTGCGCAGGCGATGATGAGGAACATCTCGAAGGTCTTCGGCCCACTTCTGCTCCTGGACTGGATAATCGGCATGCTGGTGGACACGAACGACCCGAGGCAGAAGTGGACGGACCAGCTGGCCAACACGTCGGTCATCCTTCACACCTGAGCGGGCAGAACTAGGGGACCCACCAGGCCCAGCCTCTTCGCTCTAGGGACGCCTCGCCCTTGATAAGGCCCTTCTTCCTCATCTTCGTCAGGAAGATGACCGTCTGGTCGGGACAGCGCTTGCGCTCGGTCCTGGCCAACTTCTCGATCTGCATCGTGCTCAGGGGCCCTTTCGACCTCAGGAGGGAGATGATGAACGATTCGGCGGAGGGCTCGCCCATCACCCGCACGTCGGTCCCTGATCTCTGCATGATAGACGCTTATCACGCAGGCCACGGATAGCTCTTTGGTCACCCGAGAGCTCATAGGATGGTCAGAGCGGGATGAGAACAAGAAACGAGGGAAAGGGATTCAACCCCGGGCTCAAAACCTGCACCGTCTGAGTGCGTGAGAGTGATTGGGGCAGATCCCTGACAAGGGACGAAGCGGCCATAGTGCGGCAAGGACCGCGAATAGAGGTTTGTCCGCTAGCCTCAATCGAAGAGAATCGACGATAGGAGGCAAATCAAAAGAGGGAGAAAAGGGATTTAAGAAGAGGCGCGAGGGCCTCTTCAACATAGAGGTTTCAGATTCGGTTCGTTCGGATGACGGCCCAGTCCGCCTAGGCTATTGTGGCAGCGGACATCATCGCGCTACCCGTCGGCGTGTAGATTATCGTCAGCGTGACGGATCCCGATATCCCGCCAGTCTCGTTGAAGGTCAGGTAGTCTCCGCTGCTGATCTGCCCGTCGCCTGCCAAGTCGGTCACGGCCAGCCACACACGGTCCGTGCCTAGTGCAGGAGAGCTATTAGTCAAGTTGCCAACGGCTGGTGAGGTTCCGGTCCAAGTGATGGTCTTCAGGTTCCACGAATGCACTGTGCTGCCTACGCTCAGCTGTACCTGCACATCGATCCACTTTGCGGTCGACGTCGGGCTGGTCAAGACTACCTGGTATCCATTCCTTACGCTGGTCTTGCTCAATATCATCACGTTCGGCGTGTTCGCAGTGCCCCCGAATCCCAGGACCATGACATACAGCACGGCCGCCAGGACGACAGTGATCGCAACCATCAGGATGGTCGCGATAACGGGGGACACTGCCTCCGCATCCTTTCGGATTGCCCATATCTTCTTCATCGTTTTGTCCTTCCTGTGAGCCTCTCGGCCCACGAGATGCAATACGGATTGGGTTGGTTTATAAACCTTTGCGGCTGGTTCTCAATGTCGAGCGTCGTCGACTTCGATGATTGCCGATTGCTCCTGTCTGGCCATGTCGCGTTTCTCTGTGGCCCAAGAAGACTACGTCTTCTTCCCCACGCTTCCAATGCGCTTCTCCCGGAAAACGACGACATTTCCCGGAAAAGCGTCGCGAGATTATCCCGGCTTGATGCCTGTCTTGTCGAAAGCCGTGGGTATGATCCCCACCATGCCCGGCCTGTTCCGCACCTTCTGCACGATGATGAACTTCTTGAACTCCGAGCCCTGCCTCTCGTGCCCGAGCTCGAGTATGACATCCGCGAGGTCCTCCATGCTGCTCTGTATCCTGGAGTCGTGCACGCCCTCGAGCATGGTCATCAGCGTGACGCTCTCCGAGTGCTGCGTGTGCGCCTTGATGGTCCGCATGGCCATGAGCACCTCAGGGCTCTCGTAGTTCTCCAGGAAGAAGTCGATCGAGTTTATGACCACCCTGAACGGCTGCGTGAGCTTGGAGATCTCGTACGCGAGGAAGGTGAGAAAGTTCGTTTCCTTAGCGGAGTCCCTCTCCCTGAACATCCGGATGTCCTGCAGCGTGATGCCCTCCTGCCTGAACCTGCTAACATCGAGCTTCTTCGCCAGGACGCTCTCGTAGTACGTCGTCCCGATGTTGACTATCTTCAGGTCGGTCCTCCAGCCATGCTCGCGCATCACGGCTAGGATGTCCTCGTCTCGCTCGGTCGATGTGAAATAGGTCACCGCCTCCTGGCCCGCGGACGCGAACTGCTTCGCGAAGAACTCCGTGCCCGACCCAGGAGTGCCCGTCACGAGCACCGTCGAGCCCTTCCGAATGCCCCCTCCCAGGTGCTCGTCCAGCGCGGGTATGCCTATGGATGTGAAGCTCATGTCATTCCTCCTTGCCCGCACGTATGCCGTGGTCGCAGACGAGACTGACCATGTTGTTGATGTCCGGCGTGGAGTGCTCCTCGACGGACAGGATGATCGCGAACTCCCCTCTGGACCTGAGCCCGGAAACCAGCATGTGCAGGAACTCGGACAGGATCCAGTTGTTGTTGTGGATCGCGAGCGAGTTGATGGAGTCGATCACGACGAGCTTCTCCTTCGACTGGGACCTCCGGATGAAGTACTCGACCTTCAGCATCATGTTCTCGAGCATGGTCGGGCTCTCGACCAGGGCCGTGTGGTCGTCCTGCTGTGCGGTCGAGGCACCCATCATTATGTGCGAGATGCAATCCACGAAGTATATCCTCGAGGTGTCTATCTCCAGCGTCTCCAGCACTCTCTTGATGGCCTCCGAGGATATCGTGGCCGTGACGTATATCGTGTCCATGCCCCTCTTGTTCGCGAACATGTCCAGGACGCCTCTTATGACATCCAGGTAGCTGTCCACGCTCATCTGGAGGGACACAGCAGATGCCGGAGGCATCTCCGCCAGTTCCGCGGCGATCCTCTGGGGCTCGGTCCCCTCGGGCGTCATGTGACGCTGCCCCCCTTCAGGAGCGGGACCATGAGGACGCCCATCGGCGTCAGGTCCAGCACGTACTTGCCCCTCGAGTGCATCGTCCCCCGCATCTTGATCACCTGCAGCGTCCTCAGAATGTCCCCCCGCCGCTCCATGTTGGCCATGAGTATGATCCCGTCCGCGATTGCCTCCTCGACGCCGAAGCTCGAGTACGACGTCGAGTCCGCCGGGACCTCGCCCACCAGGATGGTCGTGCAGTTCAGGTCCGAGAGGGACTTGCCGAGCTTGAGCACGAAGTCCTTGATCTTCTCCGGAGTCTTGAGCTTGTAGCAGATGGATGTGATCGAGTCGATCACGAGCCTCTTGGTGCCAAGCTCCTTGGCGAGGCCGGCTATGGCGGCCACCAGGAGGTCTATCTCCTCCATGCTGAGCTCAGCCTTCGTCATGCTCAGGCGCTCGTACATGACCGGGAGGTCCACGAACACGAGCGTGCCCGACTTGATGAGGCTTCTGTCGAAGAACTTGTAGGGGATGATGTTCGCGAGGAGCTTCTCGGAGTTCTCAGTCACTGACACGAAGAGCGAGTTCTCGCCTTTCTGAGCCCCGTGTATCAGGAACTCGAGCGCCAGGGAGGTCTTCCCCGTACCGCAGCTCCCCGTGAGAAGGACTGTGTTGGCCCTCGGTATGCCGCCATAGAGGATCGTGTCGAGCCCTTCGAGACCCGTGGCGCACCGGTCCCGTTCGGTCATCTTCTGCGACATCGATTCTCGAGTATGCCGTGGGCGCGATATTATTGTTTCTGGACGCGCCGCGCATGCATGCCGGAGGGTCGGCCCGTCCAGGGAAGCGCCAATCCTGCGACATGTTTTTATCCGCGCGAAATGGTGGTCGGCCCGATGAAGCCGGTCCTCCAAGTCGCATTGGATTTCACGCTCGCGGAGAGGGCGCTCAAGGTCGCCTCGGAAGCCGTCAAGGGCGGTGCCGACTGGATAGAGGCCGGAACGCCCCTGATCAAGAGCGAGGGCGTGGAGATCGTCCGGAGGCTCAAGAAGGCCTTCCCCAGGCATACGATTGTCGCGGACATGAAGACCATCGATGTGGGGGGCGCGGAGGTCGAGATAGCGGCCAAGTCCGGCGCGGACATAGTCGTCGTGCTGGGGATCTCCTCCGACCCGACCATCACGGAGGCAGTGCTCAGCGCGAGGCAGTACGGCTCCAAGGTCATGGTCGACCTGTTCAACGTGGAGGACAAGCCCGCGAGAGCCGCCGAGGTCGAGAAACTCGGCGCGGACTACATCTGCGTCCACGTCGGAGTCGACGAGCAGATGATAGGAGGCTCTCCCCTGAAAGAGCTGACGGGCCTGGCGAAGGCCGTCAGCATACCGATCGCCGCTGCGGGAGGCATCAACAGCGAGACCGCCCCGGAGGTCGTCAGGGCCGGCGCGTCCATAGTGATCGTCGGCGGCGCGATCATCAAGGCCAAGGATGTCGTCTCGGCGGCGAAGGCCGTCAAGAAGGCGATCGCGACCGGCGAGAAGGTCAGATCGGAGCTGTTCAAGAAGTACGGCGAGGAGAGGCTCTTCGAGGCGTTCATGATGGTCTCCTCGCCCAACGTGGCGGATGCGCAGCACAAGAAGGGCGCGATGAAGGGAATCCATCCGAGAGTAGGCCACGGGGTCAAGATGGTCGGGCGGGCGCTCACGGTCAACACGATCAACGGTGACTGGGCCAAGCCGGTGGAGGCCATCGACCGCGCCAGGCCGGGCGACGTCATAGTCGTCGACGCGGGCGGCGGAGACATAGCCGTGTGGGGAGAACTCGCGTCCTGGAGCTGCAAGACCAAGGGGGTGGCAGGGGTCGTGGTCGACGGCGCCGTCCGGGACATCGACTCGATAATCGACATCGCCTTCCCATGCTTCTCGAAGCACATCGCATCGAACGCCGGCGAGCCGAAGGGTTACGGCGGGATAGGCCACGAGATAGTCTGCGGCGGCGTGACCGTCAGGACAGGCGACTGGATCGTCGGGGACGAGAGCGGCGTCGTGGTCGTTCCCCAGGAGAGCGCCGTCGAGGTCGCCAACAGGGCCATCGATGTCATGGAGCGGGAGAACCGCGTGCGCGAGGAAATAAAGAGAGGTGGCACGCTCTCGAGCGTGATGGACCTCGAGAAGTGGGAGAAGGTCGGGTGAGACTCTGTTGTCGCATCTCAAGTGCCCGAAGTGCGGCAAGGAGTTCGACTACGCGTTCATCCCGATGGTCTCTATGACCTCCGTTCGGATGGGCAAGAGCAGGTATCTCAGGTGCCCCTACTGCAAGGATCTCGGGAACTTCGCTCTGACGAACTCCATCAAGGAGAGGCATGAGTCCGAGATGCTGGTCGATGATAGGAAGCCCGCGCTCATCCTTCTTGTCGTTGTGGTCGTGGTGATGATCGCGACAACCGTCGTCCTCAGGCTTCACGCTCTGTGATCCAATCCTCTCGATTCCCCGAAGAACCGTGCTTGGGCGCCGGCGCCTCCAGACCCCCAGGCAGCTCATCCAAAGGCTGCGACGAATCGAATCAGCCCATGTACCCGGTCTCTTCCGCGAGCTTCTCGAGCCTCTCGATCCTCTTCTCGATCGGTGGGTGGGTCATGAAGATGGACACGAGCCCGCGCCCTCGGAGCGGGTTCACGATGAAGAGGTTTGCCGATGCCGGGCTCCCTCCCCTCATGGGCCTCCTGCTGTTGCCCTCTTCCAGCTTGCCGAGGGCCCGAGCGAGCGCCAAGGGCTTCTGAATCATCATGGCGCCCTCGTGGTCCGCCTTGTACTCCCTGTTCCTGGAGATCGCGAGCTGCAACAGCATGGCGGCCAGAGGAGCCGTGACGGCGGCTATGAGCAGGAGGACTATGTTCCCGTTGTCCCTTCCCCTGTTCCCTCCGAACATCGAGCCCCAGATGATCATGTTAGCCGCGTAGGATATCGCCCCGGCAATCGTGGCCGCAACGGACATCACCAGAATGTCCTTGTCCTTCACATGGGCCATCTCGTGGGCCAGCACGCCCTCGAGTTCGTCATCCGACAGAAGGTTCAGGATGCCCTCGGTCGCCGCTACTACCGCGTTGTTCTTGTTCCTCCCGGTCGCGAAGGCGTTCGGCGTCTGCGCCGGGACGATGGCGATCTTGGGCATCGGCAGGTCCGCCTTCAGGCAGATCTTGTTCACGACGCCGTATAGCCTAGGCGCCTCCTCCTTGGAGACGATCTTGGCCTTGTACGATGCGAGCACGAGCTTGGAGCTGAAGAAGAAGCTCACGATGTTCATCACGGCCGCGAGCCCGAGGAATATGATCATGCCGAGGATCGAATTGCTGAAAACGATGTATCCGACGACGTAGCCGATGACCACGAAAAGGCCCATCAGGGCCGCGAAGAGAACCGTGGTTCTCAGGGTTGCCCGCATCTGTTCTACCCCCCGAAACGCGTGCGCGCTGTCATTGTACCTGCCTGCCCTCACCTAGAACCAAGTCTGATAAGAACGTTTCGCCCTAAACAAGCATACGTCGTCCTCAGGTCGAACACGGGCAGCCAGTGATACGCCCATGCTATGACGTATAGGTTTATTGGGAACCTCGTTATACCATCCGATGCGCAGGCGCGCATGCGAGCCGATAGGTGTTTGTGATGGAGACCTCCGACGACAAGATGGAGAGGAGATTGTACAGCCATGACCTCGCACCACTCCCCAAGGAGATGGATGTGATATTCAAGACCATGCCGGACCAGGTCGTGAGGCCGGCCTATACGCAGGAGGTGGTGCAGGTGGTCAGGAAGGCCCTGACCACGAAGAAGCCGCTGGTGCCGCGTGGAGCCGGGACCTGGGGCCTGGGAGGCGCCGTCCCGGTGAAGGGCGGCACAGTGCTGGACATGACTGGCATGAACAAGATTCTCAGTATCGACGATACGAACCTAGTCGTGACCGTGCAGCCGGGCACCTCCTGGAAGGCGCTTGCAGACGCCCTCGACGCCAAGGGGTATTTCCTGCCGTGCTACCCTAGCAGCGCGCCTTCGGCGACGCTCGGCGGGTGGATCAACACCGGTGGAACGGGCATAGGCGCATACAAGTACGGCAGCGCGGGCGACCTGATCAGGGACATGGAGATCGTTCTCCCGGACGCGACAGTCATCCACACGGGCGACAGGCTCGTCCCACAGAACGGGGGCGGCCCGAACCTGAACTGGCTGTTCGTGGGGTCCGAGGGGACCCTCGGGATAGTCACCGAGGTCACGATGAAGATCCTGCCCAGGCCTGAGGAGCTCAGACCGGTCTCGTACTCGTTCGAGAGCCTCGTGAAGTTCAAGCCCGCCCTGAAGCAGATCGCCAGGAGTGCGGTCACCCCGATGCACATCATGTTCGGCGACCGGCTCCACTTCGACTTCCTGCGGGCGGTCGGCAAGCACGCCCCCGAGGTGGGATGCCTCGTCACGTGCGCACTGACGGGCTCGAAGGCCCAGGTGGACCTCGAGGAGCAGGCCCTGGACGCGATCATGACCTCGTCTGGGGGCAAGAAGGAGCCCAAGGAGGTCGCCGAGCACGAATGGAAGGAGAGAAGCTACGAGTTCCGGCTGAGGGAGATGGGCGCGGGGGTGATCCCGGGCGAGATACTCGTGCCCGTGGACAGGTTCGATGCCGTCCTCGCGGGCACCGAGGAGCTCGCCAGGAAGCTCAAGCTGAGGACGCCAGTCATAGGGACCGTGGCCGACAGGAACACGGTCATGCTGATGCCGTACTACCTCATGGACGAGCACAACGTCCTGACCTCGACGGCCGCGATGGGCTTCGGGGACCGCCTAGGGGACCTCGCCTTCGAGAACGGCGGCCGGCCAGTCGGGCTCGGAGTGTTCTTCGCTGGGAACCTCAGCAAGTACCGCGGGAAGGAGGGGGCACGGGTGATCAGGAGCCTCAAGAGCATGCTCGACCCGAACGGGATCATGAACCCCGGAAAGATGGTCGAGACCGGCACGAGGTTCGGCATATCCGTGCCGGCCTTCCTGATGAGCTTCGGGATGCACATGATGGCCAGCGCGAAGAGGCTCCTGCCTCGGGACAAGATCGGGGACAGGGAGCTGGGGAAGGTCAGGAAGACCCAGTAGTCAGCAGCGTCTGCCTTCCGTGCCTCTGGAGGAACCTCGAGACGAGATACGAGACCGTCATCCCGACGGCGCCCCCGACGGCCACCTGCGTTATGTTGACCGGTATCTCTGCCAGCGCGGGGCCCACGCCGTAGAAGGCCCACTCGCCCAGGAAGTAGCCCGTGACCATGCACACGCCCCCGGCGACGACGCCGAGCCCCATCGCCCAGCCCCTCCCTATCCTCAACCGGCTGACGGCGCCTGCGACCAGCCCCTCGGTCCCCTTCGTCACGAGGGTTATGGGAGCGAAATACCCGAACCCGAGGAGGACATCGGCAGCTGCTGAACCGAGCCCGCCGCATATCCCGCCCGCGCGGACCCCGAATGTGAAGGCGGTGAAGAAGACCATCGAATCCCCCAGATTGAAGAACCCTCTCGTCGGAGGGAACGGGATGGCCACAAGCATCGTGACGGCAGCCGTGAGCGCGATCATGACGCCGTAGATCGATGCCGTCCTCGGAGAGATGAACTTCGCAGGCATTGCGCCAGGACTCGCGGGTGTGTTCGTCAAGTCATTCACCGGCATTCCAGAATGCTAGACCCATCGTGATACTTAAATCCTCCAGATTTGCCGCTCACACCCGCATCTGGAAAACGAATCTCGCCACCGTGGGGATCGCGAATGCCGCAACGACCGCCGCGAGGGCGATGTAGTCCGAGCGGCGCATCTTCAGCTCTCGGAGATACGTCCTGTCCCGGCGGGCCCCGTACGCCCTGGACTGGAGCGCCAGTGCGAGCGTGTCCGCCGTCCTCAGGGCGGAGACGATCGTGGGGACGAGCACGGCCACGTACTTCTTCGACCTGCTGACGAGCGAGCCCTTCTCGAACTCGAGCCCCCGGGCCCTCTGGGCGTCCTTGATCGATTCCATGGTCGCCCCGAAGGTCGGCAGGAACCGAAGGGCGATGGATATCGTGAGGCCGAAATCGAATCTAAGGCCGAGCTTCACCAGCCCACGGACCATATCCCTCTGGCTGGTCGTGAACATCAGTACGTACCACACGGTGGCCAGGCAGAGTATCCTCAAGGCGTTTCCGAACCCGTCGATGACTGCCGGCAGGGTGATCTTCACAGGGCCGTAGCCGGCGAGGACCGGCGTGCCCACAGGGTTGAAGATGGGCCACAGGACCACGATCATGACCATGACCCTGAGGACCATCTTGAGCGCGAAGTATGTCTTCGCGAGAGACGCCCTCCCCAGCATCAGAAGAAGGAGGATGAGGGCCAGCAGGAGAAGGATGTGGAACACGTCCCTGAGGATTATCGCGAGCAGGCTCAACAGGAACACCGCGACCATCTTGACTCTCGGGTCCATGCGATGCAGGAAGGTATCGCCCTCGGTGTACAGGTCCACGAAGCCGCTCATTGCGCACCCCTGACCTTCCGCGCTATCACCGAAGCCAGCTCTTCGGGCGAGAGGACATCCGCGGGGACCCCGAACCTCGACAGCCTGTGGGCTAGCTGCGCCACCTGCGGGGGCTCCAGGCTGCTCCTCCTGAGCATCTCCAGGTCGGAGAACAGGCCTTTCGGGTCCGAGTCCAGCAGTATTTGCCCATCACCCATCACCAGGACCCGCTTGGCGTGCTCCGCCACGAGCCGCATGTCGTGCGTTATCAGTATGAGCGTGTGTCTCTCGCGGTTGAGTGCGCCGATGTGGTCCATCAGCAGGCCTGTATCCTCAGCGTCCAGGCCCGTCGTCGGCTCGTCGAGGACGATCAGTTCGGGAGCCATGGCAATCACGGATGCAATCGACACGCGGCGACGATGGCTCAGGTCGAGCGTCAGAGGAGGCAGCGACCTCACGCCCTGAAGATCCATCACTTCGAGCGCGCGCTCGACCCTCGATGCCACATCATCGTCGGAGAACCCGAGGTTCCTCGGGCCGAACCCGACCTCCTCTTCCACGGTTCCCGAGAAGAGCTGGTGATCGGGGTTCTGGAAGACGTAGCCGACAAGCCTCGCGAGCTGAGCGATCGTCATGCTGGCCGCGTCCCTGCCCTCGATCTCGATGCGGCCGCTAGCGGGCCTGAGCAGGCCGTTCAGGTTCTTCGCGAGAGTGGTCTTCCCCGAGCCGTTCCCACCGACGAGCGCGATGTACTCCCCTCTTCTGACGCAGAGATCCACGCCCCGTACCGCCTCGACGCCGCCCTCGTAAACGTAATGGACCCCTTCGAGCCTGACCAGGAACTCGCTTCCCTGGCTCGCCCTAGGCTGCGGAATCAACTGAACCGGCCTCCTCGTACGCCTTCCAGCAGCCCGGAGAGCACCCTCTCGGCCTCGTCTACGCTCAGGAAGGATATGTCATCCCTTCCGAGCTCAGAGTTCAGGAGCGAGGCGAGGGATGCCATCTGCGACGGCACAAGCCCGACAGAGCGCAGCTTCTCCGGGTCCTTGAGTATATCCTTAGGGCTCCCTGTCTCGACCACGCGGCCAGCCTTCATGAGCACCACCTTGTCCGAAAAGGCCGATGCGTGTTCGACATCGCGCTCAGCGAGGAGTATCGTGACCCCGTGGCGCTCCTTCAGTTGCTGGAGGACGGAATACAGCTCCGCACGTCCAACAGGGTCGAGGGCGTATTCAGGCTCGTCCAGCACCAGCATCTCGGGGCGCATGGAGAGGGCCGCGGCGATTGCCACGCGCTGCTTCTGCCCTCCGGAGAGAGACGACGGCGCGCGGTCGTTGTATCCCTCCATCCCCACCACGCTCAGCGCCCACTCGACCCGCTCCCGGATCTCCTCTCTCGGGATTGCAAGGTTCTCCGGCCCGAACGCCACTTCCTCCTCCACGCTCATGCTGAAGAGCTGGCTCTCCGGCTCCTGGAAAACGATGCCGACCTTCGTGGCGAGCTCCGCGACAGCGTGCTTCCTGGCATCGAGCCCAAAGACCTCCACCGTCCCCTCGAGCTTCCCAGAAAGAGCGTGGGGTATCAGGCCGTTCGAGAGCATGCATATGGTTGATTTCCCGGAGCCGTTGGAACCGAGGATCGTGACGAACTCCCCCGTCTCTATATCGAGCGAGACCTTATCGATGGCCCAGCTAGCGGAGCCGTCGTACATGAAGCTCGCATCGCGGAGCCGGAGCGCGTGCATGGCGATGGCTCAATCGAGAGATGCTCTATTTAACTTTCGGGGGCTGGCCAGCATATCCGAGAGAACACTCAGATGCCCGCGAAGGACTCCCTGCTGGCCTCATTGAGGCCCCCAGGATCGGCATCTGGAAGGCGTCCCGGCTCCGTAGCATCCGTCAAGGCAGCGGGCGTGTGCCTGACACCTGCGCCCCCGAGGGCTTCATGCGTCTTGTCGAGCCTGTCGAACAGACGCTCGTCATCCCCGATCGACAGCTCGAAATCGGACTCCCCACCGCCACCAGCCGGCGACAACCATGCCCGCTGAATCTTCCCATGGTTCCTGATTCTCCGCTACGGAGGGTTGCCAATGATGGCGTCATACCCTGCCAGTCAGCGTCTTCTCATTGGCAGGGAAGTACTCCTGGATGAAGCTGCCAATTCAATCAAGAATGAATCATCTGTTGCGTGCCCACTATCGATCATACTGCAAGGTGTTCGGCGGTGCGCAAATTGAGTTGACTAGGATGAAAAGCCGCTGAAAGGCATAGACTTATAAGAGCCGCTCTCGTTCCAGCACAAAGGGACTGAGATGATTGGGCCTGCGACGCAACCTATCGCGGACTCAAAGTGGAAGTCACTGTTCCTGGCGGGGGGAATAGCCGCCCTCGCTGGCGCGATTCTTGGGATTGTCGAGGTCATAGTCGAGGTGAACGGCTCAGTTACGACGGGTCCAACGCCCACCACCGTGATTGGCTGGTACTCGCTACTCCAGAGCGACAAACTATACGGACTCGCCTTGCTCGGCCTCTTTGAGGTCGCGGCCACCATCGTCTCGACTTTCATGTTCCTCGCACTGTATGTTGCGGTCCATCGTGCGAATGAGGGTTTCGCATTGAGCGCGACCGCTTTCGCCATCGTGGGCATTGCTGTCTATCTCGCTTCGATTACGACGTTTTCAATGCTCTCTCTCAGCAACCAGTATGCGGCGGCATCGACAGATGATGAGCGATCGCACCTTCTTTCAGCAGGGCAGGCCTTGCTCGCGACATACCCCAACACATTTTTCAATCTCGGGTTGTTCCTCTGGGCCGTTGGCGGAATCATGATTTCGGTGGTCATGCTACGGTCCAACCTCTTCAGCAAGTGGACTGCATACATCGGTATCCTGGCGAACGCAATTGGATTGCCTGGAGGCTCGCTCGGGCTCATTCTCTTTTCAATCAACGGGCTGCTCTTGTTTGTCTGGCTGAGCGCTGTCGGTGTCGGGCTGTTCAGGCTCGGGTCATCTAAGGCCGTTTCCAACACTCCGACCGACCTCGGATAATGTGACCTTCTAGGCAATTCCCGTCTACCGTGCTACAATCCGGGTTTCCGCGGTGCTGCTGCGTTTGAGCGGCCTCTCTCTCGATTGAAGCCCTTTTGGAGTTGTGTCCGGAACGCCCTTCGACGCCTACCGAACCTCAGGCTTCAATCGGATCCGCGAGCCAGTTCCACCAATTGGCAACCCTTGCTACGTGCACCAGCAGGGCATATGTTGGGTTAATATACGGGGCCGGAACATTGCTCGATGAATGCCGTCAGACGACTCCACGCGTTTCGTCATGAGCATGTTCTCGAGACACTATCGAGAATCGTCACTGGCGATGCCCGAGAGATTCTCGAGGAGGGAGTTCGGATTCATGTTCTTCGACCGCGACTTCGTCATGAGGCACCTGGGGTTTCCCTCGAGGGCCGTGCTCAAGAAGTACCTCGTCGAGCAAGTCCCGTCGCATGCTTACTACTCGTGCGCGTACTACGAGAAACCGGACGCGCACACGATGGCGGAGAAGAAGTGGCTGGGAGCGGACCTCATCTTCGACCTCGACGCGGACCATGTGGAGGGGACCAAGGACCTACCCTACGAGAAGATGCTCGAGAGGGTCAAGACTGAGGTCAAGCGGCTCATAGACGAGTTCCTCCTGGGGGACCTCGGCTTCGACGCGGACGATCTCAGAATCGTCTTCTCCGGAGGCCGGGGATATCATGTTCACATAAGCAACTCCAAGGTCCTGAAGCTCTCGAGCCACGAGAGGCGGGAAATCGTGGACTACGTGATCGGCACCGATCTGGACATGGACTGGGTGTTTCCTCCATCGCCCTTTGAAACCGGTAGATGGAAGGACAGGATAGAGGTCGATCAGAGGCGGGCCATGCCCCGCCTCGAGGACGGCGGGTGGAGGGCTAGGATCAGAAAGGGGATCGACGAACTGCTCGCAGAGCTCGAAGCGCTTCCCGAAGATGATGGGCGGAGACGCCTGCGGGAGATGATGGCCGAATCGAAGCTCGAGATCGGCAAGAAGACGATCGAGGGGCTCTACCAGGACCTGTTCGGGGGCGCTGAGAAGAAGCGCGGAGCGGACCGGATGCGAACGGGGAACACCTTCGAGATCTTCTCCGAGAAGAGGCATCTGGACGCGTTCGTGAATATGGTGGAGATGAGGGTGAAGCCGAAGATGAAGGGTGAGACGGACGAGCCAGTCACGTCGGACATAAAGAGGCTCATCAGGCTACCCAGCTCGCTTCACGGCAAGACGGGATTCGTCGTGATGCCCATGAGCAGGGAGAAGCTGGACTCGTTCGATCCCTTCCTAGACGCGGTCCCGGAAGCGTTCGGCCCCGCCAAGGTGAGAGTACGGCTCGAGAAGCCGACGGACCTGAGGCTGAAGGACGAATCCTTCTCGCTCGATGCTGGGGTGAACGAGGTCCCGGAGTTCGCGGCCGTGTTCCTGATCTGCAGACGGCTGGCGACGCTGGAGAAGTAGGGTGGGCTGTTTCGACCACGCGCGCCGCCTGGACGATGCGGGACGCTCACGAGCTGTTGAGGATCTGCCTCTCGCCGTAGAAGAGCAGGGCCGCAGCTGCGGCAGCAGACATCAGCACGACCAGCGTCAGTGTGGAGACCAACACTTTCGAATCGGCGAGCGGGAGCACGCCGCTCTGGATCGCCAAGAGAACGAGGATGACGTCCGTCATGCCGCGCCCCACCGTGGATACCACGACCAAGGTCTCGCCTGGCGTCATCAGGAACACGCGACCGAGGGCCAGCGACGAGGGAATCCGCGCGACGACCAAGATTAGCGTGAGTGCTACGGCCCCCAATACGACCTGCATCGTGATGCCCCCGAGCGTGATAAGGAGACCGAGGTATGTGAAGAAGAAGGTGCGCAACGCAAACGAGACCTCTGCCTGGAAGCCCTTGAGGACGTCATCTCGGTCCCGTGTCTGCCGCCGGGATCGCTCGCTCGGCCATCTATACCCGACAGCCGTGCCGAACGCGAAGGCAGCCAGAGCCCCATTCTCTCCCACAAACCCCTGAAACGCCGCGTAGACGACGATCGCCATGGCCATCGTGGCCATCGGGATGAACTTGAAAGACTCGAGCCGCTCGGACGCCGCATGCCACACGAAGCCGATGGCGATTGCGCCGAGGGCGGCGATCGCGCCCTGGGCCGCATACGGAAGCACCGTGTTGGCAGTGATCGTCCCCTTGCAGTTCAGCAGGAATATCACGAGGACTGCCGCGATGGCATTCGTCAGGACGCCCTCGAGCACGATGGCACCCTTCGTGCTCTGCCTCACGCTCAGTCGGCTCGCGAAGCTCAGGGCGATGCTGGCGCTCGGCCCCGCGAATGCCGCCCCCACAACCATCGCGGTCAGCTGGTCCAAGCCGAGGACGCGGAGGCCGATGAGATATATCAGAGCCATCGACAGCGCCATCGCGGCCGCGATATGACCCAGAAGAACTCCGAGCTTGAGCCTGCCGACGCCCAGACGGAACGTCAGCCCTCCCTCGAAGAGGATGATGGCGAGAGTGAGCTGTGTGAACGAGGGCAGGACTGGCTGCAGCGAAACCACCATCGAGGCCCCGAACGGCTCAATGGGGACGTGGCCCAGGACGATTCCGAGCAGAATCAGGACGAAGAAGTCCGGTATCCGGAAACGCTCAAAGGCCAGTGATGCGACGAAGCCGACGAGCAGGAGGGCGCCAGCGACCAGCAACGCAACCGATGTAGGGTCCATGGCATGATTCACCCCCGCATCGGGACAAAGTCGCTGGCGAGTATATCACTCTTGCCGCTTTGCTTCGAGACCACGAGACCAGCGACAGGACCGCGAAAAGCTGTCGCATCTGCGCGGATTATATACAGACCGACATCTCGCTCGCTCCGATCTGATGTCATCCGAGCCGATCCGCGACACGGAAAAGGCGATCGATTTCGATACCGACCCAGACAAAGGCCTGAGCAAGGAAGAAGTCGGCAGACGACACGCCATCTACGGAACGAACGAGATCCCCGAGGAGAAGCGTCATACGCTCAGGGATTTCCTGAAGAGGTTCTGGGGTCTTACCGCGTGGATGCTCGAGCTCACCATGGTCATCTCCCTGGCCCTGGACAAGGTTTTCCAATTCTACCTCATCATGGCTCTGCTGCTGTTCAACGCGATACTGGGATTCCTCCAGGAGAGCCAGGCCACTGCCGCCGTCAAAGGGTTGATATCGAGGCTGCAGGTGCAGGCAAGGGTCCTCAGGGACAGCGTCTGGACCCGCGTCCCTGCCAGAGAGCTGGTCCCTGGCGATGTCATCCGGCTCAGGGCGGGAGACTTCGTCCCTGCGGACATCAGGATTGTTGAGGGGGATGTCGAGGTCGACCAGTCGGCGGTCACTGGCGAATCGCTTCCCGCGCCCAAGCAGACCGGCGACAAGGCGTTCTCGGGGTCCATGGTAAGGCGCGGCGAGTGTTGCGCCGTGGTCCAGGCCATCGGCGCATCGACGTTCTTCGGGAAGACGACGGAGCTGGTCCAGACTGCGAAGCCGAAGCTGCACATGGAAGAAGTGACGCAGGGGGTCGTCAGATGGCTTCTGATAATCGTGATATCTCTCCTCGGGGTGGCCTTCTTGACCTCTCTCCTGAGAGGGGTCGACCTCCTCGAGATGCTCCCGCTTGCCTTGGTCCTGCTCACGTCCGCGATACCCGTGGCGCTCCCGACAATGTTCGTCATCAGCATGGCGCTCGGGTCGGTCGAGCTCGCGAAGAAGGGCGTGCTCATCACCCGCCTGAGCGCGGTCGAGGACGCGGCGACGATGGACACACTGTGCGTGGACAAGACGGGGACAATAACCCTGAACAAGCTGGCGGTGACTGCAATTGATCCGATGCCGGGCTTCACTGAAGCGGACATCGCGCTCTACGGCGGCCTGGCCTCCCACGAAGCCGACCAGGATCCCATCGACAACGCATTCATCGCCTCCGCCCAGCACCTGGCACCATCGTACTCGTCGTACACGCAGACGCACTTCGTCCCCTTCGACCCCGAGACCAAGAGGACCGAAGCGACGTCCGAAGGCTGCGGGAAACGGCTCTCGACGATGAAGGGCGCCGTCGAGACCCTTGCCCACCTATGCGCGGTCCCGGAGGAAGTGCTCGCGCGACTCGAGACGAGGATGGACGGGTTCGCGAAGAGCGGATACAGGACGCTCGGGGTGGCGGTCTCGGAGGACGGGATGCGGCCCGTGTTCGCAGGGCTCGTCGCGCTCTGGGATCCTCCGAGGCGTGATTCAGCCCAGCTGATCAAGAGCCTTGGCGAGCTTGGCGTATCTGTGAAGATGTTGACGGGAGATGCCGTTCCCGTCGCCCAGGAGATGGCGAGGAAGGTCGGCCTCGGAAGCGAGATAGTCAGCGCATCCGAGCTCAGGGACATGACCAGGGACGGGATGGCGAAGGCCGGCGAGATCGCCGAGACCTCGTCCGGCTTCGCCCAGATCTTCCCGGAGGACAAGTACATCATAGTGAAGAGCCTGCAGGCGCGCAAGCACGTCGTCGGAATGACGGGGGACGGACTGAACGACGCACCCGCGCTGAGACAAGCCGAGGTCGGGATCGCAGTCAGCAACGCGACGGATGTCGCGAAGGGCTCCGCGAGCGTCGTTCTCACGGACGAAGGGCTCACAGAGATCGTGGACCTTGTGGGGCTCGGCAGGAGGATCTACCAGAGGATAACCATCTGGACCCTCAACAAGATAATCAAGACCTTCGAAGTCGTGGTCTTTGCATCGCTCGCTCTCATACTCACGGGGGTGACGGTCATCGGAGCGTTCCAGGTCGTGCTGTTGTTGCTCGTGAACGACTTCGTGACGATCTCCCTGTCCACCGACAAGGTGAGATGGTCCAGGAAACCAGAGACCTGGAACATATCGAATCTGGTCAAGGTGGCCGTTGTCCTCGGCATCCTGATGGTCATAGAGCACTTCATCCTGCTCTACATCGCCCTGAGATACCTCGGCCTCGGCTCGAACATCCCTCTCATGAACACCTTCGCATTTGGGATGCTGTTCTACTCGGGGATGTTCACAGTCCTGCTGGTCCGGGAGAGGAGGCACTTCTGGAACTCCGCGCCGAGCAAGCCCCTCGGGATCGCGATATTCTCTGACATCATCCTCGTCGTTGCACTCTCGACGTTCGGCATCCCCGGCCTGACGCCCATCCCGTTCGTCTACACGCTCGGCATCATCGGGTACTACCTGTTCTCGGTGCTCGTCGTCAACGACGCGCTGAAGCACGTGCTCGTGAAGAGGGCGGGCATGAGTTGGTGAGGCGCCAGCGTGGCTGTGGCCGACCTGGCACGGTTGGACGAGCGATGGCTAGCACGGCGAATTGAGTTCGACCTGCAGACATTCTTCGCACAAAACTATTTATCGAGACCCCACCATTTAAACAGTCGTGCCAGTCTCAGGCAAGGTCCTAGAGGATTCGATACGACTCAGCAGGATCCGAAGGACGAAGATAGCGCTGTACACCATACAGGCCGTCATGCTCATCGCGCTGGGCTTCCTCGTGGTGTTCGTCTTCGGCGACGCGAGTCTGAGGCCAGTGCTGTTCCTTCCTCTGAATTCGTTCATAGCCGTCGTCACACTGCTCCTGCTCATGCTGTGCGTCGAGAGCTTCTTCTTCAGGGTCCTCGAGATAAGGTTCGCGAGGAGCTCCAGCGCGAAGCATCTGATGGCCAAGAACTCGATCAAGCAGGCCGCCTTGATAGTCGCCGTGACGGGGATGCTAGCAGTCACGCTCGCGGTCCCGGCGGTCCGGGGAGCGATCGAGAACACGGCAACCACGACGATGGTCGTCAACAGGTACACGGAGGCCCCCGCGTTCTACTCCTCCGATGTCTTCGCCATGATGGGCGTTACCCAGGTCAAGGTCACGGCCCCGAGCGACGTGCAGGTGTATCTTCTCGAGGACAGCGTCTACAACCAGTACTCGAAAAACATGTCGGCGTACTACACCTTCAGGCTGAATACTGACAACTACAATGTCGGCCCCAGACAGCCTACTGTCATCAGCGTCCCGGCCGAGAGAGGATATGTCAAGTACCGCCTTGTCCTGAACGACATGCAGAGCCCCGACACAAGCGCGATGATCACGGTCAAGAGCCAGATGTCCTCGACATTCACTGGCCTGGTCTCGCTGTTGATGATCGCCTTCGTCGTGGCGAACGCCGCTTGGATTGCCTACCTGATACCGATCGAGCGTAGGTACTCCGTCGGCTCGATCTACAGATGACTCATATCAGCGCGCAGCAGCTCGCGCGCTTCCTGACCACATAGCCCTCGCCGCTGAGTCTCTCCACGGTTCCGGTCGCAGGAAGCACGATCCCATCCAGACCCGCGCGCACGAGGTCGTATTCGTAGGACCTGTCGAGCTTCGAGCGCATGCATCCCAGCACGAGCTTGGTCCCTGGAAGGTCTTCCCTGGCGCGCCCGATGATCGTGCGGAGGAGGTCGCCGGAAGGCGCGGGGACGGTTTCGTACATGGAGCCCCTGGTGGGGATGAGCGATATGATTATGAGGGCCTGGGGCTCCAGCCTCTTCAGCAGCTTGATGGCACCGATTTCCCCTCCGAGCTTCCCGCCATGGATGCCCACGCAGATGTGGGGAGCGACTACAGGCGCACCCAGCCTGGCAAGCTGCTCGACCACGCCGAGATAGTCGCCGACGTGCGCGTCCAGCCCGAGGACATCGCGGATCGTGTCGTCGTCCCCGTAGATGTCCGTCGAGAAGGAGTCGATACCGCTCGCCACGAGCTGCCGGAGTTCGTCCGGAGGGGTGAGACCGATATGGGCGTTTATCTTGAGGTCCGTCGTGGACTTTATCGTCTCTATCGCGGGCACGTACGGCGCCAGGGCGACCTTCCCCTTGGCATCCGATCCGCCGCTCAGAAGGATGCCGGCGGCGCCTCTCTCAGCCAGGGCTTCAGCCAGGACCAGGAGATCCTCAGGCGTCCTGGCAGGAATCATGCCCTCCAGATACTTCCTGGAACAGTGCTTGCAGTTGAGGGCGCACTCGCGGCCAGTGGTTGAGACGGCCGGGAAAGCCTTGCCAGGGTAGAAGCATTCCACTGCCTTTCGCACGAAGGTTTCCATCGCCGGGCCAAATAATGAAAGTTGCGCAGGCATCGGGAGGGGCCTCGGGATAGGCGGGCAAAAGCTTTATCTGGAGCACCTACTGTAGGGCGGTGCTGGTCGCCATGAAGGCTTTCGAGATAAGCGGAGAACTCATGATGGCTCCTCGCCACTGGCAGCCGTTCGCCATCCAGGTCGCCGCGCCGGACGAACAGTCCGCACTGGAGAAGACGATGGCGCTTATGGGCAGCAGGCACAAGGTCAAGAGAAAATCCATCAAGATAGGGAATGTCAAGTCGCTCAAGGCTGACGAGATCACCGATCACGTGGTGAAGCACCTGCTGGAGGAGAAGAAGTGACCGAAGGGACGGAGCCTCAGCCGGCGGACGCGAAGAAGCTGCAGCAGGACTACGCAGTGCTGGAAAACGCAAAGGCGCAGCTCGAGGGGCTGATCCGGCAGCAGCAGCTCATACAGCTGGCAGTGGACGAGCATGTCCGCGCAAGGGAGACCATCAAGGCGATCGCCGCTGGGAAGGCGGGGGATCAGCTGCTGGTCCCCGTCGGGGCGGATTCCTACGTTCCAGCGAAGATATCTGAGAACGGAGAAGTCATCATCGGGACAGGGGCGGGCGTGTCCATCCAGAAAGGGGCGGATGAGGCCGCGAAGTATCTCGATTCCAAGATCGACGAGCTGTCAAGGGCGTTCAAGTCCGTGACCGATCGCGCGCAACAGATGGAGACCGCGGTCCAGGAGCTGACGGAGAAGCTGCAGTCGCAGTACGGCGCCCTGCCTTGAGGGCGAAACATGTTCCGAGCGCTCAGAGAGAAGTTCTTTTCAGTCTCCGGCGAGGGGAAGAAGGAGTCAGTCGAGGAGATAACGGAGGTCGTGGACGAGTCCGGGCGCCGGCTGAAGGGGAGGGTGCTGGACGGCGTACTCCACGACCTCGAAATGGTGCTTCTGGAGGCCGATGTCGCGCTGCCCGTCGCGGAGGAGCTCACAGGCAAGGTGAAGACCGCGCTGTCCGGCAAGAGGATCGACAAGGCCTTCGACCTCGATGAGGCCATCAGGCTCGCGCTCAAGGCCGCGGTGAGGGAGGTGCTCTCCGAGCACACGTTCAGCATGACCGAGAGGATGAAGGCCAAGGACCCTCCGTTCGTCATCATGTTCGTCGGCATCAACGGCGGCGGAAAGACGACCGCCATCGCGAAGCTCTCGCACAGGATGCAGAAGCACGGGCTGAGCTGCGTGCTCGCCGCGGGAGACACCTTCAGGGCGGGGGCGATAGACCAGATCAGCATACACGCCGAGAAGCTGGGCTGCAGGGTGATAAAGCACCAGGAGGGGAGCGACCCCGCAGCCGTGGCCTACGATGCCGTCGAACACGCAAAGGCCCGCAAGAAGGACGTCGTGCTCATCGACACCGCCGGCAGAATGCAGACCAACACGAACCTGATGGACGAGATGAAGAAAATCAAGCGGGTCGCGAAGCCGGATCTCGTACTCTTCGTCGGCGACGCGCTGGCAGGTTCGGACGCGGTCGAGCAGGCGAAGAGGTTCGACGCAGCCGTCGGGGTGGATGGCGTGATACTGACCAAGATAGACGCCGACGCGAAGGGCGGCGCGGCCCTATCGATCTCTCACGCCATCGGCAAGCCCATCGCATATGTCAGCATTGGACAGGAGTACGAGGACTTCCAGAGGTTCGACGCGGACTGGATGGCCGACCACATCTTCGGGGACAAGAAGGCCTCGGCGTCAAAGGACCTCTAGCCCAGGTCGATGCTGTCACCTGCGAAGAGCGCGGCATACACCTGGGCGTCCGATACGAGGTCGGCTACATTGGCGTACTCGTTCGCGTCGTGGGCCGTGCCTGGAATCGTGGACCACACGGCCGCCCGTATGCCGAGGCGCCTGAACGGGGCTGCGCACGTGCCGCCGCCCATCCCCTCGGGCCGCGGCTTGACCATTCTGACCGCCTCGATGGCCCTCGAGAGCCGCTGGACGATCTCGGAATCCACGGGCGTCCGGGGAGCTGCATCAGCCTTCTGTATGTATGTCAGCTTGATCTTGGCGCCTGTCCTCTTCTCGTGCTTGTCGGCGACCTTCCTCAGCTCCGCCATCACCCTGTCCAAGCCATAGTCCGGGAGCACGCGGAAGTCGAACGAGAACTTCTGCCTTCCAGGAATCGTGTTCACGTTGGGCCCATTCGGGTCGCACTTCGTCGCCTCGAAGGTGCTCGTCGGCGTGTCGAACAGCGGGTCGCTCTTCCGGAACTTGCGCCTCAGGAGGCTGACAGCATCGAGCAGGAAAGCCGCTGCCGCCTCGAAGGCGTTGACACCATTCGCCGGGGTGCTCGCGTGTGTCTGCTTGCCGACGACCTCGACCTCGATCCACGCGATGCCCTTCTCCACGATGATGATAGAGGCCCCGTCCTTGCTTCCGTGGTCGGGCACGACGACGAGGTCGTCCTCGGAGAACATCCCCTTGTGGGAGAGCACGAAATCGATCCCGTGCGTGTTGCCGTGCTCCTCGTCGGACACGAAGAGCAGGTTGATGTTGCATTCGGGGGTCACGCCCGCCTTCAGTAGGGCGTTCAGGCCGTGCAGGGATGCGATGAGTTCCTGTCCGTTGTCCTCCGCCCCTCGGCCGTATATCTTGCCGCCAGTCACCTTCGGATTGAACGGCGGGTACTTCCACGCCTTCGGGTCGCCCTCGGGAACGACATCCATGTGGGTGACGATCCACATGTTCCTGTCGGTGCGGCCCTTCAGGTTGACGATGATGTTCGGCCGCTTCCCGGTCGGGACCCGCGCGTCATCGGATTCCATCACATTGATCGATTTGAAGCCCATCTTCTCGGCGAGGGACACGAGGAACTTGCCTCGCTCCGCCTCACCAGGACCGTTGCTTTCGGGGCCGACTGCGTTTATCCTGATCATGTCGCAGAGGCTCTCGACCATCTCGTTCTTGTCTGCCGCCACAGCCGTCTTGAGGGATTTCAAGTCCATTGTATCAACCCGCTTGCGCGGCTCAAGGTAACGGGTCCGACGATATGCACCTTTTGACGCGCCTCGAATCTTCACGCTTCGATCATCATGGCGACCGCGTTCCCGCCCCCGAGGCAGAGGGTGGCTATGCCCCTCTTCGCGGCGCGCGCGCGCATCGCGTATATCAGGGTCGTGAGAACGCGGGCCCCGCTCGCGCCGATCGGATGGCCGAGAGCAACCGCCCCGCCGTTCACGTTGAACCGGTCTTCGGGCACGCCCAGGACCCGCATGACGGCTATGGACGCCGTCGCGAACGCCTCGTTGTGCTCGAGTAGGTCTATGTCCTTCAGCGTCATGGCGTTCCGCTCGAGCAGCTTCCTGACGGCGTTGATGGGGGCTTCCATGATCAACTCTGGCTTGACGCCCGATGAGACGTAGTCCACTATCCTGGCAAGGGGCTTCACGCCCTTCTTCGCGGCGAGCTCGGCGTCCATGACCACGACCGCAGACGCCCCGTCGTTGATGCTGGATGAGTTCCCGGCCGTCAGAACTCCCTTCTCTCTGAAGACCGGCTTGAGCTTCGATAGCGCCTCGATCGAGGTGTCCTCCCTCGGGCCCTCGTCCTGCGCGACCGACACCTTGTCCTTCTTCGAGGCGACTTCCACGGGCACGATCTCCTCCCTGAAGGCCCCCGTCTTGATGGCCCGCACAGCCTTCTGATGGCTCCAGAGAGCGAACTTGTCAGCCTCTTCCCTTGTGATGCCGTGTCTCTCGGCGACTATCTCGCCCGTGTTGCCCATGTGGTAGTTGTTGAACGCGTCCCAGAGACCGTCCCGGACCATGGCGTCCACCAGGTTCGAGTCGAACAACTTGTACCCGAACCTCGCCTTCTCCAGGAGATAGGGAGCGTTCGTCATGCTCTCCATGCCTCCGGCGACGATCACCCGCTCCTTGCCCGCGAGGATGGCGTCCGAGGCGAGCATGACGGCCTTCAGCCCAGACCCGCAGACCTTGTTGACG
The DNA here is from genome assembly GCA_037439985.1 of Methanobacteriota archaeon. GTDB lineage: Archaea > Thermoplasmatota > Thermoplasmata > UBA10834 > UBA10834 > COMBO-56-21. The sequence goes on along the minus strand of JBBIUZ010000002.1, from coordinate 16,355 downwards.
GTCATGGCGGAGACCTCGTCGGTCAGCCCACCCCGTAGGGCGGCCTGACGCGCCGGGTTCTGTCCCAGCCCGGCCGTGATGACATTCCCCATGATGCATTCCTCGATTCCCTCCGGCTGCAACCGTGCCCGGCGCACGACCTCCCGGACAACGGCTGCCCCGAGGTCCGTGGCGCTGAGGTCCTTGAGGGCTCCACCGAACTTTCCGACGGGCGTCCTGGTTGCGCTGACAATGACCGCTTCCTTCATGAGAGTTCACCGACCCAGCACGATAGAAGAGCGTGCCAGATGCGCTGGCGCTATGATTTGTCTTAGCGTATTTATAGGTTGTCTATGTCAACCTTCGACATCCGCCGTATAGGCTTGTGAAGATGTCGGCGTGAGGCAACGGGTGGCTCATACCACCCCCGCTCGATCGCCCTTTCAAACCGGCGGAACGAGGCCGCCGAGGCGTCCGCTTTCGAACCGCACTTCTTGCAGCGGAAGCCCTGCCCAACACCCAGAGAGCCCATGGACTTGCCGCACGCGGAGCATACGGGGTTCGCGACCTTCCGCACATCCTCGACCAGCTCCCTCACGGCCATCTTCTCGACGTTCAGGCTGCGTGGTGTCTCCCTGACGGAACCGAGGAGGGTGATCTCATCCCCTGGAATCAACCCCCTTGCGACGTTCCGGAACTCCCTAGACGGCTCGTAGAACGCGGCATCGATCTCCGAGCCGTCCGATACCCTCACGATCACGTGCCCGCCCGGGATCGTCTTCGGCGGCGCGGACACGCGTGCCCGGATGCGCGCTGACTCCCATTTCCCGAGGGATTCGACGGACCGGTCCACGATGTGGTCCTCCGTGGCCTGGTTGGTCATGAAGAGCAACCATCTGTCCTGACCCTCCCCGCGGATCATCCGCCTCGCTTTCAGCAGCTCGGCGGGGAAGTCGCCCCTGATGCCGAAGAGTATGGGGCATCGGGACCCGGGAGCTATCGCGACATGATGGTTCTCGTAATCGTAGTTGTTGAAAGTCATCTTCGTCCGGCTGTCCATCTCCGTGACGCTTTCGGGGTCCACATCCCGCTTGGTGCCCCAGAGGGCCGGCGCCCTGTACGCGATTACCTCCCAGGTGCGGTCCCTTGGCCGCCAGGACATCGCAGCGGATGCGCCGATCACCCCCCGCCCG
>JBBIUZ010000002.1:9596-15158 GCA_037439985.1 Methanobacteriota archaeon | reverse complement strand
TCATCGAGACGATCCCGCGCACGGCCGTCCAGTAGAGCGATTGCCCGGGGCGCCTGTCTGAGACAACGAGACCGGGATTGGTCTTGTCGCACTCGAACCTCGCAACCTTCTCCAGCACGCCCGAGGCCCTTGCCAGGACTCCTGCGGAATCTGCTGGCCGGCCGTCAATGAAGTAGCTCACAACGGACCCGTCAATGGAACCGCAAACCGCCCTCCTGCCAGCCCCCTTCCCCAGCGAAAGGCAGATCGCTGCATTCCCCCTCGTCTTCCACGGGATGTTCGGGTTCAGCCTGACCAATCGGGGAAGGCCGATAAGGTCGTAGTCCCCGAATTCCTCCAGCATGAGCGTGGCCAGATATGTCGTGCACATCCCTTCTGGGGAGTCGGTATCGTCGAAGGCTAAAAGGGTTCCTGGCACGGGGAGCCCATCGCAAGCCCTGATGAAAAGGCTTGTTGCGACAGCCCTGGCGTCGCCGAGCTCGCAATCAGAACGAGGGACATGGCCCTCTGGTCCAGACGAAGAGCAGCCTCGAGCGTGACCCTCTTCCCGACGAACCCCGCGAAATCGACCGAGTCCGAACGCAGGGCAATGGTGTGCTGCAGGTCTGGGTCCGCGAGCCTGAACTCGCCCGCGACGCTCCCTGGGGTCACCATGCCTGCGATTGCGAAGCCATCGCCCTCGAAGAGGGCCCAGTTCCTCGAGAGGGCCTCGACCGAGAGGACCGCATGTGCCTTCCTCGAGACGGCCAGGCCGTCGGTCGTCGCGAAGAGCATGGGGGCCGTTCCCGTCTTCGACACCTCTCCCTCGACCAAGGCTTCGTCTCCGACTCCGAGGATGTGGCTCGGCAGCTCGCGCACGCCCTGGCTGCAGTAGACCCTGGCCGTGTCACTCGTGGACATGTCCGCCAGGACGAGACTTTGACCACCTGAGTCATGCGCTGCAATCTCGACGACAACGCCGGCCAGGATGACGGTAGTGCCCTCGTCGAACTGTGCCAACTGGCCAACGGAAACGACGGGCGGCGACGAATGGGATGTCACGAGCAGCATGGTGACCATGAGCAGCGCTAGGACCGCGGCGATCCATCGACGGCCGGACAGCGGCACACGAGGCATGCGGGGGAACCCGGGGCCTGAGTGCTAAGCCGTTGCGCATACATGCAACGGGACCCGAATGGAAAAGGAATTTAACCGGGAAGCGGTCTACCGGGCCTGGTGAGCCCATGGCCAAGTCGTTCCTGACCGAGTACCGGTTGGAGCTGAGCGTGCTCCTGAGCATCGTGTTCGGTCTTCTCGCCGTCATCGGCCTCGTCGGAACGGCATACATCGTGATAAGCGGGGGCACCGTGACCTTCAAGATTCCATCGGCCCTGGCGTTCCTCGAGGATCTGATAAAGCCCTTCGGGAGCTGGGTGACATGGATCGCCGCCATCGCGCCTATAGGGCTGATAGTGTGCCTCTGGTGGTTCTACGACTACGTGAGCAAGACGAGGAAGCTCTCGAAACTGATAGATACCCCCAGCAAGGCCAAGTTCGTGCGGAACATCGATGATATCGAGTATCTCGCCTGGCTCCTCCCGAGCAGGTTCGAGAAACGGGTCTTTGAGAAGAAGCGTGAGTTCAAGATCTAGCGGATTTCTCTGAGCAAGGGGGGCCCCTCTTCTTCCGATGGAAGCCCCGGTCCCGGACACCCTTCCTCAGTCTCTTCTTCGGAGCTGAAGACGATCTTCCCTGAAGTGGACTCCAGCCAACCTACGATCTTGCTGCTATCCTCGGGCCTGCACCTTATCGATGCGTGAAGCGACTCACCAGCGACCTCTGTCTCGACGTGCGAAATCCCTCGGATCCGTGAAAGGATGGCGTATGATCTGTCGACAAGTGGCAGGTTCACCTCCAAATGCCAGGATCGCCCCTGGACCTTCATGATTCGTTCCCGTAGCACGTCAAGTCCTTCGCCAGTCACGGCAGAGACGCATATCATCTCGTTCGAATTGAGCATCGGCTCCACGACCGTTCTCACACTACGGAGCGTCTCCCTGGAAACGAGATCGATCTTGTTCGCAACGAACAAGAGGGTATGACTCTTCATCTTGGGTTTCAACACATCCATCGATGTCTTGATCTTCAGCTTGATCATGTCGCAATCCTCGCTCGCATCAAAGATCAGCAGGATTAGGTCGGCATGAAACATCTCCTCAAGAGTCGAATTGAACGCATCTACAAGGTCGTGAGGTAAATCCTTGATGAAGCCGACTGTGTCCGTCATGAGCACGTTCCCTCTCACCCCTGGGACCCTCCTCGTCGTAGTCGACAGGGTAGAGAAGAGACGACTGTCGACCTCGACGGAAGACCCGGAGAGCTTGTTCATCAGCGCGGACTTGCCAGCATTTGTGTAGCCTGCAAGTGACACTGACGTGTATCCAGACCTCCGTCTCTTGATGCGCGTCACCTCGCGCTGTTTCGAGAGGTCCTCCAACCACACCTCAATGCGTCGAGCATGGCTCTTGGCATGCTCGAAGTACACGTCGGTCGCGTAAGTGCCTCCTGCGAGAAATCCAGGCCTATCTCCCTTCTTGGCATTATGCACCCATTCCCTCAGGAACGGCAGCTCGTATCGCAGCTTCGCAAGCGTCACTTGAGCGATCGCTTCAGGCGTGTGCGCATGATCAGCGAATATCCTCAGGATGACCCCCGATCGGTCAATGCATTCCTTCTGGAACCTGACCTCCAGGGTTCGGTGCTGTGACGGCTTGAGCGTTCCGTTCACGACTATGAGGTCGTACTCCAGCTCCTTGAGGTCCTTCTCCACTTCGTCAATCTTACCAGGCCCAAGGAAGGTGGCGGGATGTGGGTATCTCCTCTGCTGGGACCATTCTCTTATAATGATGGCCCCTAGAGTGTCGAGAAGCGCGTGCATCTCCTGCGCGTCATCTGTCAACGTGAAGAGGACAACCTTCTTCATGATGGTGAGCGTCTAGGGCATTCTCGGCGATAATGATATCTGCACCGAAATTGCGCATGTTCATCCATTGGCTACCCCAATTTCCGTTGGAGCATCGGAAGTCGGTCTCGTGCCATTCGTTCGTGTGCGCGTTCCACCGGAAATGGAGGGGTCCCTCTTCTCGAGAAGCCGCCCGTTGCCCCACCGCTCATTTATTCGACACAACGCATTTTCCCATGCTACTGGCCGAGATTATTCCACGAAATTTACGCGCTGCAGGAAAAATGAAATCGCGCGATAAAATTAACGCTTAAGTAGACAACATTGCATTCTGGAAATTCCTTGGTTTCCCGTGGATTCCGCGAACGGCCTCCATAGGAAGCGAGGGTCGGGATGTAACTTTTTCACGGACAGGGGGGCGTAGATGCAGGATACGATATTTCAGCAGTACATCAAGGCAAAGTCGATCTTCAGGGGCGACAGGGACATACTTCGCCCATCCTACATCCCGGACGAACTTCCCCATAGGGAAGACCAGGTAAGCCAGCTGGCATCGATACTCGTGTCCGCGTTGGAGGGCCAGAGGCCCTCGAACGTGCTCCTCTTCGGCAAGACAGGCACTGGCAAGACGGCTTGCATGAAATACATAGGAAAGGAGATAGAGCGGGCGACGTCGGGCCTTAACAAGGTCGACTTCATCTACATGAACTGCGAGGTCATCGACACGCAGTACGGCGTCCTGCAGACCATAGGGAACAAGTTCATCGAGAACTTTGAGGAACGAATCCCGTTCACGGGATGGAGCACCGAAAGGGTGTACAACATACTGAGGGAGAAGATAGACGAGGAGAAGAAGGTCATCGTGATCGCCCTCGACGAGATCGATAAGCTGGTTTCCAAGAGCGGCGACGACGTCCTCTACCATCTGTGCAGGATAAACGACGACCTCAAGAACGCCAAAGTCAGCGTCATCGGCATATCCAACGACCTGCGGTTCATGGAGTTCCTGGACCCGCGCGTGAGGAGCTCCCTGTCCGAAGAGAAAATGGTTTTCCCGCCGTACAACGCGGAACAGCTCAGGGACATCCTCGAGCAGCGCAGCAAGATGGTGTTCGACGGGACCGTCCTGGAGAGCTCCGTGGTTCCGCTCTGCGCCGCCCTCGCCGCCCAGGAGCACGGCGATGCGAGGCGTGCCCTGGACCTGCTGAGGGTGGCCGCTGAGATGGCCGACAGGAACCATGCAGCAGTCGTGACGGAGTCGGACGTCATCAAGGCCAGGAACAAAATCGAACTGGACTGCGTGACAGAGGCCATCAGGACTCTGCCGATCCAGTCGAAGCTCGTCCTCATGGGGGTCCTGCTCAATGACCAGCGCGGGGACGGAAAGCTGACCACGGGCGACCTGTACGAGACCTACAAGGAGCTGTGCCAGTGCACGTCGATGGCCATCTTGACGCAGCGGAGAATCACAGACCTCGTCTCCGAGCTGGACATGCTTGGCATGATCCACGCGAGGGTGAAATCGTTCGGCAGGGGCGGGAGGACGAAGGAGATCGAGCCGAGCGTTCCTCTGGACGAGGCCAAGCACGTACTCGAGGAGGACGAGATCCTCAGCCAGCTGAAGAACTACAGACTCAGGTACCAGACGACCCTGATGTGAAGGTCAGCTCGGGCCTGGCGGCTCTGGGCCCGGGGGCTCCTTGTCCGGCCTGTGCGAATCCTCACTTTGCGGGCCCGCCCGGTCGAGTTCCGTCGCCTTCTTTCGCATGGCAAGCACGATGTCCACAGCGATCGGCATGACGAATATGATGGCCAGGGATGCCCATAGGTCCGTCACGCTGTTGCCAGGCGCGGGGGTCTCCAACGTGTTGCTGGTCCAGAGCTTGAGCAGGCCGAACCACGGTATCTCACCTCTTGCGACGCCAACTATCCATCTGAAGTCCACCGGCATCGGCCCCCAATATACCTGGTCCACCTGCGCATTGTGGTCGCCCTTCGTGACGAAGCCTGGCTGAGGCGCGATGCCCTGGAGGGCGAAGTAGCGGAGCATGGCTCCTACGTCGATCGTGACGGTGACGTGATTGTAGCTGACGTTGTAGAGGGTGAGCGTGCCGGTGAGATGGTCCCACGAGTCCGCCGAGGGGCTGACGGACCACGCGGACCTCGGCGCTTGCAGCAGGGACTTCGACATGTAGGCCGACCCATCAGCGTTCGACACCAGGTAGACCATCGCACGGTGGATGATGGGTGTGACGGTGTCGGACCCACCCTTCCTGTAGATGACCACGTCTCCGTAGTCACTGTAGGTCTTGTACCCCGTCGAGAGGCCGTCCATGTATGTGCGGATGGGTTGCTGACCTTCCTCACGACGACGAGGTCCCCTGTGTCAATCACGCCTATGTAGCTGATGTTGTTGTTGCTGTGCATCATGCTGTTGGATTCCACGACGACGAGTGGCGGCCACAGGCCGGAATACGCAAGGATTGCCAGGAGGATGAGCGCAACGAACAGGGCCGCGATGCCGACGTCTCGGAGGAACAGCGCCCCCTCCCCGCGGGGCTTCTTGGAAGTGCTGGATGTCTTCTCTTCTCCTTCCACGGCGCTTAGAGCGAGAGCCTGCT
>JBBIUZ010000002.1:0-9586 GCA_037439985.1 Methanobacteriota archaeon | reverse complement strand
GGTATGGTCTTCTACAGTTCGCCCCGTGCGCAATTGCCAGGGGGCGGCCCGTCATCCACGTCCATGCACAGAAAGGTAGAAATGCCCCGAGCGGCTTGAGGCGCTCGAGGGTGTCCTTGGCGACCCACGCGAACAACAGGATTTCGAAGGACCGCTACTTCATGAACATCGCAATCGAGGTATCTCGGAGGAGCACCTGTTTGCGCCGGCAGATAGGTGCTATCATCGTGAGCGATGTGGGCGAGATGAAGAGCACAGGGTACAACGGCAACCCAAGATGGTTGCCCCACTGCGACGAGATCGGCTGCATAAGAGACAAGCTCGGCATCCCGTCCGGCACCCGGATGGAGACCTGCACCGCGGTCCACGCGGAGCAGAACGCGCTCATCCAGGCCGGCACCAACTCCCGCGGCTCCACGCTGTACTCCACGATAGTTCCATGCCCGATCTGCGCGAGGATGATTCTGAACGCCCAGATCGCGAGGGTCGTGTATCTGGACGACTACTCGGACATTGCGGGCGTCGAACTGCTGAAGCAGGGGGGCATCAAGGTCACGAAGCTGGATAAGAAGGATTTCGCCGACAGGTTCAGCAGATGAGCGCTACGCTCCGCCCGTAGCATGCGGCTGCACTTCCAGGGTCCAGCTCCTGGTAGGGGCTGTCCGTTCAACCGGTCGAGTCGACACAGACACATTCCCAAGTCTATTTATATCGAAATTCGTATGAGCACAGCCGGAGTGGCTGGCGTGGACAGGACCGAAATACTAGAGGAGATAAAGAAGGCCGAGGAAAAGGTCCGCGCTATGACCCGAGAAGCGGAGGAGAGGCGCAAGCAGCTACAGGCCGAGGGCAAGCGCAGGGCCATCGAGATCACAGCAGCCTCCGATGCTTCCATCAGAATCGAGAGCGAATCCAGGATTGCGAGAGCCAGGGCCGACGTGGAAGCGCGAAAGAAGGCCATTCTGGATGAAGGCGCCAAGAGAGCTGGCGCTCTCGTTACCGATGCGCGCCGAAGGATGAGGAGCGCAAAGGAGTTCATCCTCGCGGAGTTCGAGAGGGCAACGGATGCTTAGGCCGGAAGAGATGACCCGGGTCGTGATTGCAGGGTCGATCGATGGCATCGACGACGCAATTGAATGTCTGTATGAAACAGGCGCACTGCATCTTATCGACTTCACGACGGAGGACGACGAGTTCAGGCTCGGGCAGCCGCTCGCGCACGCGTCGGATTCGTCCCAGAAGCTGGTCAAGCTGAGATCGATGATCAGGGCGCTCGGCATCGAGGGCTTGAAGCCGGAGAGGGGTGTGAACGTCAGCGAGATCAGATCCAAGCTCGATCAGGCCCTCGTCTCCCTGGAACTCAACACAACTGGCAAGGTCGAGTCCCGGCAGAAGATCCAGTCCCTCATACGCGAGAAGACTGCGGAGATCGAGGCTCTGGCACCCGTGAGGGCCCTCGGGCTTCCGCTTGAGGACTACGTTGGCTACGACAACATAGTGCCACTTGTCGGGATCTGTAGAGAAGACCCGGAAGCGGATCTGCGCGCAGTGATCTCAGACATCGAGGTATTCAAGGAGGTGCGCAAGGGGGAAGTCGTTGTCGCGGCCTTCGTCAGGAACGAGGACAAGCAGAGAGCGTCAAAGGCGCTCTCGGGGCATGGCTTCAGCGAACTCAAGCTCCCGGCGCTCAGCGGACAGCCGGACGCGGTCATTTCGAGGAACGAATCGGAGATCAAGGACCTCGAGAACGACCTCGCAAGGGTCGACGCAGACCTCGAGTCGTTGCGCAAGCGCTTCGCCGACTTCATAATCGCCTCTGAGGAGGACCTCTCCATCAAGGTTCTGAAAGCCGAGACGCCGCTCAGGATAGCCGAGACCGAAAACTCATTCGTGATCGATGGCTGGGTTCCGAGATCTATGTTGAGTGCGCTGAGGGAGGCGTTGAGCAAGCGACGCGGTGATGCGGTCCTCGTCGAAGCCGTCCCGCCGACCGAGAAGGAGGATACGCCAGTGAAGCTCAAGAATCCCAACCCCATCAAGCCGTTCGAGTTCTTCATCAACCTCGTCTCGACGCCAAAGTACGAGGAGGTGGACCCGACAATCATCCTCTTCATCACGTTCCCTATCTTCTTCGGGTTCATGATAGGTGACCTCGGGTTCGGCGCCGGCCTGGTGTTCCTGGGCGCCGTCGTCCGGCTCAAGCTGAAGGATTCCCCGGACCTTCGCAAGCTCGGCACCATCATCCTCGTCGGAGGTCTCCTCGCCAGCGTGTTCGGACTGTTCGTGTACGGGGAGGCGTTCGGCGTCCCGTTCCACCCGCCGCCCGGAAGCTCGGGTGAGGCGTCGTGGGAGAGCGTGGTCAACATACCCTTCCATCCGATGCTTGAGAAGATGCGGAACGTGCTCGAGATGCTCGCCCTGTCCTTTGTCGCCGGTTGGTTGCACCTGACAGTGGGGTTCATGTTCGGGTTCGCCAACAACTTCCGCCACAATAGGAAGCACGCGCTCGGGAAGATCGCGTGGTTGCTCATTCTCCTTGGGATATTCACGGAGCTCATGGCGATGGGCGGGAACGCGACGGAGACGAGCAGGTTCATGAACTCCACGGTACTCGCGCCCTTGGTGCCCAGTTCGACCGTCCTGCTGGCAGGGATAAAGACCGCGTACTCGGCGCTCGTCCTCGTAGCGATCGGCATACCGTCCCTTCTGCTCACCGAAGGGGGTCAGGCCATGACGGAAATCATCGGCCTCTTCACGAACCTGATATCCTACGCCAGGCTAGCTGCATTGGCCGTCGGGAAGGGCGCGATGGCGTTCGCGTTCAACTCCATGCTCTTTCCGCTCGTGTTCCACGGCGGCGCAGGCCTGGTCGGCGTCACCATAGCTATCCTCGGGCTGGTCACACTCGTTGTCGTCCAGCTGTTCTTCGTGTTCTTCCTGGGAGCCCTGTCGGCAGGGATCCAGGCGATGAGGTTGAACTACGTTGAGTTCTTCCTCAAGTTCTTCGAGGGCGGAGGGACGGACTTCAAGCCCTTGATGTACGAGAGAAGGTATTCCGTCGCAACGGAGTGAGGAGGCCGAAAGAAATGGCAATGGACATAGGAACCGGACTGGCACTGGTCGGTGCTGGATTGGCGATAGGCGCGGCCGGCATAGGCACGGGCATCGCTCAGTCGCAGATCGGTGCGGCAGCAGTGGGCGCAACGGCTGAGGACCCGAAGATGTTCGGCAGGGGGATCATCCTCTTGGTGCTCCCCGAGACCATAGTCATCCTTGGCTTTGTCATAGCCATCCTGCTGTGGCTGAAGTCCTGAGCAGGGCGAGGGGCAAGTCGTGCTGGGACAAGGCCTGGCCAGAAAGGGAGCTGAGGAGCTATGGGCTTGGACGGGGTGATCGAGGAGGTACTCCGCAGAGGCGAGGAGAGGCGGAAGGAGATCGTCAGCCTTGGTGAGAAGGAGAGTGACGACCAGGTGCGCGCCGCGGAGAGCAGGGTCGCTGACGAACGGCTGAAGTCCGAGAGGCGCACGCAGGCCGCTGTCGCGCAGATGGACCAGATGGAGGTCTCGAGCGCGGAGCTGGAGTCGAAGAAGGCCTTGCTCGCGGCCCAGCGTCAGGTGATGGAGGAGCTCAAGGAGCAGGTCCTCTCGGAGCTCGGGAGCTATCCCGCGGACAAGCGGAAAAGGCTCTACGCGAAGCTCGTCGCCGCGGCTACCAGAGAGCTCGGCGAGTGCCGCGTCTACTCCAACCGGGGCGACAGGGCCCTTGTGCAGCTCCCGTCGGGGATGACCTACGGGGGCTCGGTCGACTGCAGGGGCGGGCTGGTCTTCGAGAGCAAGGACGACAGCGTGAGACTGGACTACCGGTTCGAGAGCATGCTGGATGATCTCTGGAACGCGAAGATGCGGGAGATACACGCGAGACTGTTCGGGTGATTCGGGAGATGGCGTTCGCAAGGTCCGCAGGGAACTACGCATATGTCTGCGCGAGGGTGAACGCGAAGAAGAGCGCCCTGCTTTCGCGGGACACCTACTCGAGGCTGCTGGTCATGGACGTCTTCGAGATCGGGCGGTTCCTCGGCGAAACCCAGTACAAGGAGGAGATAACCCGATTCGGTTCCAGGCACTCGGGCGCGAGCCTGATAGAGGTCGCGGTCACGAGGAACCTGGGCAGGACCTACATGGACATCCTCGGCTACACGACGGGCCACCTCAGGGAGATGGTTGGCTACTACCTCCAGGGCTGGGACGTGTTCAACGTCAAGACGATCCTGAGAGGGAAGGTCAGCCACGTCCGCGACGAGGAGGTGCTCGACACCCTCGTCCCCGCGGGGGGCTTCTCTGAGGAGTATCTGCATTCGCTCGTCGCGCTCGGCTCCGTCCAGGAGCTGGTCGATGCCCTCTCGAAGGTCCCGGCGCTCAGGATCACGCCCGACATCGCCAGGGACGTGGTCGACAACGGCAGGCTGGCGCCGCTCGAGGACTACCTGGACAAGATGCGCTACTACGACCTGCTCAAATCAGTCTCGCCGACGAACAAGGCGGATGCCCTTCTCAGGCAGTTCATCCGCATGGAGATCGACGCGACCAACCTCAAGGTGCTTCTGAAGATGAAGGCGGAAGCGCTCCCCGAGGACCAGGTCGCGAAGTACCTCATCCCGGGCGGCAAGGAGCTATCGGTCGAGAAGCTGAGGTCGCTGGCCTCGACGGAAGGCCTCGGTTCGATACTGGACGAGCTGGAACGCTCGGAGGCGTACAACGGCATCAAACCTGCGATAGACCGCTTCAGGACGGACGGGAAGCTCTCCGCGCTGACGGTCGCCATCGACAAGGCCGTGATCAGGAGCAACGAGAAGTTCGGGCACTTCTACCCACTTTCGGTGCTGCCCGTGATAAACTACATCATCAGGAAAAAGGCGGAAGTCGACAACATCAGGATCATTGCGAGGGGGAAGCAGAGCGCCCTCGCCTCGAAGGTCATAGAGGAACTGCTGGTGGTGTGAATGGAGATAGCAGTCGTCGGCTCTGAGGAATTCGTGACCGGTTTCAGGCTGGCCGGGATCCGGAGGGTCCAGGTGGCAGAGGATGACAGGGCACTGCTGGACATGGTCGTGAAGCTGATGGACGAGCCGGAGATCGGGATACTGGCGATACATGCCAGTGACCTGGGGAAACTGCCGGCGCAGCTGCGGGCGAAGATTATGGAGAGCGTAGATCCGGTCGTCATCCCGGTCGGCGAGGACACGGGGGACATACGGGAGAAGATTCGGAGAGCGATAGGGATCGATCTCTACAAGTCCAGGTGATGGAGAGGTTACCAATGATGGAGCAGAAGAAGGGCACGGTTGTAAGGGTCGCGGGCCCGGTCGTGACGGCGGAAGGCATCTCGCCGAGGATGTACGATGTGGTCCAGGTCGGCGCCATGAAGCTCATGGGAGAGGTCATCAAGCTCGTGGGTCCGAGGACGATCATCCAGGTCTATGAAGACACGTCGGGCGTGAGGCCCGGGGAGGAGGTCCTCGATACGGGCGCCCCTCTCGTGATGGAGCTGGGCCCCGGACTCCTGTCGAGCGTGTACGACGGCGTCCAGAGGCCGCTCCCGCTGCTGAGGGACATGCAGGGGGACTTCGTGTCCAGGGGCGCCAACGCTCCCGGCCTCGACCCAAAGAAGAAGTGGCCTTTCACACCCAAGGTCAGGAGAGGGGACGCGCTCGGCCCGGGCGCCATCGTCGGCTCTGTCCCGGAGGGCAACGTGACGCACTGGGTCATGCTCCCTCCGACGGTCAAGGGCAAGGTGAAGAGCATCCGGGAAGGCCCATTGACGGTCGACGAGCCGATCGGGGAGCTCGACGACGGGCACGAGGTCAGGATGCGCCAGAAGTGGGCCGTCAGGCATCCGAGGCCCACAGCTGGCAAGCTGATGCCTGACATACCGCTCATCACGGGCCAGAGAGTGCTCGACATGCTCTTCCCGCTGGCGAAGGGTGGGACCGCAGCGATCCCGGGCGGGTTCGGGACTGGGAAGACGGTCACGTCCCAGCAGCTCTCGAAGTGGAGCGACGCGCAGATCGTCGTTTATGTCGGGTGCGGAGAGAGGGGGAACGAGATGACCGAGGTCCTGACGACCTTCCCGGAGCTCGAGGACCCGGGCACGGGGAAGCCTCTGATGGGCAGGACAGTACTGATAGCCAACACGTCGAATATGCCCGTCGCCGCGAGGGAGGCGTCGATCTACACTGGAATCACAGTCGCCGAGTATTACAGGGACATGGGGTACGACGTCTCGCTCATGGCGGACTCGACCTGCAGGTGGGCCGAGGCCCTCAGGGAGATATCGTCGAGGCTCGAGGAGATGCCGGGCGAGGAGGGCTACCCCGCGTACCTCGCGTCGAGGCTGTCCGAGTTCTACGAGCGGTGCGGGAGGGTCTCTACGCTGGCCGGGGGCACGGGCTCCATATCCGTCATCGGTGCGGTCTCGCCGTCCGGCGGGGACTTCAGCGAGCCCGTCACGCAAAACACGCTCAGGATCGTCAAGGTCTTCTGGGCGCTCGACTCGAAGCTTAGGGAGCGGAGGCACTTCCCGGCGATCAACTGGCTCACCTCGTACAGCCTCTACACGTCCTCGCTCGAGGAATGGTACAAGAAGAACATCGCGGAGGACTGGAACAAGCTGAGGGCCTGGGCGATGGACACGCTCCAGAAGGAGGCCGAGCTCCAGGACATAGTCCAGCTGGTGGGCTCGGACGCCCTGCCCGAGGAACAGCGCCTCGTGCTCGAGACGGCGCGCATGATCCGGGAGTTCTTCCTGCAGCAGAGCGCGTACCACAAGGTCGACACGTACACGCCCCTGTCGAGGCAGTACGCGTACATGTCGGCGATACGCAAGTTCTCGGAGCTTGCCAGGAAGGCCCTCGTGATGGATGTGGCCCTCGAGAAGATCATGCAGCTCCCGAGCAGGACCACGCTCGGCAAGCTCAAGTTCGAGGAGACGATCGACGAGGACCTGAAGGTGATCAGCGCGGACATGGAGAAGCAGTTCGCTTCTCTGGGGGTGTGAGGGATGGCGAAGGAGTACCACACCATCTCGCAGATCGCCGGCCCGCTCGTGTTCGTCGAGAGGACGGAGCCCGTGGGGTACGGCGAGCTTGTCTTGATCGCGCTTCCGGACGGGTCGATGAAGAGGGGCCAGGTCCTCGACACGTCGAAGGACATCGTCGTCGTCCAGGTGTTCGAAGGCACGGGCGGCATCGACAGGTCCTCGGGCGTGAGGTTCCTCGGCGAGACCTTCAAGATGCCCGTGTCGAGGGACATGCTCGGCAGGATTCTGACCGGTTCCGGAGACCCGCTCGACAACGGCCCGCCGATCGTGCCGGAGAAGCGGCTTGATATCATAGGCTCCGCAATCAACCCGTGGGCGAGGGACAACCCGAGGGAGTTCATCCAGACGGGGATCTCGACCATTGACGGGATGAACACGCTCGTGAGGGGCCAGAAGCTCCCCATATTCTCGGGCTCGGGCCTGCCCCACAACGAGATAGCGCTCCAGATCGCGAGGCAGGCCAGGACCCTCGGGGAGAAGGAGGAGTTCGCCGTCGTGTTCGCGGCGATGGGCATCACGAGCGAGGAGGCGCAGTACTTCATGAAGGACTTCGAGAAGACCGGGGCGCTCAAGAGGGCCGTGGTCTTCCTGAACCTTGCCGACGACCCGGCCATCGAGAGGCTGCTGACGCCAAGGCTGGCGCTCACGACGGCGGAGTATCTTGCGTTCGACCTCGAGATGCACGTGCTCGCAATCCTGACTGACATTACCAACTACTGCGAGGCCCTGAGGCAGGTCGGGGCGGCTAGGGAGGAGGTCCCTGCGAGGCGCGGCTACCCCGGATACATGTACACGGACCTCGCGAGCATGTACGAGCGGGCCGGGAGGATCAAGGGCAAGAAGGGGTCCATCACGCAGTTCCCAATACTGTCCATGCCCGGGGACGACATCACCCATCCGATCCCCGACCTGACGGGATACATCACGGAGGGCCAGATCGTCGCCTCGAGGGAGCTCCACCGCAAGGGCATCTATCCACCCGTCGCAGTCGAGCGCTCCCTGTCCCGGCTGATGGGGCAGGGCATAGGTCCGGGGCACACGCGGGAGGACCACCGGGCGGTCTCCGACCAGCTGTACGCGGCCTACGCCGAGGGGCGCGATCTGAGAGGACTGGTAGCGATCGTCGGCAAGGAGGCTCTCTCGGAGAGGGACACGAAATTCCTCAACTTCGCGGATGAGTTCGAGGACCGGCTCGTGAGGCAGGGAAGAGACGAGAACCGGACCATAGAGCAGACCCTGGACCTCGGCTGGGAGCTCCTGTCGTCCCTGCCGGTCGACTCGCTCACGAAGATCGACAGGAAGCTGATCGAGAAGCACCACCCATCGATGAAGAAGTGATGCGCAGATGGCAGTCCGTGAGATACAGCCGACAAGGTCCGAGCTGCTCGAGGTCACCAAGAAGATCAGGCTGACCAAGAACGGCCACAGGATCCTGAAGCTGAAGCGGGACGGGCTCATACTCGAGTTCTTCAAGATACTCGACCAGGCCAAGGACCTCAGGTCGGACATCGAGAAGAAGTACAGGGAAGCGAGCGAGCGGATAGCCATCGCTAACGCCGTGGACGGCGCCATCGCCGTCCGCTCCGCGTCGTACGCTCTGACGGGGCATCCGGAGATACAGCTGCGAAGCAGGAACCTGATGGGCATCGTCGTCCCTGACATCAGGTCGACCAAGATCGTCGCGCCCCTGCCGGAGCGGGGGTATGGCATCATAGGCACATCGCCCAGGATAGACGAGGCGACGGACGCCTACGAGAAGCTCGTCGAGACCATCGTGAAGGCCGCAGAGCTCGAGACCACGATGAAGAAGCTCCTCGATGAGATCGACAGGACCAAGAGGCGGGTCAACGCGCTGGAGTTCAAGGTCCTGCCCGAGCTGGAGGAGATAGAGCGGTTCATCAGGTTCAGCCTCGACGAGATGGAGCGGGACAACATATTCAGGCTCAAGCACATCAAGAAGAAGGCCCAGACGGCCGCCGAGGGGTGAGAGGACGAGCCTGGAGTCGCTCCTCCGCGACCGCGTGTTCATCACCAAGCTCATCTGGCTCGGCTTCATATTCAGCCTGGTGCTGATGGGGATAGGGGCGTACGTCATAATCTCGCGCCTCATCGGCTGAGGCCCGCCCGTCATTACTCGACGAGGCCCATCTTCTTCAGGTACTTGCCCCTGAGCGAGAGCGCGTGGAGGGATGTGATGGCTCTCTCGGGCACCGACATGACGGGGATGCCCCTCGAGTCGAGAAACTGCTCCGACTCAGGGTCATTTATCCCCGCGAAGCAGGCCACGGTCGGCTTCCCACTGAGCTTCGCGGTGATTGCGATCCACTTGGCGATCTCGTACAGGTTCGTGGCGGCCTGGCGGGCGGCGACCACCATTATGCCCTTGACCTCCGGGGCCTGGCCGACCACCTTGAGCACGTTGGCGTACCTGGTCGTGTCCGCATCCCCAATTATGTCGATCGGGTTGCCCCAGCTCCAGGTCCTGGGGACG
>JBBIUZ010000001.1:2001-60794 GCA_037439985.1 Methanobacteriota archaeon | reverse complement strand
AGGGTCAGCTTCGCAAGATTCTCGAGACGGGCACATCCATACTCGGCTCTAGCGACATCGACGCCATCACCCAGGGAGTCGCGGACCGCGTGACCGACGAGTTCGGCTTCGAGGTGTGCGACGTTCTGGTCCTGGACGAGGGTCACGACAACTTCGTGATCAGGGCCACGAAAGGTTACGAGGAGGCCAGGGCGAGCAGAGTGCTGGGGCTGAGCGTCTCAAAGGAGCATTTCCGGACCGACCTGGCGAAGGCGGAGAAGATCGGCAGGCACACCTACTTGTACAAGGCGGACCTCAAGGCCGATGTGATGGACTATTACTCGATCCTGCACCCGGAGAGGGTCAAGGACAGGAGGGAGCATCCAGACGACTGGCACGAGCTCGACGTCCTGTACGTCATGTTCGAGGATGGCAGGGGGAACACACTCGGCTTGATGGAGCCGGACGGTCCGAAGGACGGGAAGATACCTGGCCCCGAGGCGGTGACCGGGCTGGACATCTTGGCCGAGTTCGTGTCAATCGCGCTCGCGAACGCGAGTCTGGTGGGCTCCCTGAACCGGACGATCGGGCTCTTCAGGGCCCTACTGGACACCACGGCCGCAGTGCATACGCCCGCCTCCGGGCTGTCACAGACACTGAGTGCGATAGCGAAGAACCTCAAAGACCTTGTGCCGTTCGACGAGATCAGCGTCTACCTCGTGGACTGGGGCAAGAACCTCCTGCGGCCGGTCCATGCGGAGGGCCGGCATACCGAGGAGGTCATGGCGGACACTGGCCCCATCTCAGGGCTGGCGGGGGAGGCCGTCAGGAGCGGGAAGGTCGAGATCGTCGGCGATTCGATGGCAGATCCCAGGGTGGAGGGCATACCCGGGATAGATGAGCTCGACCTACACAGGGCGATGATGGCCGTCCCTCTCAAGGACAGGGGCGGCTCGGTCGTGGGAGTGCTCGAGCTCTACAGAGATGTGGGCAGGAAGTTCACCGAAGCGGAGCGTGCCGTCATCGAGCCCTTCGCATCACACGTGGCGATGGCGATTGAGAACGTCAGGCTGAGGGAGGAGCTGAGGGAGAACCTGAAGACGGCCCGAGGAGCATACGAGGAGATGAAGGGGCTCGACCGGATGAAGGACGGCCTGATGGACAACATCTCGCACGAGCTCAGGACGCCCCTGACTGCGGTCATGGGATACCTCGAGATGCTCTCGTCCGGCATGTACGGCGACGCGGGGCCCAGGATGGTCGACAAGCTCGACAAGATGACGGAGCAGGCCAGGAACATCAACTCGCTCGTCTCGATGATGCGTGACATGTCCGCGCTGCAGAGCAAGACCTTCGAGCTGAACCTCGAAGAGGTCAACCTCGCGATGGTGACGAGGGAGGTTCTGGCGGAACTCGACACCACGGTCAGGGAGAAGCAGCACAAGGTGACCGTGACTTTCGGGAACGAGCTGCCCGTGGTCGAGGCGGACAGGCTCAGGATGCACGACGTGATAGAGAACATGATTAGCAACGCGATCAAGTACACGGACCCCGGGGGCAGGATCGAGATCGGCGCCGACGTCCTGGGAGGCAAGATCCACATCTGGGTGAGGGACAACGGGTCGGGCATCGCCGAGCCCGACAAGGACAGGGTGTTCGACAGGTTCTCCCTGGCGGACTTGGGCCTGACAAGGGCGTACAACCGGGTCGGCATCGGCCTGTTCACGAGCAGGGAGATCGTCAGGAACCACGGCGGGGAGATGTGGTTCGAGAGCAGAAAGGGCGAGGGGAGCACTTTCCACATCACCGTGCCCTTCAAGCACAGCTGAGCCTGTAGAACCATTCTTGGCCAACTGATGATTCGAGCACATTGGATGAGCCATTTTCTACAACATGAGAAGAGGCTAGAACGGAGCCGAGCCTCCAAACACTGTTCGCGCCAGCCATCGAGAGGCGAAGGCGCTGCGTGGCCCAGGACCAGGAAGGGGGCCGCTCAACGAGGCGTCTGAGACAACATGATCCCGCTCGAAAACGAAAGGGAATGCAGAGGGTTGAAAAGGGTTTCCGGAGCACGCGCCCGGCCCGATCACATCTCGCAGTAGAGTCTCTCGAACTCATCGGGGGCCGGCCAGGACGGGTCCTCCATGAGGTACTTGTGCATCGCCCTCGCGGCCCTCTTGCCGTCCCCCATCGCGAGGATGACGGTCGCCGCCCCCGATGCGATGTCCCCGCCCGCGAACACGCCCTTCTTCGATGTCCTGCCCTCCGGGTCAACCGCGACCGTGCCTTCCTTCTTCATCTTCAGGTCGGGCGTGGTCATGGGCACCAGAGGGTTCGGGCTCTGCCCTATCGCGATGAGCACCGTCTGGGCATCTATGAGGAACTCCGAGCCCGGGATCTTGACCGGTCTCCTCCTCCCGGAAGCGTCCGGCTCGCCGAGCTGCATCCGTATGGCCTTGACCTGCTTCACGTTGCCGTTCTCGTCGCCTATGAACTCGACAGGCGCCGCGAGCAGCTCGAAGTGGACGCCCTCCTCGTGCGCGTGGTGGACCTCCTCCTTCCTCGCGGGCAGCTCCGCCTCTGACCTTCTGTACAGGATGACGGACTTCTTCGTGCCCAGCCTGAGCGAGGTCCTCGCGCAGTCCATGGCCACGTTCCCGCCTCCGATCGTGACGACGGTCTCGCCGACAGTGACAGGCGTGTCGTACTCCGGGAACTTGTAGCCCTTCATCAGGTTCACCCTGGTGAGGAACTCGTTCGCGGACATGATGCCGTTCAGGTTCTCGCCCTTGAGCCCGGTCCAGTCAGGCAGGCCCGCGCCCGTCCCGATGAAGACCGCATCGTACTGCTTCAGCAGCTCGTCGACCGTGTCCAACTTGCCGACGACATGGTCGTTGTAGATCTCGACGCCCATCCTGCGGATGTAGTCGACCTCGGCCCTGACGATCTCCTTGGGCAGCCTGAACTCAGGTATGCCGTAGATCAGGACGCCACCGCAGTACATCAGCGCCTCGAAGACGGTGATGCTGTGCCCCAGTCGGGCCATGTCGCCCGCGACGGTGAGCCCCGCGGGGCCCCCGCCGACGATCGCGATCCTCTTGCCCGTCGGGGGCTGGACCTCGACCTTGCCCGTGTTGCCCTGCTTCCTCTCCCAGTCCGCGAGGAACCGCTCGAGCCTGCCGATCCCGACGGGCTCGTTCTTCTTGCCGAGGACGCAGCTGCCCTCGCACTGGTTCTCGTAGGGGCACACCCTGCCGCATACCGCCGGCAGGCTCTGCTTCTGCCTGAGCACCTTGACGGCCTCGGCGAAGTTGCCCTCCTGGACCTTCTTGATGAACCCGGGGATGTCGATCTCGACCGGGCAGCCGTCCATGCATACCTTCCTGTTGGGGCCGCGCTTGCACTGGAGGCATCTCTGGGCCTCTGCGATGGCCGTCTGCGCGTCCTGGCCCAGCGGGACCTCGTTGAAGTTCTTGATGCGCTCCTTCGGGTCCTGCTCGGGCATCGGGTACTTCTTCGGCACGAGCTTCCTGGGCTTCTTCTCCTCGTCGGCCATTCACCTCGCCTCCTGGAACTTCTTCAGGGCGATCTGCTCCTGCGGGATGTACCTCTTGTTCCTCGCCGTGAGGTTCTCGAAGTCCACCTTGTGCCCGTCGAACTCTGGCCCGTCGACGCACCCGAACTTGGTCTTGCCGTCCACGATGACCCTGCAAGAGCCGCACATGCCCGTGCCGTCGACCATTATCGGGTTGAGGCTGACGACGGTGTGTATGTTGTACGGCCTGGTCATGTTCGCGATGACTTTCATCATGATTATCGGGCCGACGGCGTACACCAGGTCTACCTTCTTGTTCTCCGCGATGAACTTCTTGAGTATGTCGCTCACGAACCCGTGGTGGCCCTTGGAGCCGTCATCGGTGCAGACGTAAAACTCGTCGCTGACGGCCTCGATCTCCTTCTCGTAGATCAGTAGCTTCTCGTTCTTCGCGCCTATGATGCTGATCGTGTGGTTGCCTGCCTGCCCGAGCGCACGCACGACGGGGTACATGAGCGCGAGGCCGATGCCGCCGCCGATGCTCACGACATTGCCGTAGTTCTGCAGGTGCGTCGGGAGCCCGAGGGGGCCCACGAGGCTGAAGAGCTTGTCCCCAGCCTTCATCCTGCCCAGCTGCTTCGTGGTCTTCCCGATCTCGAGCGCCGCGATCGTGATCGTTCCCTTCTCGGGCGAGAAGTCCGCCATCGTGAGCGGGACCCTCTCGCCGTGCTCGTCCGGTGTCACCATCACGAACATGCCCGCCTTCGCCTTCTTGGCGATGTGCGGGGCGCTTATCTCCAGTCGGATGACATCAGGCGTGAGCTTCTCTGCCTTCACTATCTCGTACATTCTGACACCCTTCCCGCCCTCGGCCAGGAAATATGACGGAGGGCGATGGAACGAGGCCGCGATGCCTTGTGGTCGCTGCATTTCTGAGTCGATATTTAAGGTTGCCGCGAATACGATTGGGAATTATGCGATTGGCTGAGCGCGGCCTCTGGCGCGGGCTTTTTCCGAATCCCGTGTGAGAATCCCGCGCATGCATCGAAAACGATTCTAAAACGACAGGGAGCGAGGTCACGAACCGGTGTCCGGGAGCAGCTGCTGGGCGCCCGCTAGGGTCACGGTTGGCGCGGCCTCTATCTTCCTGTAGACCTCCTCTGGGGGCTTGCTCACGCCGTCGACCTTGAGCAAGAAGCCCTCGACGGGGATGCCGAACAGCCGCTCGTTCTCCTTCAGGTGCGGGTAGATCAGGTTCCAGTCGGCCTCCGTGAGCCTGGATATCCTGCCGCCGTTGAGCTGGTCCTCGCCAACCTTCCTCTTCGGGTCCCTGATGTATATCGCCCCTCCCGAGGCGAGCGAGAACAGGTTCCCGCCGGGGTATGGCGAGGGAAGCACCACCGGCTTCCCCTCGCGGTCGAACGACACGCCGTTCAGCACGACGAACCCGCCGCCGAAGAGCGGGTTGCCGGCCATGAAGGACTCGGCGAGGTAGTCCAGGCACGTGCCGTTTATCACGACCCTGGGCCTGCCGACGGCGTTAATGAGTGGGCGTCCTGCAGCGTTCCCCAGGACGTACGCCTCCCCGCCCTTCGCGCCATAGAGGAATGTCTGGCCGACGTCGCCGTGGACGACGAGCCTGCCGTTGCTCAGTATCTGGCCCAGCTGGTCCTGGCCGTTCGCGTGTACCACGACCTCCGCGCCGTCCAAGCCGGAGCCGAGGTAGTCCCCAGGGCTCCCGTAGACGTCCATCCTGAACCCCTTGGACCTCGGGCCCAGCCCCGCGCCGATGAACCTCTGTCCATGGGCGTCTATCAGGATCGCCCTGTTCCACCCCTTCTCCCTGGCGCACCTCAACAGCGACGACACGCCCTCCTCGCCCTCCATCGGGAACCCGCGGCAGTCGATGACGAGCTTCGAGTACGGGGAAGCGGGCGGGCGCAGCCTGTCCCTGTTGCGCATGTCCACCAGGGAGTATTCTGACCGCTCGTCCTTCTCGAGTCTGGGAGCGGCCCTGAGCATCTCGAACAGCGCTTCGTTCGCCTTCTGCATGAGCCTGCTGCGCCTGAACTTCCCAGGCGCGTACCTCGCATCGATGACCTTCGTAAGGAACTCCAGCCCCTCGTCCATCGCCGCGTCGCTCTTCTTCCCCTGCCAGACCATGTACGAGAAGAGGTCGTTGAGCGCCCTCCCGGACATGTCCTTGAGCCTGCCGAGGAGGATATCCAACGCTGCCTGGACGTCCTTCCTCGCGACGATATCCGCGCCGAGCGCGTCCTGCTTCGGCCTCGACGGCAACGGCCCTGAGAGCGCGAGGTCGTCCTTCGCGTCCCAGCTGTCAGAGGCGACCGTCACAGGGGCGCCGAACTTGTTCATGCAGATGAGTCTGAGCCCAGCCTCGCGCTCCGCGTCCGGGTGCAGCGTGAAGATGAACGCCCCGCCGTCCGTGTGGCTGCCTCCCCTGGCGTTCCAGTACATGTCGGCGTAGACGGGCACTGAGGGAAACTCGGTCGATATGCTGCCCAGAGCGGCGTCGATCGCCTGCTTCTCGGAGGCTATGAGGCCCAGCTGGACCTCGCCGTCCACCAGCGCGAACACCTGGGGCCTGAGCATGGACGTGTCCGTGATGCCCATCAGCTGGAGCCTCTTGTCGTAGTAGCAGTTCCGCCCGATAATGAAGAACCACGGGCCGTCCGGGGAACCGTGTATGTGCGTCTGCTGGATCGTGCGGTAGACCTTGCGCTTCTCCTCCGGCAGGAGGGTGAAGTCCCTCTCGGTCGTAGGCGCGAGCGCCTCGATGATGTACTCGAGCGGGTACCCATAGGTCCTGTTCAGCAGGTCGAACAGCAGGACCGAGACCTCCGTGTCCGTCAGGAAGAGCGGCGCGATGTTCCTCTGCGCGAGGTACTCCGACACTGAATGGTAGTTCGCGAAATCGCCGTTGTGCACCAGGGCCTCGTCGAGGCCGACGAACGGGTGTGCGCCCCCCGGGTGCCAGACCCTCCCCTTCGTGGGGTACCTCTGGTGCCCTATCCAGATGTGGGCGGTCATGTCCTCGAGCTTGTAGAACCTAATCACGTCCTCCGCGTACCCGACGATCTTCATCACGAGCATGTTCCTGCCGTGGGACATGACGAACGCCGCCATCTCCGAGGAGGCGTAGTGCTTCTTGTTGATCCTGAAGCTGGTCTGGTAGACGAGCTCGTCCTCCGCCTTCCGCGGGTCCAGGCCCTCGAGACCGTTCTCCTGGACGAACCGCGCGAGCGGGGCTTTCTTCGCCCTGCAGAAGTACCGCCAGACCTCTGGAGGGGCGACCTCTAGCGATCTCACGAAGGCCTTGTCCTCGGATGTGTCGACCCTGTACTTCTTGTCGACCTTGTAGGTCGGCTTGATGAATTCGTCCTCCAGGTCCTCGCGGACCTCCGGCCTGAGGTACGCGACCTGGACGAGGTAGTCCTCCTCTAGGATGCGCGCGGTCACGCCCATCTGCTTGGCGTCCAGGCCGACCGCGGCTATGCCTCCTCCCTTGCCGTTGCCCCTGTTATGCATCTGGACGAGAGGCTGCAGTATGTGCCTTCCCGGCATCGGGACCGAGCTCGCCAGGCCCAGGACGCCGCAGCCTCCCTCAGCCTCCTGCTGCTGGGCCCGACTTCCCTTCGGGCCAGCCGACATCCACGCCCTCGAACCCATGAGCCTGCCCATCATCGATGTCACCTCCCGACCTCCTTCGCGGGCCTGCCCGCATGCCTGAGCAGGTCCGTGCGGCCTCGGAGCTGGGAGATGTCGTCCATGCCTAGGCGCGCGAGCAGCTCGCACCACTGGAGCCGCCACGAGCCGTACATGTTGCTGATCCTCTTCGCGCCCCAGTCGGAGTCCATCAGCTTGTCGAGCACGGGGTCCGTCGTCGCTATGCCCCTCGGGCAGCCCCTGCCGCTTTCGCAGTTGCCGCACCGGACGCATCCCAGGGCGACGAGGTCCGCGGTGCCTATGACCGCACCGTCGGCCCCGAGCGCGATGGCCTTCGCGACGTCCATGGCCGTCCTCAGGCCTCCGCTGGCCATGAGGGTCACCTCGTCCCTGATGCCCTCGTTCACGAGGAACCTGTGGACCTTCGGTATCGCGTACTCGATTGGCATCGCGATGTTCTTCTTGGCGATTTCGGGCGCCGCCCCCGTGCCACCGTACCCACCGTCCAGGTGTACGATGTGGGCCCCCGCGTAGTAGCTCCCCACGGAGACCATCTCCACATCGTTCGGGGTCGAGACCTTGACGGACAGTATCGCGCCCGGGTTGATTGCATGCGCCCAGTCGAGATGCTTCTTGTGGTCCTCGACCGAGTACACGCTATGGAACGGGAACGGCGAGAACAGGCTCGTGTACGGCACGGCCTCCCTCATCCGGGCGACCTCGGGGGTGTTCTTGTCGTGCAGCAGGTGGCCGCCGAGGCCCGGCTTCGCGCCCTGGGCGTACTTGAACTCGACTATCCGCGCGCGCTGGATCGTCTCCTCGCGCACGCCGAAGAGCCCGGTGGCGATCTGCGTGATCACATGGTCCTTGAAGGGCACGAGCAGCTCGGGATATCCTCCCTCGCCAGTGCACGTGAACGTGCTCCAGCTCTTGGCCGCCTTCGCCCGCGAGAGCATCGTATGGACGCTGACCGACCCGAACGACATGCCGCCGCCGTAGATCGGGATGGGTATCCGAATCTTAGTCCCGGCCTTCCGCCTGTTGAGGTCGAGCGAGGTGCAGATGTCGCTCGGCGAGTACTTGGCCTCCTTGTTCGGGACCTTGAAGGAGAGCTCGTCGAACCCGCCTCCCGAGGCCCCGATGTTCCCCGGATGATCAAGCGGAAGGGGGCGGCCGGTCTCCGCCTGGGCCCAGGTCGCCAGGATCATGTCCGCCGTCCAGCGCGGGTCGCCCATGCTCAGGTAGGTGTCGCTCGTCTTCAGCGATAGCGAGCCCGTCGGGCAGTTCGCCACGCAGAAGAAATCGTTGAGAGAGCACGAAGGACCGATACACTTCCTGTCGTCCGGAAGCAGGATCCTCACGTGCCCCTCGATGCGCTTGTGGACCCCGTAGGGGCACAGGCTGGCACACATCCCGCAGGAGATGCAGGTGTCAGCGCGGACGACGGTGAACCTGTTCATGAACGCGAGATTCTCCGAAGGCGCCGGAGACGGTTTCGGAACGCCCGTTTGACGAGCCCTCTTCGGTTCAGGCATCCGGTCCACCTCCCTCCAGATCCGCGAAGGCCTCCCGCTCGACGTCCTCGTAGATGATCGCCCGCCCGAGCTCACCCCTCAGCCTCCTGACCTCCCTGAGGCCCATCGCGCCGAGGACCTCTAGCAGCTGGTCCCTCCACGCACCTACCATGTTGAGGACACGTCCCTCGACCCAGTCCGCGGGAGCCTTCTTGATGTCCACAGGGCATGACTCCAACGAGCACGCCGGGCAGTCGCGGCACTCGAGGGCCACGAGGAGCCCCTTCTCCAGCGTGACGACGTCCGCGCCGCATATGATGCTCTTCGGGACGTGCTCGGCGGCGGCTATGCCCCCGCCCGTGATAATCGTGATCTGGTCCCTGACCTTCGCCGACACCAGGGACCTGTGCATGGCCCTCAGGGACTCCTTGGAGTGCCTCCCGCCGCCCCCGGCCTCCGTCCCCTGCTCGTCGAAGAGTACGTGCACGACCTCGACACCGGCGGCCACGAGCTCCGGGAGCGCCCTCTCGACCTCCGCTCCCGCGCTGGCCCTGAGCGCGAGCACCGTTCCCGGGAATTTCTCCCTGAAAGTCCTGACGTCGTGCCTCCAGTCCGGCCTGAACTGGAGCTCGGCCATCCTGGTTCCTCTGGGCAGATCCAGGTCACCAACGCTCGCAGCCGATGGGTAGACCGGGACGATGTGGCTGTTCTCTTCCTCCGAGAGGTCGTGCGGGACGAGGGCCGGCGAGGCCATCAGCAGGGTGTCGAGGCGCCTCGCCGCGCCCACATATCCTCCGACCAGGTTCTCGTTCAGGATGCGCAGTCTGGATATGTCCATGATGAACGGTATCGGGAGCTCAATCACTGGACGGGAATCGGTCGACGCGAGCGCGCCCTTTGCGTCGAACTGGAGGAATGGCAGCTTCCTGCCGATGTCCACGGCCGTGGATATGAACTCCCTGCCGTGGATCCCGTCCCTGGTGGGCCTCACGATCTCTGACATGTCCGTCCACATGCCGTCGTAGCCCGGCCCTGCGAACATCCCCTTGTAGCCGGCCCCGAGGACCGGTATCTTCCCTGTCTCCGACTCGCCCCAGATCGTGTGTATTCTCGAGGGGGTCCAGATGCCCTTTCCGAGCGAGAGGTACTCCGGACCCGGGGACATCGTGAGCGCCCTCTGGGGGCAGTCCGCGATGCACCTGAAGCAGTTCTTGCACAGCGGGCTTATCGGGTCCGCCATCTTCCTCGGGTCCTGCTCGCTCCGCTTGTGCACGCCATAGATGCACGCACTCTCGCACTTCCCGCAGTTCATGCAGTTATCCGCGCGGACGATGACGAACTTCGGGACCGGAGGCGCGCGCGCCTGGAACGTCTTCACGGGTATGTGGTACCGCTCAAACACCGATGCCGCCTCCCATGCCGTTCTTCGGGGCGCCGAGGACAAGGCCGCGCCCAATGAGCTTGTCGTACTCGGGAGTGGACTCGACGTACTTCACGAACCTCTCTATCTCCTGCTTATCCCTGCCGTGCCTCTGTTCGAGCTCCTTCTCGATAACTTCGTACGCCGCGACGAGCTCGAGCTTGGATTGGCAGACCTGTTCGCAGGCCTTGCACCGCATGCAGAGGAAGGTCCTGTCCGAGTGCTCCTTGGAGACGCGCTCCCCCCGGGCCATGGCCTTCGCGGTCATCAGCTTGCCGCGGCCCGTGACCCTCTCGTCGTGCACGACCAAGTAGGCTGGACAGACGCTCACGCAGGCGCCGCACATGGCGCACTCGTCCGCGAGCCGCGCGACCTCCTTGAGCGTCCCGGGGGCGGCGGTCGAAGGCGATGGCGCGCACGCCGAGCGGAGCGAGCGCATCACGCGCGAGGTGACTGGTAGGAACCTGAGCATCGTGCCCAGAGCGGGCTTCATCAGCCTCGGGTGGAACACGAGTGCCCCGAGCCCGCCGAACCTCCCCGAGAGCGAGAAGAGCTTCCCCGAGTTCATGACCCCCTCGGGATCGAGCGACCTCTTCGCGTCCCTGAGCCTCTCGATGCGGTCCCTGTCCTCCACCTCGGAGAACGGGTGGTAGAGCACGCCTATGGAATACGGCCTGCAGCCCATCCGGACCAAGCTGAAAGTGACGAGCATCGACTTCACGGCATCGAGGCCGTACGCGAGCTGGTCTCCCTGGTCCGTGAGGTAGTAGCAGAGCAGGAGGCCGTGCCCGTCGTTCAGCATGTGCACCTCGTAGAGCGGCTTGAGGTCGAGGACGCGGCACAGCTCCATCGACTCCTCGACGGCCTTGGCCAGCAGTTCGGAGGGGACGCGAACCTCCGAGCCCAGCATGCCCGGGCCGAGCTTCCTCACCTTCATCGGGAAGAACCTCTCGTTCCACATGTACCGCGCGAGGTACTCCTTCTCCTCGGGGAGCCCGACGGGCCTCAGAAACGCCTGGAAGGTCTGCTCTTCGACCTCGCTCTCCAGGTTGATGAGGACGGCGTCTCCGACCCTGAAGTAGGCCTTGCCCAGCATCTGGTTGACCAGGGCGAACTTCGAGGCGCTCTCGAACACGATGTGGGACGGGTGAACTGCGCTCTTCGCGAGCGCGCTCACGAATGCGAACGCGCTCCGGACATCGTCAAACTGCACGAGGTGCGGCGTTGTCCTTGCTGGCTTCGCTCGCACGGAGAGAGTGACGGCGGTGACCACGCCCAGCTGTCCCTCGCTCCCGAAGACGGCCTCGAACTCCGGGTTCAGCCTCGACAGCTCCATGACGGAGCCGTCAGGCGTGACCAGCTCGAGCGAGAGCACGCTGCTTCTCAGGTGCCCCTTCGAGAAGCTGTTCAATCCGATGCCGCCGGTCGCGACCCAGCCTCCGACGGTGGAGAACTTGCTCGAAGGGCTTGAGTTGAGCGTCAGACCCTTCTTCTCCAGCTCCTGGTCCAGGTCCGCCCACCTGACGCCTGCCTCGACCCTGGCCTCCTCCTTCAGAGGGTCTATGCTCACGATCCCGTTCATCGCTGACACATCGACCACCATGCCTCCGTCGACGGGCATCGACCCGCCGAAGGGCGACGACGCCGACCCTCTCGGGATGGCGGTGACGTGGTTCGAGGCGGCGAACCGGAGAAGCGCGGACACGGCCTCGCGCGTGAACGCCTGGACGACCAAGTCGGGACACGAGTTGAACATCATCTTCTTCAGGAATGCCGGGATCTCCGACTGGTCGCGGGAGTAGAGCATGCTCTCCCCGCGAGAGGTGACCACCCGGACGTCGTCCAGCTTCAGGGCGGCGAGCGAGCGGACGAGGGCGCCCGTGGCGGGCTCGTCCTTTGCCTGGAAGATCTCTTGGCCGGGCGGAGCGGACGCCGCGTCGTGATGAATGGCGCGGCCTGCTCCTACATCATCCATGTCCATCCCTCCTCAGGGACCGCTGCCCTGTAAGGCCCCCTGAAACGAGTGCGAGCACCGTGCAGCGCATGCCCCGCCAAGGAGCAGAACCACGTCCGCAGGGCCTGTGCGGGCTTGAACGGCAGAGTGCTCATCTGACAGGTGACGCCGTACGCCGGAGTCCATATTTAGCCCTTTCTGACGACATCTGGTACGGCGACGCGCCATGGGGCGTCTCCTGGACCGGTCCCAGGAGCCCTGACGGGGGGCTGGCGCGTGTATGGTGAAAGGTTATTAATACCGTCGTGACTAACGGGCCCTCAGCACTAGTTGTGCCGAGTGATCCGACAAGCCGAACTTCGCCTTGTTCTAGAGCCGACAGTTTGACTCGCGTGACAGCCCGATGCAATTGTGCACAAGGAAAGGAAGAATAGACATGGAAGAGAGCGTAGGAACGAACACTGAGGAGCAGGCTAGCGTACCAGTGAAGGTGAAGGACCTCACCCCTCAGTCGAAGAGAGTGGACGTCCTGGCCAAGGTCCTGGACGTGAGCGAGGCGAAGGATATCCCGAGCAAGTTCGGGAATTCGAGGAAGGTCGCGGAGGCGACCGTAGCTGACGAGACGGCGGCGGTAGTCCTGTCGCTGTGGGACAGCCAGATCGGAAGCGTCGTCAAGGATGACGTGATCGAGATCAAGAACGGCTATGTCTCGCTCGTCAGAGGGCACATGCGCATCAACGTCGGCAAATACGGACAGCTGACGAAGAGCGACAAGCCCCTCGACGGCGCCAGCACGGAGCTCAACATGAGCGACAAGGAGTACGAGCAGGAGCGCAGGAGCTTCGGCGGCGGTGGCGGCAGGAGCGGCGGCCGCGGCGGATACGGCGGTGGCGGCCAGAGGCGTGGCGGCTATGGCGACCGAGGCGGCGACCGGGAGCGGGGCGGAGAGGACAGGCCCAGCTACATGAACAAGGGCCGCAGGCGATTCTGAGCCCGCAGGCAAGCCCGTCCGAAGGCGCTGGACGGGCGCCTCCAAACCCCTTCAAACCTCTGGAGCGAAGAGGCCCTCGCGCCTCTTCTCAAACCAGTTACATCACGCGATCACTTCATTTCTCGGGCATGATGGGCGTTATCGGGATGATCTCCGGCTGCTTGGCCGGGTGGCCGATCTCCGGCCCCAGCATCTTGGCGAGCAGGACGTATCCGAGGCTCGTGAGCGCTCCGAGAACTCCGAACACCAACCATATCAGCCTGGCCTCAGGGAGCACGTCCAGAAGATACATGCCTACGAAGAACCCCACGCCCATGCCGAGGCTCTGTATGAAGCCGGAGAAGCCCATGTACACCCCTCGCTCGGCCTCGGGCGACATGTCGGCAATCAGCGCGGACACGATCGACATGTACACGAGCTCGCCGACCGTTATCACGACGATGCACGCGACAAGCGATACCGTGTCCTTCGCGAAGAAGATCAGAGAGAACCCTCCCGCTACGATCAGCTGGCCGGTCATCAGAACGAAAGCCCTCCTGAACATGACCATCTTCGAGGTCACCCAGAGCTGGAACGTGACGACCATGAAGGCGTTCACCGCGAAGAGCAGCCCGGGAACGGCATCGCTGAGGCCCAGGTTGGCGGTGGCGTATATCTGGAGCACGGACATCCACTGGGAGAAGGAGAACCACATCAGGGCGGTCATCGAGCACAGCATCAGGAACGGCCGGTTGCGGCCGACCAGAATCACCTTCATGAAGGTGACATCCACATCCGTCCCCGAATCCGGCTTGGTCTCGGGCACGTAGATTAAGTTCATCACGAAGGCTCCGACCAGGATCGCCGCCCCGAACACGAACAGCTCCCTGATGGAGAACGTAGCGACGATGAATGTGCCGATCCCAGGCCCGATGACCAAGCCGACATTCCACGCTATCCTCAGGGTGCTGTACGCCTTCGGCCTGGCCGATGGCTGGATCACGTCCGCTATCATCGCGTTCGCGGCAGGCATGTAGAGGGAGCCGACGAAGGAATCTGCGAGCACTATGACGAAGAGCGTGACGAAGTCGATCGCGAAGAAGTACAGGAGCATCGTGATGGACATCAGCCCCAGACTCGCCAGGAGGACGGACCGCCTGCCGATCCTGTCGGTGAGCATGCCTCCCAGGATCGTCCCAGGGATCCCCGAGAGGGTGTACCCGGCCATGGCCACTCCAGACAGCGGCTTTGAGATCCCGAGCACGTTGACCATGTAGAGCGCCAGGTACGGCATGATGAGCCCGAAGGCGATGTTCTCGATGAGTGCGCTCGCTACGAGGACCTTGAACGCTGTCGGAGATGCCCTGAGGGATTCGAAAGCCATACGTCCACCGTGTGCGTATCGAACTGGCGACTGTGCGAGCGAGACATGAGCCAGGCTCACAAAGAGCCCGAGTGGTTAATTACCCCGCTGCCAATCCCGGTTTCGGAGCGGAATAATGGCAGTGGCCCAGATAAGCATTCTGTCCGAGGGCGACATCGAATCAGTGCACGGCAAGACGATCGAGATACTCGACAACCCAGGGATCATGGTCAGGAGCGAGAGGGTCCTGGACATGCTCGAGAGAGCCGGAGCCAGGACCGACAGGAAGGCGCAGAGGGCGAGCCTTCCGGAGGACCTCATCGACGAGACCATCAGGAAGCTGCCGAGGGAGGTGAGGCTCTGCGCCAGGAATCCGAAGCAGGACATGGTGGCGCCGAGGACCGGGCCTCCGTACATGGCGACGAACGGCACCGCGGTATACATGACGGACATCGAGTCTGGCGCGAGGCGTGCGACCACCAGCAGGGACCTCATGGACTTCATGGTGCTCTGCGACGCGATGGACTCGCTCGACTATGTGTGGCCCATCGTCACCGCCCATGACGCGCCCGACAAGACGCATGCGCTGAGCGAACTCGCGATCTCCATGACGAACACGACCAAGCACGTACAGGGGGAGGCGATGTCCGCAGAGGAGGCGAGGGCGGAGATCGAGCTCGCCTCGGTCGTCGCCGGAGGTGCCGATGCCCTCGCCAAGAGGCCCCTGTTCTCCGTGGTCCAGTGTCCCGTATGCCCCCTCGAGTTCGAGAAGGGTTCCGCGGAGGCCGTCGTGGAGTTCGCGAAGGCCGGGATACCGGTCGTCTCGATGTCCATGGCCCTCTGCGGCCTCACATCGCCGGTCAGCCTGGCATCCACCATCGCGATAGTCAACGCCGAGAACATCGCGAGCTTCGCCATATCGCAGATGTCGAAGAGCGGCGCGCCTGTCGTCTACAGCTCAGAGTCCACAGTTCCTGACATGATGACAGGCGAGATACACTACGGCGCCGTCGAGGAGCTCCTGCTCGCAGCCGCCTCGGCCCAGATGGCCCGCCACTACGGCGTCCCCTCAATGGTCGGAGGCCTCTCCCTCGGCATAGCAGGCGGCTCCCCTGGCATGAGTGCCAACCCGTCGGAGCTGGTGTTCGGCGCGGCGACTTCGATGACCCTCACGGACTTCGCGTCCGGGATCGGGGGGCTCGACCAGGCGAAGGGCGCATCACTGGAGCAGGTCGTGATCGACTGCGACGCCTGGGAGACGCTGAGGGAGATGCGCAGGGATGTCGTGATGGACGACGCGCACTTCGCTATCGACCTGGTCAGGTCCGTCGGCCCTGGGGGCAGCTTCCTCAGGAACCCGCACACGGCCAGGAACCTGAGGAAGGAGTTGTTCATGCCCTCGAAGGAGAGGGCTGCACTGTACGGGGCGTACCGGCTCGGGACCGGATGGAAGGAAGTGGTGATGAGCGCCCGTGAGAGGGTGACCAAGATACTGTCGAGCCACGTCCCTGACCCTCTGGATGCGGACACCGTCGCGCGGATGAACGCCGTGCTCCGGAGAACGGTCCCGTAGCCGTCACGCGGTCGCGGGCGGCCTGGCCGGCCTGATGGACTCCATGAACTTCTGCCATCTCTTGGCATCGTCGACCCTCTTCACGAGCGCATCCTTCCGGAACTCCGCTCGATCCTCGCTCTCCGCGAGTCGGAGCTCGTCGATCGCCCTGAGTATCCCGCATATCTCCTCGAGCAGCCCCTTGGCCGTCTCGACGGACATGGGGTCCTTAGACAGACTTGTCTCCAGTTCGCGCTCCTTCCGTCTCAGCTGGTCGATCAGGTCGCTGGCCTCCCTGACATCGTCCGGCGTGGGGCTCTCCTTGCTCGTGAGGTTGTACACGACCTCCCTGAGCTCGATCTCGGAATCGCCCAGCAGCTCGCGCTCCGGTACGAACATCCCGACCCAGTACACGAGCGAGTGTACCCTCGATATCATCCTCGCACGTTCCTCAGCCGAGAGGAGCTGCCTCGCATCGATCGTGGGCCCGGTCGCCCGTGGGGCCCCGGCCATGGCTTGATTCATGTCCGCTCCTGCGCCAGCGCATCCTCCCGCTTTTGTTGTTTGGCCGAAAACAGAGGAGCGTGCCGATCCGCCGGCCGGCATGAGCGTTCATCTCTGCGGCTCTATGATGACCTTGATGGAATTCTCGGCTCTCGCGACCAGCTCGAATCCCTTCCCTGTCTCCGCGAGCCCGAACCTGTGGGTGATCATGTCGCTGACGACCACCTTGCTCGTCCTGAGCAGCTCGATGGCCTCCCTGATGTCCCTCGGGCTGCCGGCGTAGGTCGTCGTGATGGTGATCTCGTCCTTCCAGAGGTCCCCCAACGGCACCTGGACCTGCACGCCCGGCTTGGGGGGCGCGAACAGCAGGATGGACCCTCCCCTGTCAACGGTCTTCAGCGCCTGCTCGATCACCTGGGGGGCGCCGACGCACACTATCACGAAGTCGGCCGGTCTGCCCCCGTTCCCCTCGCGGACGAGCCTCGGCACATCGTCCGTCCCCTTGAGCACGGCATCTGCGCCAAACCTCTTCGCGGCCTGCATTCTGTACTCGCAGATGTCCGTCGCGAACACCTTGCTGGCTCCGAGGGCCTTCGCGAGCTTGATGTTGAGCAGGCCCGCGATGCCGCTTCCGAGCACGAGCGCGGTCTGCCCCTTCCGGAAGCCGCCGAGCCTGAACCCACGCACGACGCATGCGAGGGGCTCGATGAAGGCGCCGTCGTCGTATGTGAGCTCCTTCGGGAGCACGTAGACTCCGCTCTTCACGTTCATCTCGGGCACGCGGATGTACTCCGCGAACCCGCCTGGATAGTAGTTCGTGGTCCTCAGCGTGTCGCACGTGGACTCATGGCCGCGCCGGCAGTAGACGCACTCGCCGCAAGGCACATGATGAGAGACGAATACCCGCTGGCCCACGCCATAGCCCTTGACTTCGCTGCCGACCCCGACTATGTCCCCCGCGATCTCGTGGCCGAGCACGAGCGGGGCGCGCTTGATCCTGTACCACTCCATGACGTCGCTGCCGCATATTCCGCTCGAGACGACCTTGACCAGGAGCTCCCTCGGCCCGATCTCCGGCTTCGGCATCTCCTGCAGGCGGACATCGCTGTTCCTGTAGTACATCGCGACGCGCATTTCCAGGCACACTCCCCTCGGGCGCAACTACATCTTCGCGAGCTTTTTGTAGAGCCGGTACGCTTCCTTCGCCGTGACGTCCTCGTGCACGATTTTGCGCACGGCCTTGATCATCGGCACAGGATGGTCTGACTGCCAGATGTTCCTGCCCATGTCCACGCCCGCCGCCCCGGCCTTGATCGACTTGTAGGTCAGCTCGAGCGCGTCCTTCTCGTCCAGCTTCGGCCCTCCGGCGACGACGATCGGCACGGGACAGCTGTTGACGACCTTCTCGAAGTCCTCGCAGTAGTAGGTCTTCACGATGTGGGCGCCGATCTCGGCGGCGATCCTCGACGCGAGCCCGAGGTACCGAGCATCGCGCTTGCCGAGCTCCTTCCCGACCGCAGTGACGGCCAGGACAGGCATGCCGTGCTTCTGCCCCTCGTCGACCAGCTCCGAGAGGCTCATGAGCGTCTGCTTCTCGTGCTTGCTCCCGACGAAGATGGACAGGGCGACCCCGGACGCGTTCAGCCTTAGCGCGTCCTCAACGGAGGTGATGATTCCCTCGTTGGAGAGGTCCTCGCCTATGATGCTCGACCCGCCCGAGACCCGGAGCACGACCGAGTTGAGTATGCCGGGGTCGATGGAGGACCTCAGCACGCCCCTCGTGAGCATGATCGAGTCGGCGTACGGCGCGAGGGGCATGATGGTCTCCCTGGGGACCTCGAGCCGGCTGGTCGGGCCGAGGAAGTAGCCGTGGTCCACGGCGAGCATGACGGAGCGTCCAGTGTCGGGCATCATTATGCGCGAGAGCCTGTTCTTCAAACCCCAATCCATGACGGTTCACCTGCGGAGGCCCTGACCGTTTTCGGGGCCCTTCGTTTGAAAGAGGAAGGTCGGTATATAAGCATTGGCTGGAGCGACCAGTTGCGGTGGCTGCGCTGACGCGCGCGCCCGCAGACCGCCTCACTTCTTGTCGGACTTCTTCCTGCCGATGAGGAACTCCCAGTCGAATATCCTGTCGATGTCCGCCTTCGAGAGTATGCCTTTCTCGACCACCAGATCCCTGACGGACATGTCCCTGCTCAGCGCCTCCTTCGCGATCTCGGCGGCCTTCATGTAGCCTATGTGCGGCGCGAGGAACGTCGCGATGGAGGGGTTCTTCTCGAGGTAGCTCCTGCACCTCTTCTCGTCCGCCTCGATGCCCGAAACACACCTCTCTATGAACACGGGGATGTAGTTGTTCAGGAGGACCATCGACTCGAGTATGTTGTGGGTCATGACCGGGTTCATCACGTTGAGCTCCATCTGCCCTGCCTGGACGGCCATCGAGACCGCGAGATCGTTCCCCACCACCTGGAAGCAGATCATGTCCATGCACTCCGCCATCACCGGGTTGACCTTCCCGGGCATGATGGACGAGCCCGGCTGCGTCGCTGGCAGCTGTATCTCGCCCCAGCCAGTGATTGGGCCTGAGTTCATCAGCCTGAGATCGTTCGATATCCTGATCAGCTCGAGCGAGAGCGACTTGAGCCCGGCCGAGAAGCTGGCGATCTCGAGCCTGCTCTGGAGCATCTCCCTCGGGTCCTCGGCCTCGATGAGGTTCAGGCCCGTTATCTCCCTCAGGTGCCTGACTACCTGGAGCATGTAGTCCGGGTGCGTGTTCGCGCCCGAGCCCACGGCCGTCCCGCCGAGCGGGACCTCCTCGAGCAGCTTGAGGCTCTCCTTGAGCATGTTGCTGGCCTTCCTGACCGCGACCGAGTAGGCCATGAACTCCTGGCCGAGCGTGACGGGGAGGGCGTCCATCAGGTGCGTCCTGCCGGACTTGAGCACGCGCTCGAACTGCATGCCCTTCTTGGCCAAGGCCTTCCCGAGGGCGTCCAGGTTGCCCAAGAGGCCCTCCGCGACCATGAGTATGCACAGGCGCATGGCGGTCGGGTACGTGTCGTTCGTGGACTGAGACATGTTCACGTGATCGTTTGGATGGATGATCGAGTACTGCCCCTTCTTGTGCCCGATCAGCTCCAATGCCCTGTTCGCGAGCACTTCGTTGAAGTTCATGTTGAAAGACGTGCCTGCCCCGGCCTGGTATTCGTCGACGACGAACTCCCCGTGGAGCTTCCCCATGAGGATCTCGTCGCAGGCAGCGACGATCGCCTTGCCGATGTCTGGTTCGAGCCAGCCGATGTCCATGTTCGCCATCGCGGCGGCCTTCTTGACCATCGCGTAGGCGTTGATGAACTCCGGTCTCG
Organism: Methanobacteriota archaeon; assembly: GCA_037439985.1. GTDB lineage: Archaea > Thermoplasmatota > Thermoplasmata > UBA10834 > UBA10834 > COMBO-56-21. Next base: position 40,951 of record JBBIUZ010000001.1, on the reverse strand, counting down.
CCGTGATCCCGCTTACTGGGAAGTTCTCCTTGGCCCTGAGGGTCTGAATGCCGTAGTATGCCTCCGCGGGCACCTGTCTCTCCCCGAGCGAGTCCCTCTCGGTCCTCGTCCTCATGCGCATCAACAGCCGAGGATTTCGATGCCCCGTATTTCTAAGTATGCCCGCCAACAGTTCCTGCTGGCATGTCATCGGAGAGCACGCGCCGGGAGCCTATCCGCAAGGGCGCAGGGACGATGCTCTGCGCGGCGCTCCAAGAACAAGGGGGAGATCCTCCTGGAGACCCGACGAGGCCGACGTCGAAAGTTATAGCTTGACCTTCGCGATGACTCGTGCGGGTTTGGAACATGGTGAACGAGACGATACACACCCATCTGAGGCACGACGGGGGCTACAAGTTCAGCGTGACCTTCGGCGAGCAGCCCGGGACGCTCCAGACGGACGAGGAGGCGCCCCTTGGCGAGGGACGCGGCCCCAGTCCGTCGATGATGCTCTCCACGGCGGTGGGCCAATGCCTGAGCTCGAGCCTCATGTTCTGCCTCCAGAAGTCGCGGGTGCCCCTCAATGACATCGCGACCGACGTCCAGACCTCGCTCAAGAGGAACGAGAAAGGCAGATGGAGAATTGACGGAATTAAGGTCGACATTAGAATAGCCGTTAGTGATGATGGCAGAGAAAAGCTCGAACGGTGCAAGGGCATGTTCGAGGACTTCTGCATCGTCACGGAGAGCGTGCGACAGGGAATAACAGTGGATGTGAATGTGCATGAGGAATGAACAGGAAGGAGGCATGAGATGCCGCTGATCGGACCCAAGGAGAGGGAGTTCCTGGCGAAGGAATTCGCGGAGAAGCTGAAGAACGATGTCAGGATAGCCGTTTTCACGCAGGATGTGCCCTGCGACTTCTGCAAGGAGACCCTGGAAGTGTGCCATGAACTGGCGGGCCTGACGCCGAAGATCAAGGTCGAGGTCTACGACTTCGTAAGGGACCAGATGAGGGCGAAGGAGTTCAGGGTCGACAAGATACCCGCCATCGCCGTGACCGGCGCGAAGGACTACGGCATCAGGTTTTACGGCATACCCTCGGGGTACGAGTTCACATCGCTCGTCGGGGCGATCATGGATGTCTCGAGGGGCGATAGCGGCCTCTCTCCCAAGAGCCGGGAACTCATCAGGGCGATCGACACGCCGATCCACATCCAGGTCTTCGTCACCCCGACCTGCCCGTACTGTCCAACGGCTGTCAGGCTCGCGCATAGGCTGGCGATCGAGAGCGACTTCATATGGGCGGACATGGTCGAGGCCAACGAGTTCATCCCGCTCGCCCAGAAGTACGCCGTCATGGGCGTGCCCAAGACGATCATCAACGAGAGGAATGAGGTGGGCGGCGCGATGCCGGAGGACCTGCTCGTCATGCATGTCGTGAACGTTGCGAAGCAGCCCGAGTCCCTCCAGCCTAGGTAGGATTCATCTATCTGGCGGAGCATTCCCCCGTCCGTTGTCCAAGGCGGAGCAGCAGGTACAGGGCGAGGTCCTGAGGGTCCTCTCGGCGATGCGCGGCGTGAAGCGCTCGTTCTACCTCACGAGGGAGATGCGCAAGGGGCTGGCGGAGCTGGAGAGCATGTACCCTTCCATCGGCCCCTTGAGCGTGCGCAACGAGGGGGTCCTGGATTGCCTGGGGAGGCAGCGCGTGGCGTGCATCATCAAGGACAGCACCTTCAGAGGCCCTCCGAAACCGACCGTCGTCCTTGTCAACGACAGGGGGGATGAGATCGGCAGAGAGCTGTTGCCCGGGGAGAGCCCCCCGACCGGCCCTGGGAAGATACTCATGCTCGGCAAGGACTTCGTCGTCTTCGCGGACAGGAACACATCGGCCGGCGCGAGGTTCGTCCTCCCGCCAGTGCCCTTCGAGGAGGTCGAGCGCATCGATGGGGTGCGCTCGGTCCTCTCCTCGAGCCCTTCGACTGCCGGGGACCACTTCCTGAGGAAGAAGGCGGGACTCGACGACGACCCAAGGCTCGCATCCATCCTCGTCGGATTCGACCTCCGCTAGCATGTAGCGCCGCCAAGCCGATAGCCGCGCTTGCGGGCCTCCGCTGCGCATTCGGACAGGACACCCCCGCCTGGTCGTACATTTTCGAACGTCGGTGACGAAACGAGGCATGTCTTCCAACTCCAGCGCTCGCGGTTCGAAGAACCTATGGCAAAGAGGGGCGGGACGTCGCATTTCTTGCGGCAGCGGGGCCATAGTTGTTAGGCAAGGTTTAAATCGGCACTCCCCATGCGCTCCCACAGTCATCACTCGCGGCGGGAGAGCTCGCGCGAGGGTGTAGGCCAATGGTGTTAGAATGGCAGGCAAAGCGAATCCGTTCGAAGAAATGAAGAAGATGGTCGACAAGGCAGGGAAGACCCTTGACCTGGACCCAGGAATGCTGGAAGTTCTTAAGAACCCGAAAAGGGAGCTTACGGTCAACTTCCCGGTGAAGATGGATGACGGCTCGGTCAGGGTCTTCACTGGATACAGGGTGCAGCACAACGAGGCTCGCGGCCCGTTCAAGGGCGGCATCAGATACCACCCCCAGGTGGATCTGGACGAGGTCAAGGCGCTCTCGTCCTGGATGACCTGGAAGACCGCGACGGTGGACATCCCCTACGGCGGGGCGAAGGGCGGCATCATATGCGACCCGAAGAAGATGTCCTTGGGCGAGATTGAGAGGATGACGCGCAGGTACGCGTCCGAGATATCGATCATCATCGGCCCTGAGAAGGACATCCCGGCCCCCGATGTGAACACTGGCGGCAAGGAGATGGCCTGGATAATGGACACGTTCAGCATGACCAAGGGCTACGCCGTCCCGGGAGTCATCACGGGCAAGCCGAGGGAGATCGGAGGCTCGCTCGGAAGACCCGAGGCGACCTCGAGGGGGCTCGTGTTCTGCGTCAGGGAGGCCGCGAAGAAGATCGGTCTGAACCTGAAGGGCGCGACCGTCGCTATCCAGGGATACGGCAATGTCGGCGCGTTCGCCCACAAGCTGATCGAGCGCGACTTCGGCTGCAAGGTCATCGCCGTAAGCGACTCGCAGGGCGGGATCGTCAACGAGAACGGCCTCAAGTACGATGATGTCTGGGCGCACAAGGTCAAGACGAAGAGCGTCAAGGGCTACCCCGGCTCGAAGCCTATCAGCAACGAGGCGATCCTGGAGCTCAAGGTGGACATACTGCTCCCATGCGCTCTCGAGAACGTCATCACGAAGGACAACGCCGGCAAGATCAAGGCGAAGATACTGGCAGAGGGCGCGAACGGCCCGACGACCTTCGAGGCGGACGCGGTAATGTGGAAGAACGGCGTGCTCGCGCTCCCGGACATACTCGCCAACTCCGGCGGCGTCACGGTGAGCTACTTCGAATGGGTCCAGAACAACTACAACTACTACTGGACCGAGGAAGAGGTCAACGAGCGCCTGGACCACAAGATCACGACGGCGTTCCACGAGGTCTGGGACATGCACGAGAAGTACAAGTGCAACATGAGGGACGCCGCGTACCTCGTGGCCGTGAAGAGAGTCGCGGACGCGACGAAGCTGAGGGGCTTCTACCCGTAGGCACGCGTCAGCTCAGAAACCACAGACCATCCGGGACAGGCCCGGATGGGAAATCCATTCTTTCCTCTGTCTTCTCAAGGCCTTTCGCCGTCATTTCGTCCTTCTCGAGATCTCTCCGCCGACCTCGTCCGCCAGGACCAGGGTCTGCTCTCCTGAGGCCATGTCCCTGAGCGTGACCGAGCGCTTCGCCATCTCCTCTCTGCCGACGAGCACGACGAACCGCGCGCCTACCGATGCGGCGTACTTCATGTTCTTGCTCATGCTCCTCCGCATCAGGTCGACGTCCGCCCTGAGCCCCTGGGACCTCAGCCTGGCGACGATCCCGAAGGCGTACCTGCGCATGTCGTCCTTCGCGGGGACGACGTACGCGTCCAGCGCTGGCGGGGCCTCGATCTTCCTCTCGGCCTCGATCGCGAGCATCGCCCTGTCTATCCCTATGGCGAACCCGGTCGAGAACACGGACTCGCCCCCGAACAGCTCCGAGAGCGTGTACGACCCTCCCCCCAGGACCTGCTTCTCCGCGCCCAGCCTCGGGGCGTCGATCTCGAAGACCATGCCGGTGTAGTAGTCGAGGCCGCGGACGATCCCGAGATCGACCTGGCAGTCCTCGATGCCGTAGATCTTCAGGACTTCGAACACCTCCCTGATGTGCTCGGTCGCCTCGCTCTCCTCGAGGTTGTTGAGCACGGTCACGTCACCCTTGATGTCCGCGTACGCGACGATCCTGTCGAACAGCCCCCTCGGGAGCGTCCTCGCATCGAACAGGTCCCCCATCGCGTCGAAGTCCTCCTTGTCCAGCAGGCGCAGGACCTCGGCGACCACCTTCTCGTCCTTGATCTCGTCCCTTACCATCGACTTGAGTATGCCGATGTGGCCGATCCTGACCACATAGTTCTCGAGCCCGGCGGCCCTCAGGATGTTGACCGCGAGGGCTATGACCTCCGCGTCGGTCTCCGGGTTTTTGCTGCCGATCAGCTCCGCGCCTATCTGGAAGAACTCCCTGTACCTGCCGCTCTGCGGGTTCTCGTACCTGAAGCAGTTGCCCACGTAGAACAGCTTGATCGGCCTCGGCGCGGCCGAGATCTCGTTCACGAAGTACCTCATGACCGAGGCGGTTATCTCGGGCCTCAGGGCCATCTCCCTGTCCCCCTTGTCCTTGAAGATGTACATCTCGTCCACGATGCCCGGCCCCGACCTGAGGGTGAACAGCTCGGCGGTCTCGAAGGTCGGCGTGACGACCTCTCCGAACCCGAACCTCTGGCACACCCCGCGCATGGCCTGCTCGACCTGCCTGCGCTTGGCCATCTCCGCGGGCCCGAAATCGCGCGTTCCCCTCGGCCTCTGTATCATCGGGCGCAAGAAGGGCCCGCCCTTTCTTAATCCTTTTGGGGAGACTGAAGCTCAGATTCATATGCCAGGAATCGTTCCCTTGCCTGATGGCTCCGACCTGGGTCGCCCTCGTGATATTCCTGGTCACCTACGCCCTGATATCCATCAGGAGATTCCCCAAGGTACGCATCGACAGGGCCGCCGCGGCGCTGATCGGCGCGGCGCTGATGGTAATCTTCGGCGTGGTCAGGCCCGACGACGCGCTCGCGGCGATCAACCTGAACATCATCATACTCCTCATCGGCATGATGCTCCTGGTCGCTGGCCTGGAGCTTTGCGGCTTCTTCGAATGGGTCTCCCTCAGGATGATCAAGTACTCGAGGAACCAGTTCAGCTTCCTCGTGCTCACGATGGTCGTCACGGCGACCCTCTCCGCGCTCGTGCTGAACGACACGATCGTGCTCATCTTCACGCCGATAATCGTGCGAACCTGCAGGCTGCTGAAGTCCAACCCGGTTCCATTCCTGATCGCGGAGGCTATCTCGGCCAACATCGGCAGCGTGGCGACGGAGGTGGGGAACCCGCAGAACGCCTATGTGGCCGCGCAGACGGGGATCGCCTTCGCCAGCTTCTCCGCCAAGCTGATACCGGTGTCCGCAGTGTGCATGCTCGTCGCGATCGCGGTCATCTACCTCGTGTACAGGAAGGACATCGAGAAGGGCAGCGTCGAGGACTTCCGGAAGAAGATCGAGACCGACGGGTGGAAATGCTTCGAGAAGGACATCGTGAACGGCGATGCGACGGCCAGGTCAGGCTACAAGAAGCTCATTGAGCGCAGGGTGGCTCTCATCGCGCTGCTGGTCATCACCGCGGGAACCTTCGTGGCCTTCGTGACGAGCCACCTCATAGGGGCCCCGATAGCCGTCATCGCCCTGGTCGGCGGGGTGCTGGCCCTGCTGGTCGTGCCGCTGCTCAGCGACGTCGGCTCCAAGGAGTTGCTGGATGGGGTGGACTGGTCCATCATACTGTTCTTCATCGGCCTGTTCGTGGTGATCCAGGGAGTGACCGAGTCCTCGCTCCTCAACGACATCAAGGGCTTCTTCCCCGGGTTCGGTGCAGGGGGCCAGCCCACGATCGCATGGCTGGCCGCCCTGACGGCGCTGCTGTCGAACCTAGTCAGCAACGTCCCAGCGGTCCTGATCCTGGGCGCGCTCATACCCGTCAGCCAGTCCCAGCTCTGGATCGCTCTCGCTGCCTCGTCGACCCTCGCGGGGAACGCGACCATCCTCGGGGCTGCGGCGAACGTCATCGTGGCCGAGAAGGCGGAGGCGAAGGGCGTCGCCGTCGACTTCTGGAAGTTCACCCTCGTGGGGTTCCCGATCGCCATGGCGACGCTGTTCGTCTCGACCCTCATGCTGACCGTGCTGCTCTAGGGGCGCGGGGCTGGGCGTCGTAGGACCGCCAGGCATCGTCGGACAGTTGTCCAGCACCAATCCTGAGACAGGCCAGCGAAAATCCTTTATATGTCAGACGGCCATGAGGTCGGTGTCGGAGGAATCCGACGCACGGAGGGATGCACAGTGCCAATGAAGCCAATATCTCTCGAGCGGGCGAAGGAAATCGCGACTGAGAAGAACTTGAAGCCCGGGAAGGTCCGCGGGACCTCCGAGCTGGAGTTCACCCGAGGGGGGAGCCCAAGGGTAGAGGTCATCGACTGGCCCGAGTTCGAGCAGATCGTCGCCTCAAAGGGTCTAGAGATCCACGAGGGCGGCGGTTTCATGAAGCTGATGAAGAAGGCCTGAGCGAGCTCGGCCACTTTCTTCATCGCCCCAAACTCTTTTCCCCACGTTTTGATTCTTGACAATCCCGTCCTGTCGGCGGCGGCAATCTCGAGGCCGCACTGGCTAGCGCTTCACGATGATGGTCACGATGTCCTTGTCCGCGACCCTGTGGTCCAGCCCGACGATCTGCCCAGGGAACCTCGCGCTCTTCCCCCAGACCTGGGCGTACCTGAAGCTCCTCCTGAAGTCCCTGTGGATCGAGTCGCAGACCATGCCTATGTCCGAGCCGTCCTTTATGACCAGGGGCTCGGCCAGGTCTGCCTCCTTGCCCTGAGGCCTCATGTAGATGCGTATGAACCTCAGGGCGTCGAACATCTCCTCCCTCAGCCTGTCGAGGCCGATCTCGTTCTCCGCCGAGATGGGGATGAGCGTCCAGCCCTTGAGCCGCCTCTCGATCTGCTTCAGGTAGTCCGGCTGGACCAGGTCGGTCTTGTTTATCGCGACTATCGCGGGGATGTACAGCCTGTTCCCCGAGATGTAGTCGATGAGCTGGTCCTCGTCGACGTCGTCCCTTATCACGATGTCGGCGTTGATGTGGCCGTACTCGTTCATCATCTCGACGACCAGGTCCTCGTCCAGCGTCGACTGGCGGGTCGTGAAGTTGACGGTGATGCCGCCCCTGTTCTTCTTGGCGATGACGATATCCGGCCGGGCCTGGTTGAGCCTCAGGTTGGCGGTTCTGAGCTCATCGACCAGCACCTGGATGTTCGTCTCGAAGACGTCGATCATGAGCAGGATGAGGTCCGCGGAGCGGACGACCGAGAGCACCTCCCGGCCGCGGCCCTTGCCCTTCGAAGCGTCCTTTATCAGCCCGGGCAGGTCCAGGACCTGTATCTTAGCGCCCTTGTACTCCATGATCCCAGGGACGCAAGTCAGGGTCGTGAACTGGTACGCGGCGACCTCGCTCTGCGCGTTGGTGATCTTGTTCAGGAGCGTGGACTTGCCCACGCTCGGGAAGCCCACGATCGCGACCGTCGCGTTCCCGGACTTCTTGACGGCGTAGCCCGCAGCCTTGGGGCCCTTGGACCTGCGCAGCTCCGCCTCGTCTCTGAGCCTTGCCAGCTTGGCCTTGAGCCTGCCGATGTGGTGCTGGGTCTTCTTGTTGTACTGCGTCCTGGCCAGCTCGTCCTCTATCTCCCTGATCTGCTCCTCGATGTTGGCCATTGGCTCAGACCTTGATGTCGTCCCGATAGATATGGGTTCCAGCGTCTTTCTCCAGGGCGTCGAAGAGCGTCTCCGTCGATGCGATCACGACCTCCTCGCCCCCTCCCTCCAGGAACCGTATCGCAGCCAGGATCTTGGGACCCATGCTTCCCGGGGCGAACTGACCATCGGCGTAGTGCTTCTTGATCTCAGACAGCGAGGCCCTCAGCACCGGCCTCTGGGTGATGGTGCCGAAGTCGAGGAACACGTTCTGGACATCCGTCGCCATGACGAACAGCTTCTCGTGTATGCTCGTCGCGAGCATCGCGGCCGCGAGGTCCTTGTCGACCACGGCCTCGACGCCGACGTACCTGCCGCCGCGCCTGACGACCGGTATCCCGCCTCCGCCGCAGGCTATCACGACCTCCGCCTGGTGCTCCCCGCCGAACACGAGTCTCCGGACGGGCTTGCTCTCGACTATCCCGATGGGGTCGGGCGACGGGACGAGCCGCCTGTACCCGCCGCGCTTCTTGTCGAGAGCCATCGTCCAGCCCTTCTCCTTCTGGAGCCTCTTGGCCTCCTGGTACTGGTAGTACCCGCCGATCGGCTTCGTCGGGTTCTTGAATGCCGGGTCGTCCTCGGCCACTATCACCTGTGTGATGAGCGCCACCGCGACCTTGTCCATCCCCCTCTGGACGAACTCGGACGACAGAGCCTGCTGGAGCATGTAGCCGATCTGCCCCTGGCTCTCGGCGTCGCACACGTCCATGCCCATGGGAGGTATGTGGGACCTCGCGATCTCGTTCCTAAGAAGTATGTCGCCCACCTGGGGGCCGTTGCCGTGCGTGAGGACGATGTCGTAACCGTGATGGATCAGGTCCGCGAGTCCCTTGCATGTCAGCGCGACGTTCCGGAGCTGGTTCTCCTGCGTCGGCTTCTCGCCCGAGCGAAGGATGGCATTCCCTCCGACGGCTATGACCGCGGTCTTCGTGCTGGGCCCTCCCTGTGGAAGCTCTGTCCACGGGGAACTGAGTATTTAACGACTACCATCGCTCCGTCCAGCCCGAAGCTGAGAAGGTATTTATCCGGCAACCCGATTGCCTTGAAACATGGAGACTCCGGCCCAACGGCTGCAGAAACGCCTCAAGGAGCAGTTCGACAAGTTCGCGAAGACCCCGTTCATCGTGCCAAGCTTGGTCGCGCTCTCCGCCGGGGTCTACTACCTCGTCGCCGTCTACGCGTCTGGTGTCTGTCTCAGCCCGCTGATACCGCCCGTGGTGCTCGTTGGCCTCTGCTGGTACTCGGGCATAAAGGGCCTGAAGAAGCTCCTCATCATCGGGGTCGTGGCCTGCCTCATCTTCTCGGGGGTGTACGCGGTGACGCTCACGGACCATTACCAGCACATACAGTACAAGACGGGCGTGAGCGACGACGCCGGCCTGACGCTCAGGAACGGCACCCTGCAGCCCCTGTATGGAGACGGCTCCACGGTCTACCGATACACCGTCACGGTGCACCTGGCAAACAAATCGTCCAGCGTATCGGAAGTCCTCCTGCTCATCCAGTCAGTCAGGTTTCCGTCTTACCAAGTCAACAACCTGACCATGACCGAGCTCTACAGGAATGTAACGAACGTCACGACAGGCGAGGCGGACGTGGTCTACGGATACAACACGAAGCTCTCCCAGCCTGTGAATGCCTATGTCTACTGGGCCAATGTGAGCGGGAAATGGTATCTCGCGGCCACCTACACCGGCGGGAACCCGTATTGGCTCCCAGGGCCGATAGCCAAGGACACGCTCACCGTCCTGGCCGTGCTCACGCCCTATGCCTTCAGCAACGCATTCCCCAACACGTTCTTCGCCTACGCGATAATCGTGTTAATGATCTGGTGGACCAGAAGGACCAGGAAGATGCGCGAGGACCACATGCGCAAGTGGGAGGAGGACCGCGTCAAGGAGGAGGCCGAGAAGCCGAAGGAGGAGACCAAGGTGAAGAGCCTACAGAAGCAGGCGATGGGGCTCGAGGGGCGTGAGACCTTCGTGTGCTCCGAGTGCGGCGCGGACGTCCCGGCGGACGCGACCGTGTGTCCGAAGTGCGGCGAGAAGTTCGACTGAGGAGGAGCGGCGCGGGGACAGAGGATCGAGCTAGGCGAAGGGCGCACTGCCAATCCTGCCCGAATCGGTGCCTACACCTATCCGAACGGCCGCGCAATACATTTATGTCGGGAACCCATACACTTCTTTCGGGATGCACGTCAGGTCAGCAATTCACACACGTTCTCGCGGAGGCGCGATCGTCTGTCTTCCATAGCTCATGAGCTAGCCAAGAAGCAGAAGGAGATTTCCGTCTCGGAGTTCTTCGAGAAGAACAAGCAGATCCTCGGGTTCGACTCTCTCACGCGGGCGCTCATCACGACCGTGAAGGAGCCCGTGGACAACAGCCTGGACGCGTGCGAGGACGCCCGCGTCCTCCCGGAACTCCTCGTGCGGATAGAGAGGATCGACGAGAAGGAGTACCGCGTGACGGTCGAGGACAACGGCCCGGGGATAGTCAAGAAGCAGGTGCCCAACGTGTTCGCGAGGCTCCTGTACGGCTCCAGGTTCCACACGAGGGCGCAGCGGAGGGGGCAACAGGGGATCGGCGTGTCCGCGGTCGTGATGTACGGCCAGCTCACGACCGGCAAGCCCGCAAGAGTGAGGTCGAAGATCTCCGACGAGGATGTCGCCTACGAGTGCGAGCTCATCCTCGACACGAAGAAGAACAAGCCGGACATCATCAGGGAGGACTTCGTCATCTGGGACCGGCCGCACGGCACGAGCTTCCAGGTAAACGTGAAGGGCAAGTACATCAACGGAAAGCAGTCGGTGTTCGAGTACCTCAAGGGCGTCGCGATAGTCAACCCGCACGCGAGGATCACGTTCGCGCCTCCCGAAGGGAACACCGTCGTCTTCGAGAGGGCCTCGGACGCCGTCCCGAGGCCGACAACCGAGATCAAGCCGCACCCCGAGGGGGTCGAGCTGGGCGAGCTGCTCAGCATGGCAAAGTACACGGAATCGCTCAAGGTGACAAGCTTCCTCAACACCGAGTTCTCCCGGATATCATACAGGGTAGCGAGGGAGATATGCGAGCTCGCAAGTGTCCCGCCGGAGCAGAGGCCGGACAAGATGACTCTGGAGCAGGCGGGGGCCATCCTCGAGGCCATCAAGAAGGTCAAGATAATGTCTCCCGAGACGGAGTGCCTGTCCCCGATCGGAGAGACCCTGATCCGCAAGGGCCTGAAGAACGTCCTGGGGGACCTCAAGGCGGACTTCTACGCCCCGCCCGTCACCAGGGAGCCGAAGGTCTACGCTGGCAACCCGTTCACCGTCGAGGTTGGGATAGTCTACGGGGGAGGGCTCAACAGCGAGGAGCCCGTCCAGATACTGAGGTTCGCGAACCGCGTGCCGCTCATGTACCAGCAGGGCGCGTGCGCGATCACCCAGGCCGTCGAGGCGGTGGACTGGAGGAGGTACGGGCTCGAGCAGAGGGGCGGGCAGGGCATCCCGTTCGGCCCCGCCATCATACTCGTCCACGTCGCGTCCACCAAGGTGCCTTTCACATCCGAGTCGAAGGAGGCCATCGCGAATGTCCCAGAGATCAGGGAGGAGATCGAGCTCGCGCTCAAGGCGTGCGCGAGGAGGCTCAAGACGCACCTCAACAAGGCCGCCAGGAAGAGCAAGACGAGGGTGAAGTTCGAGATCGTCCAGGACATCATACCCATGATCGCTCAGAAGGCCGCGAAGATCGTCGGGAAGCCCGTCCCGAAGCTCGCGGGGACGATCACCAAGATCATGAACGTCGTCTGGATAGACGACGATGTCAAGTTCGAGAAGAACAGGCACCACATCTCGGTGAGGATGTACAACTACACCCCAAAGTCGCAGGGCTTCCATCTACACATGCTCCTCCCATACGAGAATGTGGACCAGAGGACGCTGAAGATGCAGCCCATTGAGGTCCGCGATGGCAACAAGGTCACTTGGGAGGTCAAGCGGCTCTCGTCGACGGACATGCTGGACCTCAGCTTCGACCTGCACGGCGTGCCCCAGGAGCAGCACGACGAGAACGAGCTGTACGTGAGCGGCATCGACTCGGCGTCGGTCATAGGCGCGGAGGTACTGCCGGGGGACTGGGACCTCGAGCACCTGAAGATAACCGAGGAGGGGCCAGCGGAGGAGGCCGACGAGGGCGAGGAAGGCGAGGTCGACTACGACGAGGGGACGGAGGTGGTGAAGGATGAGGAATGAGGAGCGCCACCAGAAGGCAGTGGACAAGCTCACGGAGATCGCCGGGAGCATCTACGACCAGATAGACGAGGGGAGGATACCGAAGATGATGATCCCCCTCAGGACGAAGAGCAACATTCGGTTCGACCCCAAGGCCGCCGTGTGGAAGTACGGCAAGGCCATGGGCGCGCGCTCGGCGAAGAAGCTGACGGGGGCGCAGATGCTCCTGAGGACCACCTACATGCTGGAGTTCATCGAGGACATGATCAGGGACGAGAAGAGCTCCACGCTCAGGGAGATGTACTACATATCCGAGGGCTGGGCGAAGGCGAAGTTCAACACCCAGGACGAGTCGAACATGCTCGCCGAGGACCTCGAGATAATCACGCAGTGCATGAGGGAGGACTTCAAGCTCAGGCCAGAGGAGGACGGCGCGAGGGTCATGGGCAACGTCACGATCCAGGAGCTGGACCGGAAGGGCAAGAAGAAGAGGATCAACTGCCGGGACGACGTCGGCGACTCCGGCTACGGCATCCCCTACAACGTCGAGAAGGACAAGATCGAGTTCGTGGACTGCGATGCCGACTTCGCCGTCGCGATCGAGACGGGTGGTATGTTCGACCGGCTCGTCGAGAACAAGTTCGACGAGGACGCGCACGCGATCCTCGTGCACCTGAAGGGTCAGCCAGCGAGGAGCACGAGGAGGTTCGTCAAGAGGATGAACGAGGAGATGAAGCTCCCCGTGTGCACGTTCGTCGATGGCGACCCGTGGAGCTTCAGGATCCACGCCTCGCTCGCCTACGGGGCGATCAAGACCGCGCACCTGTCCGAGTACCTGGCGACGCCCACGGCGGAGTTCATAGGCATCACGGCATCGGACATCCTGAACTACGAGCTCCCGACGGACAAGCTGAACGAGAAGGACATCCAGGCCCTGAACGCCGAGAAGACCGACCCGAGGTTCAAGGACGAGTTCTGGAAGCACGAGATCGACCTGATGCTCGAGATAGGGAAGAAGGCGGAGCAGCAGGCGCTGGCCAAGTACGGCCTGGACTACGTCACGGACACCTACCTGCCAGAGAAGCTCTCCGAACTGGGCATCATGAAGTGAGGCTCAGCCGGACCACGAGCACAGGTTGAAGGTCCTCTCGCTCATCCCCGAGCTGCCCATCCACATGAGCCGCTCGCGGGTTTCGGTCACGGAATACCCGCGCGAGAAGACCGAATCCACGGCGCGCCTCGAGACCGAGGGGATCGCGACGGACAGCTCGGCCATGCCGGCGTCCGCGGCCAAGAGCTCCGACGCTGCGAGCAACGGCTCGAACACGTCCTCCTTCGCAGCCGGGTCCACGGCCAGCACGCGTATGTCGGCGGCGGACGCGCCAACCCGGCTCGGGACCGTGTGCACGATGCTGAACCCCAGGACCTTCCCCCTGGATGTGGCGACGATCGTATCCCCGAACGAGAACTCGCGGGTCGCATCGATCTCCTTGGAGTAGTCGAGCCCCATCCTGAGGGCCCCCGAGATCGATCTCATCTGCTGCTTGATGTGTCCCTGGACGCTCGATTCCGAGAACCTCTCGATGGCCACGGGGCCGCTCGGCTCCTCCTCGAGTTCGCGCTTCCCCAGGGCCTTCGCGAGGATGAGGACCAGGCCCTCGGTCCTCAGCCCGACCTTCATGCACATGCCCAGGTTCGTGCCGTTCTCGGGCATCGTCTCGAGGCCGATGTCGACGCACTGCTCGTCCTCGAGGTGCCTCAGGGAACGCTTCAGGAGCTCCTTCCCCAGGCCCTTCGACTGGTATGACGGCAGGACGGACAGAGGCCCGACCCAGCCGGTCGCGCCCCACACGTGCGAGAAGACCGCCCCCAGAGCGCCTGCGCGCTCGTCCTCGGCCACGAACGCCCCCGCCTTGTCCGAGCGGAGGAACGATAGGATGCACTCGTCCGTCCGGGGCGAGAGCTTCCCTTCGATGCCGCGCGACCGCTCCATGAGTGCGTTCCAGGACAGCAGGTTGACCTCCTTGACATCCACCATGTCCTTGACATCCATGTTCCGTATGACGACCGTCATTCAAACCATCCGAATGCGCCCGACACCAACCACGCTTCGGAATCGAAATCTGTGCTTATCAAACCACCAGTCGCCATTGTTGGTCAACGCAAGTTATAAGCGTCCATCGGGATTAGCGAGGCCGCCATGCGGATGACTCCTGAATGCGTTCCATGTCTGATCCGGAGGGTGCTCTTCGAGGCCGAGGAGGTCGACGGAGGAGCATCAGTCAAGGCCGTCAGGAACGCCGCGCGGATGTTGGGGGAGCTGTTCGACGGAGACGGCTGCTCGGCCACCATCGCGACCATGGTCCACAGGGAGACCTACAGGATCCTCGGCTCGAAGGACCCGTATGCGAGGCTCAAGAGGAGGAGCAACGATGTCGGCCTGGGCCTGTACCCTTCTGCGGAGAGGTCCGTGAGGAGGTCCAGGAACCCTCTGAGGGACTCGTTCCTGTACGCGATCGTGGGGAACGTCCTCGACTTCGGGATCGGTGCTGGGTTCGACAGCCCAGAGGACCTGAAGGGGGAGTTCGACAGGCTCGTCGGCGAGGGGCTGGGCCACGACGACACGCCCAAGGTGAGGAAGCTGCTGAAAAAGGGCGCGAGGGTCGTCTATCTCACGGACAACTGCGGCGAGATCGTGCTGGACCGGCTGGCGCTCAGGGAGCTGAAGAGGTTCGGCGTCGACCTCACCCTCGTCGTGAAGCAGGAGGCCATCCTCACGGACGCGACGCTCAAGGACATCGTAGACCTGGAGATGGAGGAGATCGTCGACAAGGTGGTCGAGGCGCCCGGGTTCGCTGTGGGCATCGACCTCGACTCGATCGAGGGGGACTTCGGGAGGCTGCTGGAAGGGGCGGATCTGATAGTGGCCAAGGGCATGGCCAACTTCGAGTCGCTCTCGGAGACGGACCTCGCGCCGATAGCGTACCTGCTCAGGACCAAGTGCCGGCCCGTCGCGAAGGCCATGGGCCTGAAGAAGGACATCAACGCGGTCAAGCTTCTCGACAGGGGCGTGAAGAGATGATAGACTCGCTGGAGTTCAGGACTTACGTGTGCAAGAGGAAGAGCCCGTTCAGGATCGCCACGGGCACCTCGGACGTCGAGGAGAACACCCTGGTGAGGATCGCCTCCGGGGACGAGCACGGTGTCGGGAACGGCAGCCCGTCCGACGTCACCAAGGAGACCCGGGGGTCGATCGAGGCGTTCCTGTCGAAGGCGGCGAAGAAGATCGCGGGGACCGAGGAGGACCCTGCGAAGCTGCACCATGTGCTGGATTCGATAGCCGATGGGAACACCGCCGCGAAGGCGGCCGTGGACATAGCCCTGTTCGACCTGCTGAGCAAGCGGGACGGGAAGCCGCTCTACGAATGGCTGGGGGGCGAGAGAGATAGGATCGTCACGGACATGACCATAGGCATCGAGCCGATGGAGACGACCGTCCAGAAGGCGCTCGAGCACTGCAGGTCGGGCTTCAAGGCGCTGAAGATCAAGGTCGGGCTCGACCTCGAGCAGGACATCAAGAGGGTCGGGGCGGTCCGCGAGGCCGTCGGGCCCGGCGTTGAGCTCAGGGTGGACGCGAACCAGGGGTACACGGTCGAGCAGGCCATCAGGTTCTGCGAGTCCATGATGGCCTATGGTGTGGCCGTCGTCGAGCAGCCCGTGAAGGCCGATGACTACGCCGGCCTGAAGAGCGTCACGAGGGCCACGGAGATGCTCGTCATGGCAGACGAATGCGTCAGGTCCGTCCTGGACGTCAGGAGGGTCGCGAGGGAAGGGGCGGCGGACATGATCAACATCAAGCTCATGAAGAGCGCCGGAGTGAGCGACGCGGTGTTCATGAACCGCCTGGCAGAGGCGGCCGACCTGAAGACGATGGTTGGATGCATGGGCGAGATCCAGGCCTCAATCGCGGCCGGGCTGCATTTCGCCCTCAGCTCGAAGAACGTGCTCTTCGCCGACCTCGACTCGCATTTCAGCATCGTGGACGACCCATCCTCGGGGCTCACGTTCGAGCACGGCTGCCTGATCGCCCCGAATCGGCCAGGACTGGGGGTCAGGACGCCCTTCGACGACCCGTGAACGGCAGCCTGCAGGCGCCATCGGTGAGGGCTTGGCAGCACAGGGTTCATATAGAGTATCCCTGATGACTGGCCACCGCTGCGGGACTGGCGAAGCTCGATGCCGAAGAAGATAAGCGAACTCCAAAGCGCGGAGCTGAGATTCAGAGCCCTGCTCAACAAGAGGGACGAGATAAACGAGCAGGCTTCGGTCCTGAGGTCCGAGAGGGACGCCTTCAACGACCAGAAGAAGGACCTGCAGGAGGCGATGAACGCCGCGAGGGACAGGAGGGACGCCCTCGTGGAGGAGATGCGGGCCCATAGGAAGAAGAGGGACGACCTGCAGGCGAAGGCCAAGGAACTGATCGCGTTCAAGAGGAAGATGAGGGGCGTCCCGACGGGCAGCCTCAAGGACGAGATCAACGCGATGGAGGCTGAGGCGCGGCTGCTCGAGCTCCGACAGCAGACGGTCCCGCTCACGATACCCAAGGAGCGGGAGCTCCTGGACACCATCAAGAAGAAGCTCGCCGAGGTCGAGCGCATGAAGAAGGTCCTCGCCGAGCAGGAGAGGATCGAGAAGGAGGTCCAGGACATAGACAGGAGCATCGATCACCTATTCAAGGAGGCCGACAGGGAGCACGCCGAGGTCACACGGCTGTCCGAGGAGCAGCACAAGGCACACGAGCAGGCCACGAACATCTTCAAGGACCTGGCCCAGCTGGTAGCGGCCGCGAACAAGAAGCATGCCGAGTTCGTGAAGCTCCGGGAGGATGCCAACGCCGTTCACCAGAAGGCCTCCGAGATGCGCGAGAAGATCATCGAGATCAGGAGAGAGAAGCGGATGGAGAGGATGGAGGAGATGAATGCCATCCGCGACGTGAACGTGGCCGCGAAGATGGCCCTGGACGACCAGACCAAGAAGGACAGGGCGGCGGACGAGGCGCTCGAGCTGCTCCTCAAGAAGGGACGGCTCGAGTTCGGCTAGGTCCAGCCATCGTTTTTCGAGAATCCCTCGCCGTACATGCATCCCGTGGTCCTGCCGTCCGCGATCGTCATCGGCCCTCCCCGAGACTTGCGAGAAGAACGGGTGTTCAGAAGCGCGCCCTCAGGACGATCAATCCGTCCTTTCTCGAGATGTCCAGGGACTGCTTCCCCGTCACGTGGTTCGTTCCCCGCATCTTCAAGACCTCGATGTACTTACGCCTGGCCTCTATCTCGTCGGAGAGCGTGAGGAGAATGACTCCATCGACCGCATACGACATCTCCGTCGGATACATCTCGCCAGGCTTCACCTCGCCGGTCAGCACGGTCGTGGCCTGCCAGTTCTTCAGCCGGGTGGTGAGGTCGAAGGCGAACATCCTGTAGTCGTCCTTCATCATGCTGCCCACGACGGTTATCGGATCTATCACGATCCTCTGCGGCATGACCTCTGCCACCTTGTCGTCTATGTAAGCCAGGAGTTCGTCGCCGGTGCACTTCCTGAGGATGTTCCCGAGATCACAGTAGACCACCTCCTTGCCGAAGTACTCGGGCTTGACGAAATCGAACTGAGACGCGTACCTGAGCATCCACTGCGCCGGCTCGCTGAGCGTGCTGAAGAAGAGGCCCTGTTCGCCCCTGTCCGCCCCTGAGAACAGAAACTTCTGGGCGAACGTGGTCTTCCCTGCGCCGGCGCTCCCGGCGATCAGAATCACGGACGGGAACGGGAGCCCTCCTTCGATCATGTCATCCAGACCCGGTATCCCGCTCTCGATCCTCGGAAACTTGCCTCGCTCCACGGTCATGTTACATCCCTGCTCTCGGAGTCTGAATCGCGGGCTCCGCCCAGGCCTGCTTCTGCCTGCGGCGACACTTGGACGACCGGCGTCTCTGACACCTCCGCGACCACCACCTTCTTGACGATCATGTCTGGCCCGAGGTCTATCATCTTGCGGGCCATCGAAGAGAGGAAATCATAGAGAGCGGGATGCATGTCCCTGTCCATGACGAGGATTGTCTTGACGCCCCTTTCCCTGAGCATCCTCGTGACCTCCGAGTACTTCCTGAAGAACTCCATGACGCTGTCCATCGAGTTGTAGTTCAACAGGGTGGAGACATTGTCCAGGATGACGAAGTCCATGTCCGATGGCTTCGCTGTCGTCACCGAACTGACGCTCGGCGGATTCATGAGGAACTCCGGAAGAGTGCCTATCTGGAAGGGCCCTCTCGAGAACTCAGGAGCGACAGCACCCCCCTTCGTATCCGCCGCGTGCGACGAGATGACGTCCACGAATGTGAGGTTGGCCTGGTCGACGCCATGGAGTTGCAGCAGGTGGGACACGTACTGGTGCGGCCTGTCTATCGTGACCATGATGCCCCTCTTGTGCTTCTCCTCCAGGAAGACCTTGAGCAGGACCAAGTCCACCCTGACTATGCTTGTGTACTTCGCATTCAGGAGGTACAGCGAGGATTTCCCGCCGTCATTGAGTTCCGCGCTGATCGAGCGGACCAGCATCAGGTCTTTCTCGTTCACTCGCACGCCAGCCGTTCTATTCATCATGCAACGTACAAATAATACCATTGCTCAGATTATCGACTCAGATAATGTGACATCCACTTCGCCACATGATGGACGAAGAATGGGGAGGAACGACCCAAGCCGCGGGCCGGGGACAAGAACGAATCCGGCGAGCGGATGACCTCACATAGAGGATGAAACGGGCCCTGAGCGAGGGCCCAATGGGGTGCCCGTCCCGAATCCATGTGCGGATCGCTCGCCTGTGCAAGGAAGAAAAGGGGGTGGGAGGAAATCTCCCTATAGAGTGTTCACGACCTGCCACTCGCCGAATGCCATCATGGCGTTGCCGTTCTGAGACAGCATCGTCGTGAGGGTTATCGAATCTCCGATGTGGTACCTGGCGGTCAGGTTCGTCGCCGACGAGACGTCTATCTCGAACGATCCGTGGCGCACCTCCAGCCACGGGCTGAAGGGGATGTTCTGGGGCACGTTGAAATCTGTCCCGCGCTGCGGGTTGTTCCACTTCTGGCCCAAGTAGGTGAATATCAGGGACGTCGTGTAGACATGGGTCTGCCCGACCATGGTCCACTGGTACCACATGTCCACGATCGTGTCTGTGACGGTGATCTTGTCGCCCGCCTTCCAGTTGCTGGGAAGCATGAGTTGCTGATTGTGCGTGACGTTGACATCGCTGTTCTGCAGTTTGTCAAACAGCGCAGTGAATCCGCCAGCTCCCCTGGGACCTGCGCCGACACTGACCGTGACGGCTGCGACCACGACCACGGCGACGACCACAAGCGCGGCCATTGTTGCCAAGATCTTCTTCTCCATCCTGCTTCACTCCTTGTTCTTCGCGTCTGCTGAAGAGGCGGATTGGCCGCTGAGAAAGACTCACAGCGGGCGCTGGTCCATCCCTTCTGCTTCGCCGTCAATATATCGGGTACTGAGTATATATTTTATTTGGTTGCCCGGGCCCCACGCGCTGGCCGTATCCCCGCCCGCGGCGGTTCCAAGTCTACTGACTTGGAAAAGGCCGTGCTCGGAGGCAACGGTTCGCGCGGACCATGAGCCAAAGCGATCTCGGAGAGGGTGGCATCCCTCACGCAGATGCGGCCTTCGTCGTCCGATGGCCCATCACCAGCAGGAGTATCCCCACGATGAGAATGCCCAGGAACAGGCCCGCGACGCCCATGCTGGAGCGCTGCAGCGCAGAATTGAGCGGGCTCCAGAACATCATCACGATGAAGGCGAACACGCCGAACACCAGCAGCGAGAGGGCCAGGCTGGACACCGTGCTGGAGGGCTTCTTGCCAGAAGAAGTCGTCCTCATGACGAGCATGTGCGCGAGGATGCCGACCACTATGATCACCAAGGGCAGGCCTGCGAACAGACCGAGGTTAGTCGAGATAGGCGGGACCCAGCTCCAGTACCATTCGATCGATGAGGCTATCTGCGACCCGATGATGCCCAGCGCGATGAGGGATATCCCGACGATCCTGAGGTCGAATACCTCCCTCAGGCTCCACCCTCCGGGCGCTGGCTTCGCGGCGACAGCCGGCTGCCGAGGAGCCGCTTTCGCGGGCTTCTTCACGGGGACCTCCTTCTCCTCGACCTCGATGACCTCCTCGATCGCTTCCTCCTCGAACTCCGCGCCGCAGTTGGGGCATGTGGTCACGGTGAGGCTCACCGCCTTCCCGCAGACAGGGCATTCGGCCATCTCGTCCTCGGATACTGACTTGGTCTCGGTCTTCATGTCTTCCTCCTCGGCCAGCCCCTCCTTCACACGCTCCTGCGCCTGTTCCTCCGCATGCGGGTTCTGTCCATCGACCTCGTGCTCGAACTCGGCACCGCAACCGGGACATATGGTGACTTCCAGACCAACTGCCCTGCCGCAGACGGGGCACGTGACTTCCTCTTCGGGCTCGGGTCTTGCCGGTTCGGATCTCTTGGCCATGCTTCCACCATTTCCGGGCTGAGAAATAGAGATTGGTCTAGCTCTTTAAGAATATTGCTCCCAGGGGCAGCATTCAGGGGCATTCATCATCCACCCGAGAGGCTCCGAGCACCGGCGCGTCACGGACGCAGCTCGCCCCGCCACGGAGGCGCCCCACCTAGCTTGGCGTCCCTTGCGCGTCGAAGCTCTGCTGCGATTCTGACGCGACAAGGCGGATGCCACACTCCCGCTCATTCAACACAGGTTCGCCCGCACAAACAGTTATACCCGTGGACGGTAACTACCGCGACGAGCATGAAACCCGGGCCAGGTCAGGACATCGTGGACAGGTTCCTTCACTTCCTCGAAAGCCACAACGGTCAGAGGATCGCCATAGCGGCATTCTCCATACTGGCGACCCTCGTGCTCATGGCATTTCCGGGAACGGCCTTGGCGTACATACTCGGCCTCCCGCTGATCTTCTTCGTGCCGGGGTTCACGCTCGTGCGGCTGTTCTTCTGGAAGGCCACTTCGGCCGAAACGAAGTTCGTGCTCAGCCTCGGCCTGAGCGTGATCGTGGTCATATTCCTGGGGCTGCTGCTCGCCGCGACGCCTATCGGGCTCATGTCCTCCACCGCACAGGCCTCCCTGATAATCTTCTCGCTCGGCGCCGTCTTGACTGAGATGATGTGGCTGAAGACCGACAGAGGTAGCGCGGGCGCCGACGCCATGGCCAAGGAGCCGAGGGTGGAAGAGGCCCCTAGCAGGGTGGACGGAGTGGTGGTCGCGATGATCGCCACGGCGCTGGTGATCTCGGCCATCTCGGTCGGGGTCATAATCACGGCCAAGTACCCCTCGAGGACCTACTTCGCGATGACCGACGGGAACAACAGCGCGAACATCAACGTGACGAGGCTCGTCGGGACGAACATCACCCTGATACTGCACATGAAGAACGGGGAGGACGGCACGCGCGTCTTCATCCTCACTTTCCAGAACTGGAACTCGACCGCCCTCGGCAGCTGGACCGTCAGCAAGACGCTCGCCAAAGGGGAGACCTGGAACGACACGGCGACGATCCATCTCCCGATCAAGGGCATCTTCCGCCTGGACTTCCAGCTGTACATGCAGGAGGCGGGCAAGACGCCGCGCGAGTACGGCGAGCTGCATCTCTGGATAACGGTGTCGTAGGGCGGCTCACTCTTCTCCCAGGAGCTGGTCGACGTCGACCGGCTCCGCGGCCTCCTCTTCCAGGGACCTGATCGATCTTATCGCCGTCTCGCGGACCGCCGCCAATGTCGACGCGAGGGCGCTCGCGATGCTGATCGCGACCGCGGCCAGGAGCACGACCGCCAGGAGGCCGGGGTCGACGGCGAGGTTCAGCTCGTGACCGAAGAGAGAGAATGCGCTCCATCGCGACAGACCCTCGGCCGTGAGCACCCCGAGCACGATGCCGGCAAGCGCCCCGACCAGGCCCGTCGCGAGCGCCTGGGGGAAGACGATGGAGCCTATCGCGGTCCTCGGCGCACCTATTGCCTTGAGCACGCCCAGCTTCGTCCTGCTCTGCCTGATCTCCTTCGAGAACACCGATATGATGGCCAGCGCGGCCAGCAGAACGGAGACGGCGCCGATCGAGAAAAGCGCCACCGAGATGTTACCCTCCGATATCTTCGCCGCCTGATAGACCGGGACCGAGGCCGAGGACGAGAGCGACATGGAGCCGCCGTACCTGATGACGAGCTGCACGAGGCCGGGATTGCCGGTGTACCACGGCTCCACCGAGAGCCCCACCGAGAACGAACCCACCTGGACGGTGTGCGCCCCAGGCTGCAGGCCGTCGATGCCGAATGCGACGGTCCCCGACGACATGCCCCCGAGGGAGATGTTGAGCGTCTCGTAGGTTTTCGAGTCGACCAGGACCTGGATGAGAACGGAGCCGGGCAGGGCGCCCCCGTTCTGGACCGTCACGAGCCCATGAGCCGTCTCGGACTCCTTCATCGACTCCGGGGATATCGAAAACGACACGATGCTCGGCTGGAAGACCTGCGAGTATGCTGCGGGGTCGACGACCTCGACGGCCGCAGACGCATTCGTGTAGCCGGCAAGAGACGCGAGGAGCGCGAACGAGCCCGCATGGGGGCCGTGGAAAGTGGCCCGGCCGTCGATGCTACAGATTGCTGACTGGTTATCGAATTGGACAGATGCGCCGGCCGCGGCCGAGCCGTCGTACCTGATGACGGTCACATTGAACTCCGAGCCCAGCATGACGCGCGAGGGAGCGCTGATCTGCAGGTACGGCGCGACCACCGTCACGTTCGCGAAGAGCTCGACCGGGAAGTCGCCCGAGACGGACGCCTTGATCGAGTGCCTTCCCAGTCCGGCAAGGCCGAAGGACTCCTGAAGGACAGTCGATGCGGACGCGTTCAGCGTGACGATTCTCTGCCCGAGCACAGAGCCGTTGTCCGCGAACATGACCCGCACGGACCCCGGGCTCGCGCCCCAGTTGCGCACGCTCACGGTCAATTCCAAAGGTTGCCCGAGCGCCATCTCCGTCCTCGACGAGCGGAGGTCGAACAGGGCGAACCTGGCCTTCTCGGGCGAGAGCATCTCCTTGAGCCAGCCAGGACTCGTCGTGGAGACCAGCAGTACTGACGCCTCGCCGCTCGGCATGCCGGACAGGAACCTCGCGACGTCCATGGGAACCAGCAGCTCGTCGTCGAGGGCAGTCCCCGTGTCGACGGACCCGACGACGTTGACCACGGTCATCCTCGACGAGAAGCTTCCCACGAGCGGCAGCTGGCATGGGAGCGCGACCCCCAGCTTCCCGAGCAATCGATGGCCGACGAGGGCGTTGCCCGAGCTCAGGTTGAGCGCACCGGGCCCGAACCCCTGCCCGATGCCCCGCACGACGAATGAGGCTCCGTTCCAGTTCGAGAACGCGAATATCTCGGGGCTCACGCCAGTTATGTTGGGGATGGACCTCAGCGCGGAGACCATGTCGAGGCTCACATGGCTAGAGAATATGGTAGGCGCGGAGGTCTCGGAGATAACGAACCTGCTGTCTGCCGCGAACGCCGAGGGCGCGGAGCTGAGGCCCGAGAGCACGGACGCAGTCGCCGTGAATATCATGATCGACAGCGCCACCACGATCACCACCCTGCGGCGTATCAGGATCACCTGCTCACCTCCTTCAGGTCGTCCGCGGGCGGCGACCGGGTCATCATGATCGCTGGTATGAGCGCCCCGGCCACGCCGGCAAGCACGGACACGGAGAAAGATGTCAGGAGGAGGGTGCCGCTGGCCCTGACAACGAACACGGAAGTGAACATCGCTGCCGCGAGGGTCGAGATGCCGTACGAGAGCACGATCCCGAAGGCGAGTCCGAGGGCGCCGCCCCGGGCGCTCACGATGACGGCGTCGGCAAGCAGATAGGAGAGCACCCTGCGCCTGCCTGCGCCTATCGTCTTGATTGTCCCTATGTCGTGCCTCCTGTCCGCCGTCTCCGAGCCCACGAAGCTGTACGCTAGGACCGCGATCACGAACGACGACGGCACGAGCACCCAGGCCATGTCCCGCTCGATCTCCCCGATCCCCGAGCCGAGGAACTGCGCGATGCCGACCATGGGCTCCACGGAGAGGCCGTTCGAGCTCATGCCCACGATGTCGGCCGCCGTTGGCGACCGCACGACCGCGAAGTCGAACCCTTGCTGTCCCGTCAGCGAGCGGAGCAGCTCCGGGCTGCCGAGAAGCCAATCATCGGGAAACATGGAAGACGAGTACCTCCCCGCGACCGTCACGCGCTCGGACCTGAGCGACAGATTCCCCGAGAGAGCGAGGCCCGTGCCCGCGAGCACGAGTCTCCCTGTCGTCGAGATGGAATCGGGGAGGACATGGTTTGGGTCCTGGACCGAGAACACGGTGATGTTCATGTTCTGGGGCTGGACCGACTCGAACGCGAACACACCGAACGCGCTCTTGGCGGACGCGCTGGCGAGTCTCGATAGGTCGAAGAAGCCCGCGCCGTGGCCCGCTGGGAGCGTGACGAGGTAGTACTCCGACGAGAAGCCGCGCTCAAGGTTCTCGGTCGAGCTTCTGATCCCCGCTGCGACCGAGAAGCTCGCGACTATGAACATGGTGCAGAGCGCGATGCCCCAGCTAGTGGACCGCGCCCTGGAGCCGAACCTGAAGAGCGGCAGTCGGGGTGTTGGCAACGCGAGAAAATGGCGACCGCGTCGATATATACGTTCGCTGGGTGCCCGCGAGGCGGGACGAACTAGTGCGAGACCGTCCCCGCGGCCTTCATATCGATGACGTGCTTCCTAACCGTTTCAAGACTGTTGAACCTGTCAGCCAGATCCTGGGAGTAGATCGATATCAGCTTGGAGCCTTCGACGACGCCAGCCGCGCCCGCACTGAGCGCTTCACGCACGTGTTCAGGCCGGGAGATACCGAACCCGAGCACGACAGGAACAGTGCACCTGGACGTCACCTTGCGCAGGAGTTCCGCGCACGAGCGAGGGATGTCCTCCCTGACCCCAGTGGTGCCCGCGGCCGAGACCACGTAGACGAACCCCCTCGCCTCGGACAAGATGAGGTCGATCCTCGAGGCCTTCGTGGACGGCGCGATCAGCCTTATGACGTCCAGTCCGTGCCTTGAGGCGGCGGAGTCAAGCTCGCCCGACTCCTCCAAGGGAAGGTCCACCGGAAGGATGGCATCGGCTCCAGCATCCTCGAGGCGTTTGCAGAAGCGTTCCACGCCCATCCTCTGCACAGGGTTGTAGTAGGTCATCACCACGATTGGCCTGACGATGCCGCCGACCCTCGCGTCCGATATCATCTCGAAGGTCTCCGTGATCCTGAATCCAGAGGCGAGGGAGCGATTCATCGCGTCCCGTATGACCGGCCCGTCCGCGATTGGGTCCGAGAACGGGATGCCGATCTCGATCATGTCTGAGCCTGCCTGGTCAAGCACTCTCATCAGGTCCATTGTGAACCGTCTGTCCGGATCCCCAGCGCAGACGTACCCAATGAAGGCCGAGGAGCCGCTCGAACCTCCGAAGGCCTCCGAGATTCGGTTCAGATGTACCCCTCCATCTTTGCCACCTGGCCCACGTCCTTGTCCCCTCTTCCAGACAGGTTGACGATCATCAAATGACCGCTTCCGGACTTCGCAGCCAGGCTGACCGCAAACGCGACAGCGTGCGCGCTCTCGAGTGCGGGGATGATGCCCTCGGTCTTGGACAGCAGGTGGAAAGCCCCGAGAGCCTCATCGTCGGTAACTGCATTGTACATCACCCTGCCCGAGCTCTCCAGGAAAGCGTGCTCGGGCCCTACGGCAGGGTAGTCAAGCCCGGCGGCCACGGAGTGCGTCTCCAGTATCTGGCCATCATCGTTCTGAAGCACCTTCGACCGAAATCCGTGGAGGACACCCTCCGAGCCAGCACATATGCTCGCCGAGTGCCGGCCGCTATCCAGGCCCTTCCCACCGGCCTCGACTCCGTAGATCTCGATGTTCTTGTCACCCAGGAAGGGGTGGAACAGGCCGATCGAGTTGCTCCCGCCGCCCACGCACGCCACCAACGAATCCGGCAGACGGCCCTCGACGCTCATGATCTGATCCTTGGCCTCCACGCCTATGACCGACTGGAAGTCCCTGACCATGGTCGGGTACGGGTGCGGGCCGACGACGCTGCCAATCACGTAGTGCGTGTGGTCGCTTGTCGCCGCATAGTCCCTCAGCGCCTCGTTGATGGCATCCTTGAGCGTCCTGGAACCGCTCCTGACGACCCTGACCTTCGCCCCCAGAAGATTCATCCTGTAGCAGTTGAGCTTCTGCCGCTCGACATCCACCTCGCCCATGAACACCTCGCACTCCAGGCCCATGAGCGCGCAAGCCGTCGCGGTCGCGACCCCGTGCTGTCCCGCGCCCGTCTCCGCCGTGATCCTCGTCTTGCCCATGCGCTTCGCGAGGAGGACCTGTCCTAGGGCGTTGTTGATCTTGTGGGAGCCCGTGTGCGCGAGGTCCTCTCTCTTGAGGTATATCCTCGCGCCACCGAGCGACTCGCTCAACCTCCTGCAATGGTACAGGGGGGTGGGCCTGCCCGCATATGTCCTGAGCAGATGGTCCAGCTCCTTGCGGAAACGCCTCTCGTTCTTGAGCCGTGCGTAGGCAGCGTCCAGCTCCTGAAGGGAGGACACGAGTATCTCAGGCACGTAGAACCCGCCGAAATCCCCGAAGTAGCCTTTTGCTCTCACTTGTGACACCTCTCGATGAACTCCGCGACCAACCCGCGGTCCTTCCTTCCGGGGGAACACTCCACACCGCTCGAGACGTCCAGCGCATACGGATGGAGGGCCCTAGCGATGTGCAGGTTCTCTGGGGTGAGACCGCCCGAGACTATCGCCTTCGCGCAGCAGTCGACCGGTACCTGGGAGTAGTCGTAGGACGAGCCTGTCCCCGGCGTTCCCCCCTCGAATACGAGGGCGTCCACGGATCCCGCGAATCTCACCGCTTCGGAGCGGTCCGGAGGGACCGCGCGGAAGACCGTCACATCCGCATCGCGGAGATCGAGGATCTCCTCGGGCTCCAGCGAGTGCGCCTGGAGCACATCCGCTCCGCTCGCTTCGAACAGGTGGATGGCCTCTTCGGTGCCGCGAGGAGCACACACAAGGACTCTTGTCGCTCCCTGTCCCAGCGAGGCGAATATCTCCGAAATCCTCCCGGCCGGCAGGCTCCTCATGCGCCCGGGGACATGGACGATCCCGATCATGTCCGCACCAAGGGCCACGCACGCCGCGGCGTCCTCGAGGCTCGTCACGCCACATATCTTGACCTTCACTGCCCCACGCTCCTGGACGCTCCGACCATTCCGGCGACCGTGGCGCCGAGGTCGTCGGCCTGCATGAAGGCGGAACCGATGAGGACCGCATCAAACCCCCGAAGCTGCCGGAGGTCCAATGGGGTCCTCACGCCACTCTCCGCGACCAGCTTCTTCCCCTCTGGCACGAGCTCTCGGAGGCGATGGATGGATCCCAGGTCCGCGTCCAGCGTCCTGAGGTCCCGGCTGTTGATGCCGACGAGATCTATCGAGCCGAAGCAATCGCATGCCATGAGCTTCGCCAGATCCCCCTCGTCGTGAATCTCGACCAAGGGCTCCATCCCGCGAGATATGCACGAACCCGTGAGGGATTCTAGCGCGGCGGGCGCGAGGGCCTTCGCAATCAGGAGAACGGCATCGGCCCCGACCCGATCGGCATGCTCGAGCTGTCTCTCGGTGACGACGAAGTCCTTGTACAGCATGGGCTTCGCTGATCGCGATCTGAAGAAGGAGAAGAGCTCCGAGCCGCCCAGGAAGAAATCCGGCTCGACCAGCACGGAGATCCCCACGACGCCTTCGTTGGAGTACACCTTGGCCGCGACGGCAGGCTCCGGGGCGACTTCAAGAGGCCTCGAGGTTGGCGAGGAAGGCTTGTATTCCGCGATCAGAGAGAGCCTGCCGGGCGCGAGTGACCGTGACAGGCTGGTTCGCGGCCGGCAAGCCCTCGCACCTGCACCGACGCCGCTGGTGAGGAGCCTGACCAGCCTTCGCAGGACGATCACAGAGAGCACGCTCGGCTCGGAGAGCAGGGCCTGGTCGATGGATGCCAGAGCGGAGCTCCCTCCGAGGTCCAGTATCCGGGACACCAGCACTGTAGCCAGCTCTCCTGACCTCGCCTTCAGCACGTCGGGCTGGATACGCGTCTCTTCCAGCAGCCGCGGGTCCATTGCCATCTGTCTCTCCGCATCCAATGACGTTGCGGTCCTCGCGAACTCCTGCAGCTTGCCGAAGGCCTTGCGGCCCCTGAGTGTCGTTCTCGCGAGGTCCAGGCCTTCTTCCACGCTTGCTGCGCGTCCAGCGACGTACAGGGCGGCGGCCGCGTTGAGCGCAACAGTGTCCGAACGCGCCGAGAGCTCGCCCTTGAGAATCGCCTTCGCGATCCTCGCGTTCTCCGCGGGCTCTCCGCCCTTCAGATCCTCAGGGCCAGCGGATGCTAGCGCGAGCGAGCCGGGGTCGAGATCGTACTCGGCTATGCGACCATCGACCACCTCGACGACATGAGACCTCCCGATGGTCGACAACTCGTCCAACCCGCAGCCGTTGACTATCATCGCATGCGAGGTGCCTGTCTCCCTGAGAACGCCCGCCATCGCTCGGGCCACTGATGCGTCGTAGACCCCTATCAGCTGGTTCTTGACGCCCGCCGGATTGGTCAAGGGCCCGAGAAGGTTGAAGAATGTCCTGACACCGAGCTCGCGTCTCGGACCGGCGACGTTCCTCATCGAATCGTGGAACACTGGTGCAAACATGAACCCCAACCCACAGACCGAGATGCAGCGGCCCACTCGCGCGGCGTCGAGATCGACCGGTATCCGGAGCGCGCCCAGGACGTCCGCCGAGCCGCACCCGCTCGAAACAGACGTGTTGCCATGTTTCGCGACGGGCACGCCAGCCGCGGCGACCACGAAGGACGCTGTGGTGCTGATGTTGAAAGTCCCCGAGCGGTCCCCGCCGGTGCCGCAGAGGTCCACGGAGCCCGGCGGAGCCTCGATCCGCGCGGACCGCTCCCTCATTGCCAGAACGAATCCCAGGAGCTCGGCCTGCGTCTCCCCCTTCATGCGCATCGCTGTGACGAAAGAGCCGATCTGGCTCTGGGTGGCCTTGCCGTCCATCATCTCAGACATGACCTCCCTGGCCGAGTCGATCGTGAGCCCGTCCCCCTCGACTACGCGCGAAATCGCGTCGCGTATCATCTCTCGCACATCCTCAGGAAGTTCGACAGAATCTTGCGACCGCTGGACGTCAGGACCGACTCCGGGTGGAATTGGACGCCATAGATGTCCTTGCCCTTCACGCGGAGTGCCATTATCTCGGCCGTCTCCGACCTTGCGAGAACGTCGATCGAATCGGGCAGGGCGAAAGGGCTCACGATCAGTGAGTGGTACCTGGTCGCGAGGAACTCCTTGGGGACGTCCTGGAAGAGATGACCC
The DNA here is from genome assembly GCA_037439985.1 of Methanobacteriota archaeon. GTDB lineage: Archaea > Thermoplasmatota > Thermoplasmata > UBA10834 > UBA10834 > COMBO-56-21. The sequence goes on along the minus strand of JBBIUZ010000001.1, from coordinate 11,198 downwards.
CCGAGGTGGGAGATTCTGCTCAGCTTGCCGTGGACGACCTCCTTCGCCCTCGCCACACTTGCGCCGTGGACCATCGCAATGGCCTGATGGCCCAGGCAAACACCGAGCACTGGCCTGCCATAGCCGTCCTTCGCAATGACATCCAGGCTGCGTTTGGCGTCCCTGGGATGACCCGGTCCTGGGGATATGACATATCCGTCCGCCTTGCCAAGGTACGCGTCCAGCTCAGGAGAGTCGTTGCGCTCGACGACCACCTCGGCGCCGAGCGCGCCCAGACACTGCGCTATGTTGTAGACGAAAGAGTCGTAGTTGTCGATGATCAGAATCATCGTCATCGTCGCCCGCCTCCAGCCAACGACGACAGCGCCTGGAGCGTCGCGCCCATCTTGTGCTCAGTCTCCAGATACTCCCTCTCTGGAACTGAATCGGCGACGATCCCCGCACCGGCCTGCACGCTCGCGCGGTGCCCGTTCACAACGATCGAGCGGATCGTTATGGCGAAGTCCATGTTCCCCGTGAAATCGAAGTACCCCACTGCTCCGCCATATGGCCCGCGCCTCGCCCCCTCCAACTCGCTGATGATCTCCATCGCGCGTATCTTCGGTGCGCCCGTGACGGTCCCGGCCGGAAAGCACGACTTCAGAGCGTCGAAGCCGTCCCTGTCATCCCTTATCTCGCTCTCGACGTTGCTCACGATGTGCTGGACGTGGGAGTACTTCTCGACGGCCATCAGCTCCGTGACCTTCACGGTGCCGCACTTGGACACCCTTCCCACGTCGTTCCTGTGCAGGTCCACGAGCATCAGGTGCTCGGCCCTCTCCTTCTCGTCCAGGAGCATCTCGACCTTGAGCTTCTCGTCCTCCTCGACGTCGTCCATGCGCGGCCTGGTCCCGGCTAGCGGCCTGGTCGTCAGCCTGGTGCCCTCAAGGCGGACCAGCATCTCAGGCGACGATCCGAGGAGCTTGAGGTCGCCGAAGTCCAGGAAGAACAGGTAAGGCGAGGGATTGAGGGATCGCAGAACTGAATACATGCCCAGCGGATCGCCCCTGATATCGAAGTCAGTCCTCCGGGACAGGACCACCTGGAAGACCTCGCCGTCCAGGATCCTCTCCTTGGCCCTGTCGACCATCGATTCGAAGCGGGCGCGTGATGTGTTCGACCGGCCTTTGGATATGCTGAGGGCTCGCGTCTCGGCGGGCTCCGCGCTCGCGACGGCGTCCTTGAGGTCTGCTATGTTGCCGTGAGAGATCAGCAATGTCCTGGAGTTCAGATGGTCGATGCAGACCAGGTGCCTAGGCAGGACGAAGTAGATGTCAGGAGTAGCGACCTCGTTGTCTGGGATATCCCTGATGCCTTCGAAGTGGCGCACCATCTCGTACCCCACGAAACCGACCATGCCCCCTGAGAACGGTGCGAGCGTAGACGCCCCGCATCTCATCGACCTGAAGTGGTTCCGGAGAGCCCCGTACGGGTCCTCGACCTTCTCGCGCACCCCATCTGCCATGACCTTCCCCTGCGAGGAGGTGAACACCGAGATGGGGTCGACTCCGATGAACGAGTAGCGTGCGACCTTCCTCGGGCCCTCCACGGACTCGAGCAGAAAGCACTCACCTGGGAACCGCGCACGCAGAGACGAGAAGAGAGAGACGGGGCCGGCTCCCAGACCCTCCACAATGGAGACGCTGGTGGGGAGGTGCGGGTTTCCGTGATTTGCACGAGCTACCTCGTTTGCAGGAGCCCCAAAGACCGTCCCCCCTGAGATTCATGGTCAAACATGATGTGTGATGTACTATTTGTAACCTCGTTGGACATTTCTATACCGAACTACCGAGCGCCTGACCGAGACGCGCATCACCCCACGGAAGACCGTGTGCTCACGCTCGGGGAGCGTCAACCGAAGGAACTTCGAACGCGGTCCGCCTCTGAGACCGTGCTCGAAAGGTTGATTAGAGAGGGCTGTGTTCGCCTTCGCTAGAGGCACTGTTTTCCGGCTTTCCAGCCTTCCAATCCAGGAAACCGAGAACGGGAGGCTGTCATCGTGGCCCGGGTCTCGGAAGAGAGAACGAAAGACTACGCCCGCGAGGTCGCGCCCTATCTGAGCAGGCACAGGTCAGAGAGCCACAAACTGGCCCCGGAGCGTTCTGCGTTGTTCGTCATAGACATGCAGCGGCTCTTCCTCGACAGGTCCTCGCGCTCGTTCCTCCCCGACTCCGACGGAATAGTGGAGAATGTCCTCGGACTCATCGAAGCTTACAGGGAGAGGGCGTTGCCGATCGTGTTCACAAGGCACGCGCTGGGACGGTCCGAGAGCGCGGGTGCGATGGGGAGATGGTGGCCGGATGTCACGAGGGATGGCGACGCAGCCAGCGAGATTGACCCGCGCTTCGTCCCCCGCAGTGACGAGATGGTCATCCGCAAGTCGCGCTACAGTGCCTTCGTCGGAACGGATCTGGAGCGACAACTGCGGGAACGGGACGTGACCAGCCTCGTGATAACGGGAGTGATGACGCACCTCTGCTGCGATTCCACGGCCAGGGATGCGTTCATGCGAGACTTCGATGTGTTCCTGGTCGTGGACGGCACTGCCTCCAAGACGGAGGATCTCCATGTCTCGAGCATGAAGGCGCTCTCGGACGGCTTCGCAATTCCGATGACATCCTCGGAGGTGCTGACCTGCCTGAGAGCGAAGTGACAATCGTCGGCGCAGGACCAGCTGGCATGGCGGCGGCGATCTACCTCCATCGCGCAGGACTCGAGCCCGTCCTCATCGAGAGAGCGGCGCCTGGGGGATTGCTCCGTAGCGCCAACCTTGTGGAGAACTACCCAGGGTTCCCAGACGGACTCCCGGGGACCGAGCTAGTCGCGAGGTTCGTGGACCAGCTCCGGAGAGCGGGCGTGCGTCCACTGAAGGAGGATGTACGGCGCATCGCTCTCGCACCTTGGGGGTTCAAGGTGAGCACCAACGCGTCAATCCGCAGGTCGCGGTCCGTGATAGTCGCCACTGGCACGAAGCCGACGAGAGCCGCGCTCAGAGGTGCCGCGGCACTCCGTGGGACGGTCGTCTTTGATGATATCACTGACCTGCCTGGCGTGAGCGGAAAGCGCGTGATCGTAGTGGGAGGGGGCGACGCGGCATTCGACTACGCCCTGAGCCTCGTGGAGGGCAGGGCGCGGGCAATCATCATATCCCGCTCGGAGCCCCGCTGCCTTGCCCTGCTGCGCGACAGGACCGAGGCCGTTGGCATCGAGGTCGTCATCGGCGCGAACCCGATTGCGGTCCGCCGGACGCCAGCGGGTGTGACGGTCGAGTGCGACGCGGGTGCGTCCAGGATCGAGCTGGCCGGGGACATGGTTCTCATGGCGTGCGGTCGCGTGCCGAGGATCGAGGTCCTGAGCGCTGGGCTGCGCCGGAGAGCGGTCGACGGAGCGAGGGCGCTCCCCGAGACGGGCGTGAGAGGGCTGTACCTCGCGGGAGATGTCGCGCGGGAAAGGCACAGGCAGACGGGCATAGCTGTCGGGGACGGCATCCGCGCCGCCATGCTCGCAAAGGAGTATCTGGACGAGGTGAGGGAATGAGGATCGTCGCCGAGTACGGCAATGACGAACTCGCGAAGGTATTCGTCGCGAAGATGCGAGAGGAAGGTTCCAACAAGCAGCACCTGGTCGAGTTCGTGGAGTCCGTCCAACCGCCCATTCCGCGAGACAGGAAGTGGGTGCTCATCGTGTCATCCATGTACGGTTGCCCCATCAGGTGCAGGATGTGCGATGCCGGAGGCGATTTCGGGGGGAGGCTGACGACGGACGAGATCCTTTCCCAGGTAGACTACCTCGTGCGCCGGAGGTTCCCCGATGGGCGTGTCCCGGTCCACAAGTTCAAGATACAGTTCGCGAGGATGGGCGAGCCCTCGCTGAACCTCGATGTGCTGAAGGCGATGATGCGGCTCCCGTCGGTGTACGAAGCTCCGGGCCTGAACGTGTCCGTCTCGACAGTAGCACCCAAGAACGCGACCGCTTGCGAGTTCTTCGAGGGACTGGTCGGCGTCAAGGACACCTTCTACCCCGGCGGTAGGTTCCAGCTGCAGTTCTCGATACACACAACGGATGCCGCGGCTCGCGACTCCCTCATTCCCACCAGGAAATGGTCCTTCGACGAGATCGCTTCCTATGGCGAGCGCTTCGCGAGGCCGGAGAACGGGGACAAGAAGATCACCCTGAACTTCGCCCCCGTGACTGGATATCCGGTCGATCCATCGGTCGTCCGGCGGCATTTCGACCCCGAGAGGTTCATGGTCAAGCTCACGCCCCTGAACCCCACGGTCCGGTCGAAGGAGCAGGACCTCGTGTCTGCGATCGACCCCGAGGAGAGAGGCACTTCGGACAGGCTCGTGGAGGCGTTCGCCGAGGAGGGGTTCGATGTCGTCCTGAGCATAGGGCAGCTCGAAGAGAACCGCATAGGGAGCAACTGCGGCCAGTTCATCCAGAGGGCGATCCGCTCCGATGGCAGGCCGGGGAAGAGCTACGAGCTTGACCGGTATCTCGTCCGCTCCTGAACGCAGCACCCCGAGTGCGTCCCGTGGATTGGAGCGAATCCATCGCCAACGGACAAAGTCATCAAAGTGCGAGAAGGCCTTGAACAGAGGCATGTCCAACATCTGGGGGATCCGTGACAAGCGGAAGAGTCGGAACAAGATGACATCCATCGAGTTGCCGACCAGGATCAGTTCACCACGGAGGTTCTTGTGATCGTCAAATCCAACCCCTTCCCTCCTTGGGGAAGTCGTTCAGAGCGCGGGCCCGGCAAGACACGGCAATCACCCTCGTCTCGATGTAGTTCGGGCAAAAACCATTATGACATGATAGCTACGGCGCGAGGCGACACCATGACGGTCAATATGAACGGGAGAACTTGCCTGATCACCGGCGCGACATCCGGAATAGGGAATGCAACGGCATTGGCCCTTGCCAGAATGGGCGCGACGATAGTGTTCACGGCGAGGGATGCCGAAAAGGCACGTGCGACCAGGGATCAGATACGAAGCGTTTCGGGCAACGAGGCAGTGGAGTACTTCGAATGCGACCTCTCGTCCCTCTCTTCTGTTCATGAATTCTGCTCGACTTTCCTGCAGAAGCACGACAGACTGCACGTGCTCGTCAACAACGCAGGCACATGGGAGAGACAATGGAAAGCCTCGAAGGATAGTATCGAGACAACCTTTGCGGTGAATCACCTCGCTCCATTCCTGATGACCAACATGCTCCTTGGGTTGCTCAGAAAGAGCGCTCCCGCTCGAGTGATCAGCCTCTCATCAGGCCTTCATGGCGGCACCATTGATTTCGAAGACATCGAGTTCAAGATAGCCTTCAGACCAATGTCGGCTTACAGGCAATCGAAGCTGGCGGACATGCTGTTCATAAAGGAGCTGTCGAGGAGGTTGGCCGGAACAGGCGTTACTGCCAACTGCCTGATGCCAGGGCTCGTTGCGACCAATCTGTCGAGGAACTCAAGGGGTCCGAGCAGGCTCTTTTTCAGGTTGTTTGGAACAAGCCCGGAGAAGGGGGCGAGAACCTCTGTATTCCTTGCTAGCTCCCCGAGTGTGGCAGATATCTCAGGAGAATGCTTCAGGAACGAGAAAGTCGCGAGAACCTCGAAGGAGTCGAACGATCCCGTGCTTGCCATGAGACTGTGGGAGCTGAGCGAGGAGTACACGCGGAAGTGGCTCTGAGAACGGCGGACTTCGTTCCCTCCGGATCTAGCCCGCGAGAATCGCGCGGTTCGGGTGTCACGAATTGGGACAGATCCATGGGACGAAGTGCCATGCTGCGCCCTTGACCGCGAACGGATGCATGCCTGAAAGCCCCAGCCAATGGGGCTCAGAAGTGACTGGGGACAAATCGACTATCGATTGTTGGCATGGAACATACAGGCGATCAAAGGTGAATGAAGGCCACGACTCGGACAGAAGCAATGTTCGCGTCCGGGCATTTGCCCCGAGCTCACGCCCTCAGCAACAGGAACGCCCTGTAGTCCATGTTGTACTGCAAGAACTCCGGCCAGTTCCACTTCCCGTCGCTCACGAGCTTCCTGACCTGCTGCGTGAGGTCGATCTGGCTCGATAAGATCAGGCCCGCGGCGAGCGCCAGCCACGAGAACTCGCTCACGGTGACCGCGCCCCCTATGCACTGCTCCCACGAGCACCCGAAGCCCACCTGCGATGTCCTGAACGCGTCCGAGACTGCGATCTTCGCGCCCGGTCTCGATACCCGCGCCATCTCTCTCATCGCGAGGGCCTTGTCGGGAATGAGGTTCAGAGTGGCCTGACTGAGGACGATGTCAACGGACCTGTTGGAGAGGGGCACGTGCTCGAGGTCCGCCTGGACCAGCTCGATGTCGGTATCCCTGAACCGCGGCTGCCTGGATATCGAGCGGGCGACGCAAAGCCCCGGAAAGGAGAAGTCGATACCTATCAGCTCCTTCGGGGCCGCCAGCTCGACCGCCCTGAAGGCGAGGCTGCCGGTCCCGATCCCCAGGTCGGCGACGGTCATGCCGGCCAGCGGCTGGACCATGCGTATGAGCGGGTCCGCGACGGCCGCCAGCGTCCGCCTGCGCTCGGCCGCCCCCTCCGAGTCCTGCCCTGCCCATTGGTCATCGTACTTCGTCCTGGTCTTCTCCTTCAGGGCGAGCGGATCGGCGCACTCCCGCGGGGTCATTCTCACCGCGCCCGTAATGGTCAGGCATCCTATGAATAATGGTTGCATTTAATACCCACAACGACCTCCATGTCATAGGATTCTGATCACCCGGGAGGAGGACCACCTGTTATGGATGATGTCACCACAAGGAAGATGATCATGCCCCCGCTGTACATCCAGGGAAAGGGAGCTATCTACCACCTCGGCCAGAAGGCGCGCCCCTTCGGGGACAAGGCGTTCGTCGTCGGCGGTCACACCGCGCTGTCGGTCGCGGGCGAGAGGATACGGAAGTCGCTCGACTCGAACGGCATCGAGGCCGTTGGCTGGAAGGACGATGTCAAGGACTGCACCCACGCGACCATCAACAGGCTCGTGGAGGAGTGCAGGCAGTGCAAGGCGCATTTCGTCGTTGGTGTCGGGGGCGGAAGGGCGATCGACACTGCCAAGGCGGTCGCGTGGAGGCTGAAGCTCCCGGCGATATCCGTAGGCACCCAGTGCGCGACGAACGCGGATGCCAGCGCCGAGTCCGTCGTCTACACAGAGGACCACCGCTACCTGGAGGCGATCGCGCTCCCGAGGAGCCCGGTGGTCGTGATCGAGGACACGGAGATCATCTCCAAGGCGCCCGTGGAGTACATCGTCTGGGGCATGGGGGACGCGCTCGCGACGAAGTTCGAGTCCGAGGCCTTCGCCAAGGCCGCCAAGAGGAGATCTCCAGGCCAGGTACCCGCCGCACCGGCCCTCGCGCTCGCAGACGCCTGCTTCGACGGGCTGATGGAGCACGGCCTCAAGGCCGTCACGGACCTCAGGAACGGCATTCACTCGCTCGACGTGGACGACGTCATAGAGGCCGTGAAGCTGTCCTCCGCCATGGCCTTCGAGAACACCGGTTGCGCGCTCGCCCATGCGCTTTCCAATGGGCTCACGAAGACAGGGCAGGTCAACGGCGAGCACGGGGAGACGGTAGCGTACTCGACGATCGTCCAGCTCGTCTACGAGAAGCGGCCGGCGGATGAGATACGCCGGATCGCGGACTGGTGCGCGAAGGTCGGGCTGCCGACCACGCTGAAGCAGCTAGGGGAGCCCACGAAGGCCGCGCTCAGGCAGGCCGCGGAATGGGCGTGCGAGAAGGACCCGGACAGCAGGAACATGCCCGAGAGGATGAGGGCCGGCGACCTCCTCGACGCGATCGCGCAGGTCGAGCGGGGCGTCTAGCGGCCCGCTGGTATCGGCCGATCCTGCCAGAACGGCCTGCTGAGCAGGCTGGCACCGTGCCTCGAGATGACCAATCCTCCTATGGTCACACCCGCGAGGTCGAAAGTGAGGTCCCCAACGGTGTCTGTCCCTGGATGGAAGTTCGTCCAGCCGAACAGGGCGTCCGTGAGGAACTCTATGAAATCGAACAGGAACGACACCGCGACCATCGTGCCGATCACGAGCACGAACCTCCTCGTGCCGTTCCCACCACGAGGGCGGTCCGAGCCAGGGGCCCAGCATAGGAACGACCACAGGAGCATGGTCATCCCGAACACGCCGACCAGGTGCGCCCAGTTGTCGTACCAGTTGGTGTCGGAGACGCTGCAGCCGAAGTACCCGGGCATGCCGGAGTCCAGGACCACCATGAAGAACAGGAGGAGCATCGCGCCGCCCGTGATCACGACCCCCGCATGACCTCGAACGCCACCAGCGGGACCATGATGGAGAAGGCGAAGGAGTATATCCAGGTCGACCACGACCAGCCGCCTCTGACCATCGACATGGCGAAGAGCGCGACCAGGACGACGAGCACGGAGAGCGATACGAAGGGCACTTCAGAGAGCAGCTCGCGCGGCCTCTTCCCCGCCCTTCGGGAGACCCATGCGGTCATGTGGAGATACCTCAGGGTGAGGGCCTCCATCAGCCTGGAGAACCCCTCCACATCCATCTCCCTTCCGAACCCCGCTATCCCCGGACTGCCCGAGGATATGAATGGCGGAGCGGGGCTATCGGAATGTCGCCTTGCGGGCGCTCAGGCCAGAAGCTTCCGCTCGTACTCCTTGACGATCGCGGAGCCGCGCGCCAGCACTTCCTTCTCAAGGGCGGGCACCTCGTGCTCCGCCAATATCCCAATGGCCTCCCCTCTCGCTTCGTCAGCCATCCTGGTCGACAGGGTGGCCTGCCAGAGCTTCTTCCTCTGGTCCCTGAAGGGCGTCTCGAGCTTGAAGTTCTTCACCGTGTGCGGGTGTGTCAGGAAGGAGCGCCCGTGGCCAACCTGCTCGATCACGTCGAGCGCTATCCTCTCCTTCGACACCTCGTACTTCCTCATGTAGCCCCTGATGTCCTCCCACAGGTACGAATCCATCACGACCTGCTCGAGGGCGGCGCCCTTGGCGTTGTCCAGGCTCCCTGCGCCGGACATCATGTCCGAGCCCACGAACGTGCCGATGGCCGTTCCGAAGGCCTCGCCGAGCGCCTCCCCGTACACCGCCGCGCGCGGCCAGGCTACTAACCTTTTGGAACGCTCTAGC
>JBBIUZ010000001.1:0-1991 GCA_037439985.1 Methanobacteriota archaeon | reverse complement strand
CCTCGCCGAAAGGCGACTGCATCCCTGGGTCCATGGTCTCGATGCCCCAGCTGGAGACGAGCGAGGGCAGGCGGTACCTCACCGCCAGCTGGGCCGCGCCTGCGCTCAGGAGCGGCAGCCAGTAGGAGTTGTAGTCCATGACGCCCGTCTTCATGTCCATCGGAGCGGACTCCGAGCTGTACACGAAGGGCGCTCCTGGAGAGGAGGTCTGCGTGATCACGAGGCTCGCGAGATTCTCGGCGTTGATGTTCTCGAGCGTGCCTGCCATCGTGACGGGGGCCGACAGCCCCCCGATGGACATGGACATCGATATCACAGGTATGCCGTGCTTCGCGAACTCCGCCTGGGCCTCGATTTCCGGCCCGGCGAATGCGAGCGGGGCTATCGAGCAGCTGATGACGGAGAACAGAGGCTTCTTCCTCAGCTGGTCGGGCCCTCCCGCCACCAAGGAGGCGAGCTCGACCTGCTTCCGGGCGCTCTCAACCCCCAGGGTCGCCGGGACGACATGGATATGCTTCGTGTTGTTCTGCAGGACCGTCCAGAGAGACTCCACCGCGAGCGCCTCCTGGGGCACGTCCGAGGCCGTGACCGTGGTCCAGCAGATGTCGACCGCGTCCATCGCGTCCGCGATCCTGGAGAATTCCGCGAGGTCCTTGTTCGTGGTCGGACGGCGCTCCCGGGTCTTGATGTCCCTCGTGTAGACGGCCAGGCCGGTCGTCGCCAGCAGCGGGTAGGTGTCGACGGGGATGACCTTCTCGTTCCCGGGGTTCCTCGCGCCCAGCGCGAGCCTCTTCGGGGCCTTGCTGAGAGCGTCCGTGACCATGCGCTCAGGGATCCGTGCCACACCCTTCTTCTCGTCGATCCTCGCCCCAGCCTTTCCAAGCATCGCGAGTACGGACGGGCTCTTCACCATCACGCCGATCCTCTCGAGGCAGACCAGGCTCTGCTCGTGTATCAGATTCTCCTCGTCCTTGTCCAGGAACTTCAGCCGCGCCAACGACATCTGCACTCCCCCTAGGCAAACCGGTGATGCCTAGCTTGGCTAAAACCTTTCTGGATATCTGCCCGGAGATGAGGAGAAAGAAGAAAAGCGGGCCGGCCGACCATTCCTGAGCGGCCGCCTGGCAAATGGGTCGACCGTCACTTCACAGGTGGGCCGAGAGCCTCCTGTCGACCTCGTCCCAGTTGACGACGTTCCAGAAGCCTTCGACGAACTTGCCGCGGTCGTTCTTGTAGTCGATGTAGTACGCGTGCTCGAACACGTCGATGGCCATCAGGACCGTGTACGCAGGGTAGACGTTCATGTTGTGCTTCTCGACCTGCATGATGTACGGCCTCGATGTCTGCGAGCCGAGCGTGAGCGCTGCCCAGCCGGAGCCCTCGACCGAGTTCGCGGCCGCCGTGAACTCCTTCTTGAACCGGTCGAAGCTGCGGAACTCCTTGTCGATCCAGTCGTCGAGCTTTCCCCCCGGCTTCCCGCCGCCCTTGGGGGACATGCTCGGCCAGAACAGCGAGTGGAGCGCGTGCCCGCCTATGTTCCAGGACAGCTCCTTGAGCGTGCTCTTCACATCGAAATCCGCGTTCTCGGCCCTGGCCTTGTCCATCTTCGCCAGGATGTTGTTCGCGCCGTTCACGTACGCCGCGTGGTGCTTGTCGTGGTGCACTCTGAGCTGTTCCTCAGACATGTACGGCTTCAGGGCATCATATGCGTACGGCAATTCGGGCAAGACGAATGTCTTTGCTTCCGCCATTCATATCCTCCGTTTGAATGCTGACCGTCTAGCCGAATATCTATGTTTCCACGTATATGGACGAGGGTAATCGGTGGCTCAAGGAATCCTCCGTGTCGGAATCCGGCGAACCAGGGACATCCATGACGGGGCGAGGGCTGCGGCGAGCACGGGCAGGACCGCCACTTCTCGAGCCTCCGCGAGGGGGCCGCTCGAAATGCTTATGTACGCCAATCGCGTCGCATGGCTGATGGCAGGAGA